>JBBPYR010000135.1:0-105217 GCA_038199755.1 Ktedonobacterales bacterium | reverse complement strand
ATATGTACCCTGAGTTCCAGGGGAACACAAACGCTTGGGGAGTAGGACGCTCTGGCTATGAGGAAACTTGTAGTGAAACGGCTTACGAGGAACCAAGAACTGACGATTGGACTAAATGTCCATAGAGCAGAGAACGGATGATGAAGCGTTCCGCAAGGTGCATTGTGGTCCCTACCAAATGAACGCGAGCGGGCCGAGGGCAATAGAAAACTTTTTGGATGTAACACATTTCCCTTTTGTGCATAACGGCCTGCTAGGTGATCCCGCCTTCCCTGATGTGAATGATTATGAGGCGATCATCACGCCGGAGGGGGTGGTAGCCAGCGATATTACGGTATGGCAACCAGATCCCGACGGCACAGGAAAAGGGGCGCGCGTAAGCTACACCTATAAGGTCTTACGGCCATTAACTGCCTACTTTATTAAATCCTCGCAGGGTCCACGTTTTGCGATGTATTTCACTGTGACGCCCGTTGCGGAGCATATCTCGACGGTCTGGATGTATGTTGCCATGGATTATAGTGATCTGAGCGAGCAGCAAATCAGAGATTTCCAGGATGTGATTATCAAGCAGGATATTCCCATCGTGGAGTCACAACGCCCTGAGTTGTTGCCGCTCGACCTGCAAGCAGAATTGCATCTGCGCTCTGACCGCACGGCGATTGCGTATAGGAGATGGCTCAAAGAATTGAGGCTATCCTTCGGTACTGCCTAAGAAAATAAGAATGAGCACAGAACTGCTCTACATCGCGATGTAGAGCAGTTCTGTGCTCATTCTTATGCAGTTATAACAAGCCGACCCATGATGTCGCATCTATTTCCACAACGGCCTGACTCTTTTGGGGAGCCTGTTCCTGTTGCTCGCTTACCGCGGGTTGAGGACGCACTATCAACATTGGGAGCCGCGTTGAGCTAAGCACACGCTCTGTGATGCTGCCCACAAGCCAGCGCTGTGGACCACCACAGCCATGGGTGGCCATTGCCAGAATATCGCAGCCTGTAAAGCTATCTGCCTGCTCGTCATCTTCTCCGGCTTCCGCGACACCAATCAGCGTTTCGGCCACGTCGCGTTCAAGAATGATCGAGGATGTGATATTCAGGTGCAACTTGGCGGTTTCTTCATCCTCCAGTAAGCGTTTCTCAACAGACATGAGGTACGCTCTCGTGTCAGCAATCAACTGCTCTTTCACCTGCACGATCGGCTGGTTCTGGCTATACACTTCGATTTCGTGGAAGCGCAAGACTTGCACAAGATGGAGTGCGCCGTGTGATGGAGCAGAGAGGGCCGCACTCAGGTAAGCTGCCGGTAACAACACATTCTCCGCGAGTGGGGAGCCATCTAGTGAGACCATAATCTGCACTGGACGTTTCCCAGCTGGATGCAGAGCGCTTGGGACGCCTGCGTGTTCATGGAGAATGAGGACTGGAATAGTGCTGTGGCGAGCAATCTTCTGGGCCACGCTGCCCAATATCCAACGCTTAAAACCAGTATCGCCATGGCTGCACATCACGATCATGTCTACATTGAGTGTGCTTGCGGTGGGTAAGATGGCTGATGCGGCGTCGCCTAACGGTACTTCTACTGTGGTTGGAATGCCTGCGAGAGCGGCAGATTTAGCAATGCTAGCAAGATATTCCCTGGCTTTCACGGTATTTTGTGTGATCACGTCCTCAGCCATGATCGAAGACTCCATAGAGTATCCTGTGAAGTTGGTTAGCGCAGTGATGGCACGCAAGAGTACAAGTGAGCCACCTGCTTCTCGGGCAATTTTTGCTGCGACGGGTATGGCTTGCTCGGCACGTTTTGATCCATCAAGTGGAACGAGAATCCTTTGAAACATGATATGGCTCCTTCCTTGGAGTAAGTAATAAAACCTGTGTTTTGTTTCAAGGATACAATGATGGGTTCACAAACGTGTTACATGTGTATGCATAATGCTCTCGAAAAAGTCACAGTGTGCTATTCTTCTGGGGTGGCCGCGAGTAACGCGCTAAGACTTTCGCCGATGGCATCGCCCCATTGGATGTCGTGTGCCTCACGATAGGCGGTGCGCTGACTTCTCGTTGCTATGATACGCTGTAAACCAGTAGGAGTACAGAGTTCCAGGTGGATGTGACCACTGCGCTTCTGGGGATGGCGTAGCACGCGGCCAGTGATGGCAGAGCCGCTTTGTTTAGAGAGGGCGCAATAGGAGAACTTCTCATCTTCGTATGCCAACTCTGCCCCCTTGACGTTTCTCTGGAGGCGTGTGCGCGTGATGCGTTGCGCGAAATGGCACCAATCATTGTTCGGCATGGGGCAAGCCTCTTGGTGTGGGCATGGTGCGAGCATGAACGCTCCCTGGTCGAGCAATTGAGCCCGTGCCGCTCTGATGAGCGAGAACCCTCGTGGCGTGCCAGGCTCGATCAGCAACAAGATATCCATTGTGCTGGCCCACAGTGTGTCAATGAGTGCTGTGTGCAGCGTGCGGGGAAGCTCTCCCAGCAGGTAGCCTGCAATCACAAGCTCATAAGAGCCAAGCTGTGTTGTGGCTGCTGTTGTGATATCTCCTTGTTGCCATGTCGCCTGCCTGAGAACTGAGGATTGGGCATGGGTCGCGAGTTTCTTGCCATAGTCGAGCATGTGGCGATTGTGTTCATAGAGCGTGGCATGCGTCATTTCAGGCCAAACCTGTGTTGCCGCCCATGTTGCTGTGCCCGGTCCTGCCCCCACATCGAGCAGTGTGTGTGGGTACCAGTCGGGTTTGCGGGCATGACGTATCTGTAGCAGGGCGGCAGAGATGGCGGCAAATGTCGCGGGGAAGCGGTAAGCTGCATAGGCAAGAATATCCTGTTCGGAGTGTAAAAAGCTTGGTTGTTGTGCGGTGTTGAGTGCGTGGCCGCTGCGATAGCGTTGCGAGAGCTTTTCTGCCGCTTGAGCCATATTTTTGAGCAGTGTAGTACTGAGCGTTTCTGCTAAGGCGTGCTGTAGATCAGGCGGGAGTTGCATATTACTTTGGTGCTCGGCTTCCTGTTGGATAGACGCTAATACTACTAAATAAAGCGGTAACGCCTTGTGAAGTGTTGCCATTAGCAACAAACAACGCAATTTGGCCGCGTGTGTAGTCCTCGTCGATGATAGTGTTGACAACCACACCGTTCACTTGCAAGGTAAGTACCGACCCGTTCATCGTGACAACGAGGATATTCTGCTGACCGGGTGGTTTGAGTGCGCCATCATGGGTTGGTCTGATGAGATAGGTAATTTGTGGCTGATTTGTGCTGTCTAACGACTCTTTGCTAATGGCATAGGTATTGTTGCCAAAGAGCTCAATCCTGTAATCATGATCGAGGTTGCTGTCTCCACGTATGTATAAGCCCGCGCTGTCATTCTTATCTGCATCTTGTAGCGTTAAGGTCGTCGTGATGATGAAATCATCAAATAGCACATTGGTAGGCAAGCTTTCCGTGAGCACTTTATGATTCGTGTCGGTTAAGGTTAAGCCATTGCTAGCGAGCAAACGTGTATAACCACCCACACTCCCAATATACCAGCCCTTTTTGTTATCAAGGAAGTTGTCTATAAAAAGTGGTTGTGGTGTTAGCGTAGCTGTCGAAAGCGTTGGCACCATCTTGGTACTTTTGGGGTGGTTCTTCTGGACATTGCCCACCGGGTTTTCTCGTATTTTGAACACAAGCAAAGTAATACCACCGAATATCATCAGTAGCGAGAGAAGAGCGATTACAATGAATCTTGGCAATTTGTTGGCGTATTTCTTTTCTTGAAGCATAAAAATGGCAGTGCTTTTCTTTCCGATGACATGATAGCACGTAAAATACTATTCTGTCTTGTCTTCTGTCAAAAATAGCAAGATTGAACTACTCTTGCACGAAGTGGAACGCTTTAGTAGGGACACACTGCTATTGAGGGGATGCTAGCAAGCCTTGCGTAATCAGCTGGCTATAAATAGTAATGACTTGTTGAACGCTTAAGCGACCATCGGGACGAAACCACGCGGCGACTTCAGTACACATAGCAATGACGGCATATGAAACGACTTTCACATCACTCTGGCGAAAAATGCCCTGCTCCATACCCTCTCGTAGAATGGTTTGTAAGAGGGTTTCATAAGTATCGCGTAAGGACAGAATGTAGCTACGCTCCTTATCCTCCAATGCACGAATCTCCGTATCGATGATAAAGAACTCATTTTTGTGGTTTGTGTGCAGGCGAATATGATTTGCGATAGCCGCATATAAACGTTGTTGCGGGTCATGGTATTCTTTGAGGATGTGTTCTAGGGCCGTGTTGAGGCGCAGCATGTACGTCTCCATAATCTCAACCAGCAATGCTTGCTTGTTGGGATAGTGATGATAGATGCTTGCGGCTTGAATGCCCGCTATACGAGCAATATCGCGCAACGGGGCCGCGTTATACCCGTATTCCGCGAATAACTGAATAGCGGCGGCAAGAATTTGCTCTCGCATTGAACGGCCTTCATGCTGCATGGTATGTTCCCCTTTTCTTATCTTATGCTCTGATGATATTGTAACAAAAAGAGCATAACCTGGAAACCTGCATATGGAAAAGCCGGGAAAACCGGGGCCGCCCCAAATATATGATACACTTTCCTTGTGCTATGCTTCAGCGGTGAAGCATGATAGTAAACAAAAGCTGTATACAACAAGGGGGAACATGATGCCTACTAATCCTCTCTCATGCCATTTGATTACGTGGGGTAAGCAATTTGAGCAAGGCTTACGCGAAGTTTCAGCGTTAGGATTTCGTGCTTGTGAGCCTTTTCCTGATGTCGCTCTGGGCTATGAAGCGCATCCTACAGCGTTTCGCGAACTGCTCGCTGGCTCTGAGCTACGTCTCTCTGCCCTCTATGGTGGCGGGCGTTTTAGTGATCCCACGCAAAGAGACGCAGTGATTGCCACGAACGCACGCCTAGCACGCTTTCTCGCAGCCATCGGAGTTGATCGTCTTGTCTTTGGGCCTGCTGGCCCACGTGCGACCAATGGAACCTCCGCTGAGGCCTTGCGTGAGGCTGCACAGACCATTAATGAGGCTGCGCGTGCCTGTTATGATCTCGGCGTGCTGGCCTGTGTGCAT
Organism: Ktedonobacterales bacterium; assembly: GCA_038199755.1. Classification (GTDB taxonomy): domain Bacteria; phylum Chloroflexota; class Ktedonobacteria; order Ktedonobacterales; family Ktedonobacteraceae; genus JBBPYR01. Next base: position 100,122 of record JBBPYR010000135.1, on the reverse strand, counting down.
CCACACTTGGGAACGGAGATCGAGACCGAGTCAGAGATTGATGCCATAATGGAGTTAACAGACTCACGCTACGTCTTCTTTTGCCCTGATACAGCGCATCTGACTGCCGCTGAGATTGACGTACCACGCATGATTCGCCGCTATGGTGAACGTATGCGCTATATGCATGTCAAAGACCTCCGTGCGGGCGTAATTGAGCAGCGAAGGCAAGGAAACACTACCTTTGCCATGCAATCTGGCATTGAACGCTTGCCTATTTTTTGTGAACTCGGTACGGGTATCATCAACTACGAACCAATTATGCAAGCCTTACAGGATGTGCATTACCAGGATTGGATCACGGTAGAGATAGATGTATCGCTCACAACGCCAAAGGAAAGCCTGACGATCTGCCGCGATTATCTGCGCGACAGGCTTGGCTTCCAACTCTAGCGAACGTGAAGTGAATACTTATACCTCAATATCGGCAACCGAATCGAGTACCCAGGTAGGACGATAGGGATAGCGTTCTACCTGTTCGCGCTTGGTGACGCCTGTTAGCACGAGGATAGTGCGTAAGCCGCTTTCAGTGCCTGCAACCATATCGGTATCCATGCGATCGCCCACCATCGCGGAATCCTCGGAATGGGCATTAAGGGTACGGAGTGCTGTACGCATCATGAGAGGATTTGGCTTGCCGACGAAGTAGGCTTTCACGCCCGTGGCCGCGCTGATGAGAGCTGCTACCGCGCCTGTACCGGGGACGATGCCACCCTCGCCGGGGCCAATCACATCAGGGTTGGTCGCGATCAGACGTGCGCCACCCAAGACAAAACGTATGGCGTGGGTGATACGTTGAAAACTGTACGTCGATGTTTCACCGAGCACGACATACTCGGGGTCTTGGTCGGTGAGAATATAGTCCATGTCATGAAGGGCCGTGGTAAGACCAGATTCGCCGATCACATATGCGCGCCCACTGGGTCGTTGCGCATGTAAAAACTGTGCAGTTGCTAATGCTGACGTGAAAATAGACTCGGCAGGGATATCCAAACCGATATAGTGCAAGCGCATTTGTAGGTCGCGTGGCGTGTACAGCGAGTTATTCGTGAAAATTAAAAAAGGAATGGCTTGTGCATGGAGCCGTTGTATAAACTCTTTCGCTCCCGGGATTAGGGTTGATCCCTGTACGATGACGCCATCCATATCTATGAGGTAATTTTTGACATTGTTCAATGCTCTGTCCCTTCTGCGGAAGTTGCCGAGTACTAGAAAACGGACAATGAAGAACCGTTGGCAATGTAGCACAAGGGCACACAGGATGTCAATTGAGCGTGGCCTGTTGACATTTTGCTATCCTCACCCACTGGGCCTATGATATTTTCGCTGGGGAAGAGAAGAAGTCTCGTAGCACCAAACAACCCGCACCGCGTGCCCAATTCATTAACGTAGAGTTTCGCTCAATAATAAATTCCAGGTTGTCACCCAGTTTTGAGAAAATGTGCCGCTTCATAGTGGTTTGTGCAGACTCTATTAAAGGATCAAGCCATGGACCTTCAACACTATTGATGATAACGCATTCTGGATTGAAAAGATTCACGAGGGTTGCCAGCCCAATGCCTAAATAGTGGCCGGTGAGCTCAAATGTCTTGTGAATAAGCGGATCTTCCAATTCTGCTTGGTCAAAGAAACGATTAATCATTTCACTATCAATGTCCCTGTCGCTCGCTTGTCCGCTGTCGATGGCCAGCAGAAGTTCACGGTACGTGGTAAAGATGCCATGATTAGCGACATAGGCTTCGAGACAACCTTGATTACCACATTCGCATTGCCGCCCGGTAATCTCAAAAGGAATGTGCCCAAATTCGGCACCCATGCCTTGAGCACCACGGTACAGATCATTGTGAATAACGACAGCAAGCCCTAAACCACGTCCGAGCGTCACCAGCAGAAAGTCTCGATATTTTTGACCATATCCATAAAGATTTTCGTAGCTGGCAAAGCAATTGACGGCATTATCTACAAAAACAGGCATATTGAGACGTTCGCTGAGCGGATTGCTAAGTTCGATATTGTGCCAGTTCAATATCCAACTATCGATACTCATCCCTGTTTGCGCGTTGACTGGTCCAGAAACGCCACAACCGAGGCCAAGAATTTTATTTGGTGGGATATTGGAGTGAGCAATAAAGGCTTCAACTCCTCGCGCAATGAGCGTAGTCGCTTCAGACGAATTGTTGCGTAACAAGGCTGGCCAGGACTCACTAAATACCACCTGCCCATGTAAATTTAAGGCCGCCCCTATAATTTTGTGCTCTCTAAGATCAATGCCAAGCACATATCCTCCTTCAGGATAGATTTCCAGTAGTTCTGCCTTGCGTCCGCCTGTCGATTCTGCCATGCCTACCTCGGTCACAAGTTGCTGTTGGATCAGGGAAGCGGTAAGCCCAACAATCGTTCCTAAACTGAGACCTGATAACTTTTTGAGCTGCGTTCGTGAAACGGGGCCATAGGTACGAATCAAATTGAGTAGCATGTTTTGATTCATTCCACGCATCATATTGCGGTCCATTGGTTGGAGCGATTGTTGCATATCTTTTCCCCTTTGAAACTAACTTCGATCATTGACAAAAGTTAGTATATATGATATGCTAGCGTTTGACAAGGAGCTCTTCCATGATGAATTAAAGCATAAGAGTTGCTTTTATCTACCTTTTCAGGTATCATCCATGTTATGGAGAGTGATTGTTGAGGTCCCTACTTGTTAGGCGTTACGCATATGATTTGCTATTTAGGCCACGTTGGTATGATGAGGTACCATGAAACAAGGAGAACTAACCATGGAACAGGACCCACGTATCCCTTCAAGCCCGTTGACACGACGGCGTTTTCTCCAGTATAGCGGCTCTCTCGCACTTAGCGGCTCGCTTCTTGCGGCTTGTGCGGGAACGGGTGGTGGCGGAGCTAGCGGTGGTGGTGGCAGTAGCAGTGTCCCAACACTTACTCAGTGGTATCACCAGTATGGTGAGACCGGTACCCATGAAGCTGTTCTTCGCTATGCCAAGCAGTACACGAAAGCGAATGTTCAGGTGAGTTGGGTGCCAGGGACGGGCAATGCGTACCCTGACAAAGTACGTGCCGCGCTTCTGGGCTCCAATGCCCCCGATGTTTTTGAACTGCCAAACCCCACAGTTGATCAGGTGAAGGCCGGTGTGATTGAGCCTCTTGATGACATCATCGCCGACGTAAAAGCTGATTTCCTGCCTGCATCTCTCAAGCCGCTGGTAATCAATGGTAAGGTCTATGCGATCAAGATGATCAATGACCCGCAATTTATTTACTATCGTAAGAGTATGTTCCAAAAGGCGAACCTTCAGCCCCCCACAACCATTGACGGACTGATTGCCGCTGCGAAGAAGTTGACGAGTGGAAGTGTCAAGGGGCTGTATGTCGGTCCAGATGGTGGTGTCAACGCACTCACGTACATTGCTGGTTGGGCTGCTGGCGGCGATTTCATTTCGGCAGACAATAAAATCGCCTTTAACACGCCTCGTGTGGCACAGGCCTATACGAAGCTGCACGAACTGAACACTTCTGGTGGCCTACTGCCAGATGCGCCAACCTTCTGGTGGGACCCCTCGTCCTTCACACAGGGTACCTGCGCGATGCAGTGGTGCGGCCTATGGGCTATGCCGGGTATTGCCAAGGCTCTGGGCGATGACTTCGGCATCTTCCCCTTCCCCGCTCTCGACTCGCAAAGCCAACCCGCTACCGTTGACGGTGGCTGGGCAGAAATGGTCTATGCGAAAGGCAAGAATGTGCAGGCGGCTAAGGACTACGTGAAGTCGCTGTGGATTCAGAATTCCCAGGTCCAGATTGACTGGAATGTCGGATACGGTTTCCATGTTCCACCACGTGTCAGCATCTCGGCCCAGGCAGACAAACTCAAGACGGGTACAGCTGCTCAGGCTGTTGACATCTTGAACAAGTATGGTCATGCCAATCCTCCTCTGTGGGACTCCACGATGGATACAGCCCTTACTGATGCAGTGAGTAACATTGTGAAGAATGGTGCTAATGCGCTTGCGGAGTTGAATAAAGCTGCGGCCAAATGTACCACTGAATTACAGACCCTTTTGAGTTAGACCCGCGCCTGTAGGCGTCTGTTAGGACGTCTGCAGGCGTCTTTGCTTGTACAGATTGATATCCTCCAAATAGGGTAGCCTAGATGCTATATTTGTAGAAGGAAAGAACGAATGCAGTCTCTGAGTTCTCCCCCACCAGCAGAAATGCTGGCCGTACAAGAAGGAAAACAACAGAGTATTCAAAGAATGCGTAGACGTTCTTTGAAGATGACTCTGACCTTCTGGTCTTTCATCCTCCCGTTAATGCTTGGCTTGACGATATTTTTTTATATTCCCATTCTCTGGAGTATTGTACTTAGCTTCTCCAGTGCTCGTGCGACCTTGACACCAACGGCTTTCGTGGGCTTCCAAAATTATCGTGAAATGCTTGGTGATCCTGATTTCATCAGCTCCCTCGTTACCTTTACGATTTTCGCTCTCTTCATCGTTCCTACTACCTTTGCCAGCGCGCTTGGGCTGGCCTTATTGGTCAATAGCATTAAGATCGCACAGGGTTTCTTCCGCTCAGTCTTTTTTCTTCCCACGGCCTGCTCGTATGTTCTGGCCTCGATAGTCTGGAAAATGAGCATTTTCAACGGTTCGTTTTATGGACTTGCCAATGCCATAAATCACCTGTTTGGTCATGACCCGATTTCCTGGATTGCCACTGCTAATCCCCCGTGGTATTGGCTTGTGCTGGTGACTGTTCGTCTCTGGCTCCAACTTGGCATTTATATGATTATCTTTATCGCAGGCCTTCAGGAAATTCCGCGTGAATTGTATGAAGCTGCCTATGTTGATGGCGCGCATAAAGGCTGGCAGACCTTTTCCCATATCACCTTCCCGCTCTTACGCAACGCATCTATCTCTGTGCTTCTGCTGAATGTAATCGCGGCGTTCCAGGCGTTTGACGAGTTCTTTAATATTATGACTGGTGGTAATGCGATTCTGGCACGTCCGCCTCTGGTCTACCTCTACAAAATAGCGTTAAGTGATCAGAACTACGGACACGGTAGTGCGGGCGCAATCATCCTTACGCTCATCATTGTCGTCTTTACCTTGATTCAGGGACGCTTCCTGGGTTTTGGCAAGTCTAGCTAAAGAGTGACTTGCAAGCATGACAAGGTTTCTTTGCATACAGCTAGAAAAAGAGGAAAAGGCACTATGGCAACAGTTGCTTCTCAACCTAAGCAACCACCGCGCGCACTGGGTCGATCAGCAGGCTCTATTATAAGTACGGTGCTACGCTATGTGGTACTCGTCATTCTGGCCCTGCTTTTCCTGCTGCCATTCTATCTCATAATTAGAAATGGCTTGGCGACGGAAAGCGAAATCACCTCTCCAAACTGGACGTTTTTCCCCAGTACGCTCCATTTTGAGAATATTACGGAACTTTTAAATGATCCTGAAGTGCCATTTATAGATGGCATGACTAATTCCGCTATCATTGCGGTCTTACAAACGGTGGGACAGATTCTGCTTTCGGCACTGGCTGGGTATGCCCTTGCTCGCATTCCCTATCGATGGGCGAATCAGCTCTTCTTTGCTATTTTGCTCACACTGATGATTCCTAGTGCGATCATCTTTGTGCCGACCTATGTGATTGTGTCCTTCATGGGCTGGGTCAGTACATTGCAAGGGTTGGTGGTTCCTGGCATTTTCAGCGGCTTTACGACGTTTCTCTTCCGGCAGTTTTTTCTCAGCTTTCCACATGAATTGGAAGAGGCCGGACGCGTTGACGGTTTGGGCTATTGGGGGGTGTTCTGGCGTGTGGTGGTGCCAAACTCAATTGGCATCATTGCGGCTCTCAGTGTCATTACCTTCATTGCAAGTTGGAATGCTTTCTTGTGGCCTTTGGTGATCGGTCAAGACCCGTCAGCATATACCATACAGGTGGTACTCTCCAACTTCCTGAATGCACAGGTACTCAACCTGCACGAGCTGTTTATCGGTGCCGCCATTGGCATCTTACCTCTGGTAATTATCTTCTTCTTCCTGCAACGCTATATTGTTGAAGGATATAAGCAGAGCGGTATCAAGGGATGACATTGCCTATAATAAAGGAGCAACAACTCACCTATCACAACCCATTCTGGCACAATAGTTTTCCTGATCCATTCATATTAAAGGTACGCGGACGCTATTATGCGTATGCTACTGAACATGAAAACTATCCAGGTGCGGATACACAGGTGTTCCCTATTTTGACGAGTACCGATCTCGTGCAGTGGCATGATGTTGGCAAGGCTATGCCTGCTCTCGGCCAGCAATACTCTCGCTATTGGGCACCGGAAGTGACCGTACAGAATGATCAGTTTTTGCTTTACTATGCTGTCCATACGAGTGAGTTTGTTGGCAGTATCAGGGTTGCCGTAGCTGATCATCCCACTGGCCCGTTTGTTGATAGTGGATACGACCTTACTAGTGCTTTCGTTCCGTGGGCCATCGATCCTCACGTGTTTCGTGATGTGGATGGGCAGTGGTATCTCTTCATGACTATTGAGTACTGGGACGAACAGAATGGCTTTGTTGGTAGTGGAAATGCAGTCGCTCGTATGGTTGATCCTTTCACATTGGCAAGCCCTCTGACACGTGTTACGGCGCCGGGACACGCTTGGCAACTCTTTGAGGCGAAGCGTCAAGAGCGTGGAGGTGTGGATTGGTATACTGTAGAGGGGCCGTCGGTCGTCAAGCATCGCGGGCACTACTACGAGATGTTTTCGGGTGGCTGCTATTATCGCGATAATTATGCGGTGAGCTATGCAACTTCGGCAACACCAATGGGACAACACGCGATGCGTGATACTTCGTGGCATGATTGCGAGGGAGCAGGAGGAAGTGAGTTCTTGTTGCGCGGCGATGAAAACCATATGATTAGCCCTGGACATAACTCACTCGTGCTTGGACCAAACAATGCCGCTATGTATCTTGTCTACCATGCTTGGCAAAACGATAGAATTGAGCGTCGTCCTTGCCTTGATCGCCTCTTCTGGCATGGTGATATTCCCTGGACGGCAGCACCAACGCACATGCCACAGCTCATGCCCACTCAACCGCGTTTTCGGGACCTCTTCGAGAGTACCGTCCTTCATCCGTCCTGGCATCTACTTGGAGGGAGTTGGCACCTTTCTCAAGGAGAGGTGATACAAAAGGATGAGTTCTTGAAGCATGCTATGCTACGATCTCAAGAGCCACTTGGCTCTACATGGTTGCTTGAGATTAACCTGCGCTATGTGGTGGGAGATGGTTCTTATGGCGTCTTACTAGAAAGTGATGATACGAGTATACAAGTTGTTCTCACACCTGCTCTTTCACGTCTAGCAATTCAGACGCCTAAAGAAACTGAGCCTATACAAGTAATGCCCTTGCCCAACAATCTGCTTTTGAAGGCGTGGCACCAACTCATGATTTCCTGTTGCGGCTCCATCCTACGTGTACAGATCGATGGTCAACAAACTATGGAGGCCATTGTGGAGAGCCAGGATAGTAGAGGGCTTGCTTTGCGCTCCTTTAGTTTGCTTACAGAAAGGTGTAGCGCAGCATTTAGTGCGATCAGCCTGACCGATCATTTTCAGGATGATTTTTTAGATGATCGACAAACAAGCAGTCTGCTTGGATGGCATGAAGAGAGAGAAGACAATCTTTTTTTGTCAAAGTGGCAAATACGGAATGATGCTTTAGAGCAATTGAGCACGGTGCAAGGAACGCACATTTTATTAAAGGGCGCAGCACTCCAGAGCTATGAATTCGGCACCACTCTGCGATTGTACCAAGCGCACGAACGAGAATTGTCTGCTCATGGTCTTGTCATCTGGTGCAGTGAAGAAGATAAACTACTCGTCTTGTTGCAGCACTATCAAGCACACTGGTTAGTAAAAATAGAGGGTTACGGTTCCTTTACTGGCATGAATGCATCAATCGAGTTGCCTGAAACATTCAATCCATCCGCTTGGCATACGCTGCGCGTTCAATGTCTTGATGAGCAACTAACGATCTTTCTTGATGGTCCAGAAGTGTTCGTAACCCCTTTTACGTCTCGCTCAGAAACTATGGGTCTCGTTACTCGTAATGCATCTGCTGCATTTACAAGTGTATGGCTAACAGGGCTTCTCACTGCACAAGCTGTTGTATCACAGTGAGTACCTGGTTAGAGGGGATCGCGAAATTCAGTCCGCTCGCGGCGGTGTTCGACTCTGTATTGACCGCGCTTAAGGTTGGGATGCCGACGAGTTCCCCTTGCAGGTTTATCAAGGCACCACCGCTATTGCCAGGATTGAGTGCGGCACTGGTTTGAATGGCTTGAGAGATGGTTGTGCTCGACGACTCTGGTATGCTGCGGTTTAATGCGCTCACAATGCCTTCGGTTGCCGTTTCAGTGATGCCCAAGGGATTGCCGATGGCTAGCACCTCTTGCCCGACTACCAGCTTGGAGGAGTCACCGATTTTGGCCACGGTCATGTTGGCGAAAGGTTGAATACGTACTATCGCCAGATCATCGGCTGCGACTGCGCCTATTACTTGTGCTTGTTCGCTTTTGCCATTATATAAGAGTGCTGTCACTGTTTGGGCACCACTAATAACGTGATTATTGGTGATGATATCGCCTTTCGTGTCGATGATGACCCCCGAACCGATCTGCGTGCCCTGTGCGGTCGTGACTTGTAGCTCAACGACGGCTGGCTCTATCTTCGCAATAGCCGCCTCACGCTGGACCTCTATCGTGCTACCCGTTGATACGCTGGACGTGGCTGATGTCGTCGCGGCTGTATTGACTGTCGTGCTACTTCCTGTGCTGGTCGATGATCTGCCTGCCAACAACCCGACACCGAAGATCAGTGCAAGCATGAGCATGAGAAGCACGATCAAACCAGCGCGACTCCGCCGCTTCTTTGGTGGAGGTGGCGTCAGCAAGCTATTCGTGTTTGGCGGATAGGTGGGTGGTTGGGATAGCAGGTGCTCCGTTTGGGCCTGTGCATCCGTGTGTTCGTTCGCTTGCTCATCTGTCGTTGCATCAACAATACCGCTAGATGATGAGTAATAGCTTGTTGGATATGCGTAGGGATTGTACTCTTCATTCTCTTCTTGGAACATGTTTATCGCCTGTTGCTTTCTTTCTTTTCTCAGGTATGCCAATATCCTTATTCGTGTTGTATATGAGAGAGGCTGTTATGTCTATATGCCGCTCACTTGTGCTACAATCGCGCTCACATTGTCTTCGCCACCGTTTGCTAATGCAGCCTCTATGAGGGCATCAGCTGTATCTTGCGGCGTGGGCAGCGGTGTGGTAAGCAGTTGTGCGATTTGTGGGTCGCGCACCATTTCCCATAGTCCGTCGGAGCAGAGTAGCAAGATATCATCAGGAGCGAGTGACACGATAAACGTGTCGACCTCTTCCTCATCTTTATCGCCCAGACAACGGTAAATCTGGTTGCGCCAGGGATGGGTGTAGATTTCTTCGGGTTTGATAACGCCAGTTGTCACTAAGTGCGCTACGATAGAGTGATCGTCCGTGACCTGTGTCAGACCGCTGGCATGACAATACAGGTAGAGCCGACTATCACCTACGTGCGCTATATAAGCAGTTTTTTCAATCACCAGCATTGCGGTCATCGTGGTGCCCATGACGGTGTGCTGCTGTTGATTATTCTCATAGACGATGTGATTTGCATATTGGACTCCCGCACTCAGCAAAGCCGGTAAAGACACGGCTGGAATTGCCTGTGAGCTGAGTATAGTGCTGACATAGTCAATCAGGCTGTGGGCGGCGAGTCTGCTGGCTTTGCGCCCGTGTGCCATTCCTCCCATGCCGTCTGCCACTAGCAGTAGAACAAAGGGGTTTTGGGTCGAGTGTGAGGCGTCCGATGGCGTGGTTCCCTGGGTAACGACAAGTGTGTCTTCGTTAGGCCGATACTTGCGTCGTATACCAGGGTCCAGCTGAGAGCCGACGTGTAGGGTAAGGGCTTGCTGTTGTGCTTGTTTTTGTATATATGCTACTTCATCTATAGTGTTGAGCACGTAATGGTGCGTGCCATAAAAAGCCTCTGAAAGGTCATTTTCTTGTTGTTTTAACATGATACTCTATCTCCTTTTGCAAGGGTTGATCTATTAATATGTATTGACATTCACTGTTAAGTACTAGTTCTATAATAGTCGGAGATGATGGGAGCTACATTGGAGAAAGATGGGAAGATTCTCATAATTGGTGAGGGAAGTATGAAACAGGGAAGAGCAGCGAACACACTGGTAATAGCTTGCCAGCGTGTTCGCTGCTCTTCTTAGCGCGTTTTGTCCGGCAATGAGAGCACGCTTTCAGGTGCATCTATAGTATGGGACGAGTTGGTTTTATGGGCCAGCGGAAGCGTTAAGGTGACGGTTGTGCCTTGGTTGGGAACGCTTGTCAGCCCTAGCTGGCCGTTATGGGTGAGCGCGATATTGCGAGCGATGGAGAGTCCAAGACCTGTACCACCTGCCTCGCGTGAACGCGCCTTGTCCACGCGGTAGAAACGCTCACCCAAGTGGGGTAGGTGTTCGGCGTCAATGCCGATGCCCGTATCTTGCACTTCAAGCATTGCTTTATCGGCTTGTATCAGTGCTTTCGTGCGTATTGTGACACTGCCACCACTGCGGTTATATTTGATGGCATTGTCGAGCAGGATAAGGATCGCTTGTTCGAGTAGCAAGGGATCACCAATGACCCAGGACAGCTCGTCAGTTTCTATTTGCAGCGTAATCCCTTGCTGTTCTGCCAGTGCCTGCACGCGCTTCACACCTGCCTGCGCACATTCCGCTAGGCTAATCACATCATATTCGTGGTGCGCATCGCGGTTATCCAGGCGAGCGAGTGTCAATAGGTTGGTAGCGATGTGCGACATATGATTTGATTCGGCGACGATATCCTCCAGCAGTGCGGCATCATCCTCTGCCAGATGTTTGCGGCTGCGTAGCAAAACTTCGGCGTCAGCTCGCAGGAGGGTAAGGGGCGTGCGTAGCTCGTGTGCGGCATCGGCAATGAAACGTTGTTGATTGCCCCATGCCAAGCGAGCCGGTGCCAGTGCGCGATTTGATAGGAATAAGCCGCCCACACCCGCTCCGAGGAGCGCGACCGCGCCAATGCTGAGCAATAGGGTAAGCAATAACGATAATGCCCCTTCCTGCGAGCGCACAGACTCGCCAATCAGTACAACGCCAACATAGCCGTTTCCTGCTTGATTGGGCACCGCCAAGGCATAGCGAAAGATCGGTCCGCTAGAGCTGTCAACGATGTCTGTAACGGGCAGACCAGTCTGAAGAGCCTGCTCAACTATTGTGTTCGAGAGAAACGTTGCGGGAATATCTGTTATCGTTTGATCGGCTAGTAAAGCCCCGTTCTGGTCGTAGCAAAAGGCTAACTCAGACATAGTGAATGGTTGCCCAGCTGGTGGACCGAATGGACCACGAAAATTGAGCGGCTGACAGGCACGCTCGTAGCCGCTATTGAACCAGTCCTGCCTATGTACCTGTGCATGTATGGATGCATCGCGCTTAATTGGGTCCAGCAGAAAGTATTGTGTGCCCACATAGAGTGCCACACCAAAAAGTATGAGGGCAATACCCATCACACCACAATACCAAAGCGTCAGACGCACACGCAGCCCTTGAAACATGGCTGCTCCTGCTTCATGTGAGAGTAGGCTCTTTCTACGAGGCAGAAGCCTGCTTGTAATGCTCTGCCAGTTCATAACTATAGCTCCTTTGCTATGAGGTTAGTGGGCTTCGATCTTGTAACCTACACCGCGCACCGTTTTGATAAGAGAACGCGAGAAACCCTGATCTATTTTGTCACGTAGGTAATGAATATAAATATCTACTACATTCGAGAGTGCTTCCATATCATAGCGCCAGACCGCGTCAACAATTTGCGTGCGTGAAAGCACCTGTCCGGGGTGACGCATCAAATACTCTAATAATGCGAACTCTTTCGCCGTCAGGTCGATGACAGTACCCGCACGTCTCGCCTCGTGGCGCACCATATCCAGTGTCAAGTCTCCGACTGTGAGTTGCAGGGTATCGTCAAAACGACGCTCTTTGCGGCGTAAGAGCGCGTTGATACGCGCCAAAAGCTCTTCCATCGCGAACGGCTTGGTGAGGTAATCGTCGGCCCCCACGTTGAGTCCCGTCACGCGATCTTCAACGGACCCACGTGCCGTGAGCATGAGCACAGGTGACATGACCTGTTCCACACGCATTTGGCGGCAAATCTCAATACCATCAATGCCCGGTAGCATTACATCAAGCACCACCACGTCGTAGGTCCCACTCAACGCGAGATCGAGGCCCGCGTTCCCATCATGCGCGAGATCGACCGTGTGGCGTTCCTCCAGCAAGACACGACGCAAGAGGAATGCTAGACGCTGCTCGTCTTCAACTACAAGAATATGCATAGGTTCATTCCCTTTAACTTATTTATTTCTATTTGGCTAAGCTATTGAAATATTTTCTCTTTCCCATAGTATATATATTATTCTATGGACATTGGAAGAAGATTGGAAGTGGGAACCGGAGCAGTTTTTCCGTTTGTACTGTCTCGTTTAAGAAAAGGAGGTAGAATATATAAAGTTCATGTTCTACATCTTGAGGAGGATATGATGCCAAACAGAGATAATTTCCCTGCGCTTTTTGAGCGTCTCAAGCTCAATTTTCAGTCGTTAGTACCCCCATTGATTGTTCAAAATGATACTGCGGAGAACTATTATCTGGTGACTCCTGGCTCATCTCACTATCCCAAAGGAATGTTTTTTGGGGCCGTCCAGATAAAAAAGAACTACGTTAGCTATCATCTCATGCCAGTCTATGTTTGTACAGATCTGCTAGCTGATATATCAGAGCCGCTCAAGAAGCGTATGCAGGGCAAAGCCTGCTTCAATTTTACTGTAATGGACGAGACGTTGCTCGATGAACTGGCCCGCTTGACTGAAGCAGGGCTTGCGCGTTTTCGCCAGAAACAGTTCTTGTAGGTTTACTTGCGCTGTCGCTTCAGCATTAAGAGGATCAAGACGGTAAGAAACGTTGCTGCTATCAACGAGATCGTTCCCAAACGTTTCCTGATTTGTTGTACGGCTCTATTGCCACCAAAGTTCTGACGATCATTGAGCCGTGGAAATGGCTTATCTGGTATTTCAACACCGAGGAACGTACACAGTGGCTCCCAGCCATCTTTTACTTGATAAACCAGTAACTTGTCGGTTGGGACATAGCTCTTTACCTCTTCGATGTGCTGGTTAAACACTTGGATGGCATAGGCTTTATCGGCAAATCTTCCGTGAAATGTCTTGTCCCAGACAAGCGTGTTTGCCAGAGCACCTACACGAGGACCATTGTTGCCTAATGTACGTACTGCGAAGATGAGCAGGCGCGCAAGCGGAGAGTCGTTGACCATACGGCTCACCTGGTAAATAGTGCTTCTGGCACTTTCATACCAACTCTCTGGGTCGCGTGTTGTGAGCAGCACTTTGGCGTCAGGATATTCCTGCATCAATTCCTTGTAAAAAGTGCAGCCGGGCCAGTCAACCGTTGCTTGATGGGTGTCGAAAATGTCATGCCAATTGACAGGATTGCCCTGTGCCGTAGTCTCCCAGAAGACAAAATCATTGGGCCGGGCGAGGAGTTCGGTCATATGGTAGCACGGGTTGAACCCTAGTTCTTCAAGGGCTACTTTTAGTGATAGGGTGCCTGTTCTGCCAAAGCCAGCCCCAATAATTTTCAGACCATCATTTCCTCTTTGGGTAGCTGTTTTGTTGGGCTGAGGTTGGTTTCCTATGGCTTCGCTCATGAATTGCCTTTCTTCCCTGAAAGTTACTTTACATCGTTCTGTGTTAATACTGTACCTGTTCTGAGCGTTTTCTGCAAGGTGGTTTCGTGACTAAAACGAGCCTATCTGTTTGTCTTTATGATTGAAGAAAGTGCTCTCCTACGGTGGTGCTTATAATGGGTACATGAATTTAGTCAGGAGCGTATTTTGAGGTGAAGCAGGGGAATAAAGGATTGTTTGCCTGTGTTATGGATATACGTAATTGCTGTTATAATTGCAGATTATGTGTTCCTGTACGGAGGAAACGATGGAAACAACCACTACGGCGGCTATGGTGCCACGTGTAGACACGCACCTCGCCAAATTTACGCAGGCCACCACCTTTGTTTTAAGTGGATTGGCCTTTATCTTTGGGCAACCAGCCCTTGTCGTCCTTGCTGCCCTTCTTATGCTTTGGGGGGTTATCATACCCGCTTACAGCCCATACAAATTGTTCTATCAAAGTGTTCTTATTCCGTTGAAACTATTACGCCCACGTATCGTCGAGGATGATCCAGCCCCACATCGTTTCGCCCAAGGTATCGGTGCAACTTTTCTTATAGTCGCGAGCATTGTGTTTTATGCGACATCCGCGGTATCTGTCGGATGGGTACTCGATCTGATTGTATTTGTGCTGGCAGGTCTCAACTTCTTTGTTGGCTTCTGTGCGGGCTGCTTTGTCTACTATCAGCTTGGACGCCTGGGAGTTTTGCCGCGTGTACGCTATGAGGGTGGCTTCCACTGGCGGGGAGTGTAGGCATGTCGGCGATTCTTCTCCGTTTGGGTCTCTTGATGTTGCTTGCTGCTTGTACATGGTTACTCGTCTGGGTGGCAAGGCAATATATTGAAGCACGTCGCCAACGGGCTTTGGCAGCTCTCGCTCCTGACTTCTTTGCTGAGACTGGCGGGAACTTTTCAGCCGCAGAGAGCGCGGCGAAGGTACGTATCTTGGCTTTTAGCAGTGCCGATTGTCGGCAATGCAAGCAATTACAGGAACCTGCCCTGCGCCGTGTTTTGGAGGCGCGAGGGGATACGGTCGCGCTGGTAACGGTAGATGCGCCTAGCTCACCGGAGTTGACGGAACGTTATCAAGTCCTCACCTTGCCAACCACCGTTGTGCTGGATAGTAGCGGCAAGGCGCACGCCGTCAATTATGGCTTTGCCAATAGCACACGCCTGCTCGAACAAATCGATACTGTTTTGTGCGTCCATTCATAAAGATTACCAAAACAAGGGTGAACTGAAAATAATCAGTTCACCCTTGTTTTGTCTGTTTGTTTTTGGTAAGTAGCCTTGCCATCGCTTCTTACAGGGTGATAGCATGAATCAGAACTACTCATTAGATGACCGACGAGGGACATCATTAACTGCGAAGAGGAGCAATGAACATGGGCAATGAGCGCTATGTACATGTCAATGGCAAGCCGTTCTTTATTCTTGGGGGACAGGTTCACAACTCAAGTGCTTACACGAAGGAGCGCATGCAGCCTCTGTGGGATGTGCTTGTACGTATGCATGCCAATACTGCCGAGGTGCCGGTATACTGGGAGCAAATTGAGCCTGTAGAGGGGGAATTTGCTTTCACGATGGTCGATGACTTGATTCAGGGGGCACGCGAGCACAATCTCAAACTGATTCTGCTCTGGTTTGGCACATGGAAAAATGGCACCATGAAGTATACGCCGGGATGGGTAAAACTCCAGCAGGAGCGGTTCCAGCGCGTTATCACCTCTGAAGGGTTGCCCTTGCCTGTCCTCTCTCCACATTGTAGAGCGACCTTGGAAGCTGACAAACGCGCTGTCTGTGCGCTGCTTGAACATATCAAGCGTGTGGATGGCGAAGAGCAGACGGTGATTATGCTGCAAGTGCAGAATGAGCCCGGGACGCAGGGAAGCGTGCGCGATTTCTCGCCGGAAGCCAATACGGCCTTTGCTGGCGAGGTGCCCGCAGCCTTGCTCGCGGCCCTACCCGATGCCGAGTCGGTAGCGAAGCAGGCTTGGCAGGCAAACGGTGCAAAAACACATGGCGCATGGCAAGAGCTATTTGGAGCGGACGCAGCAGAAATATTTACCGCCTGGTCAATCGCTCGCTATATCGATGAGATAGCCGCTGCTGGAAAGGGCGTCTACGACCTTCCCATGTATGTCAATGTATGGCTCGGCGAGATTGGTTTTCGCGTCGCGGGATACGACTATCCCTCTGGCGGGGCTGTGAGTCGCGTAATCGATGTGTGGAAGGCGGCGACCCCCCATATAGATCTGCTTGCCCCAGACATTTATTTAGCTGATACAACGCAATTTTGCCAGATTTGCGAGACCTATAATCGCGAGGACAACCCACTGTTGATTCCTGAGTGCGGCCCTTGGCCGACAACTTCCCGCTTACTTTTCTATGCGATTGCGCGCTATAACGCTATTGGTGTGGCACCCTTTGGCATTGACCGCTTTTTTGAAGCGACAAACGCAACACGTGAAATGACGGCTGCCCTGGTTGATAGCTTTGCCGCGATACGGGCAGTGCTTCCCTTGATACCGGCGTTTCAGGGCACAGGAAAATTACATGCTATTGTGCAAGAGGAGGGCATGCAAGCACAGTATATTGCTCTCGATGGCTATGTTGCCTTGGTGCAGTTTGGCGTCTCCTGGTTTGGTCGGCCTACTGCAAAGGATGGACCGCCGGATGCCACACGAGGACGCGGCTTACTCATTCAAAGCGGCCCCAAAGAATTTTATGTCACGGGCATCGGATTTACTGTCTATATTCGTCCCACCTCTGGCTTTCATGGCTTTCTGCGCACAGATCGCTGGCAAGGACGGTTTGACCCATGGCTGCTGGTAGAGGGCGGGCATTTCGAAGGTGAACAGTGGATTGTCGATGAGCGTCGTTCCGGCGACGAGACCGACTATGGGTTAATCATAGCAACGCCTGGGCAGGCCGTTCATGCCATTTTCGATTAGGAGGGGTATTATGCGCGAGTCAAAGGTGGGTGTTGGCGTCATCGGTGTTGGCGGTATTAGTAGTTATGTGCATTTGCCAGGATTACGTGTGTGCCCACAGGCAGAGATTGTGGCGTTATGTGATAACGATGGCGAACGTTTGCAGCAGCGTGCCGCGCAGTATAATGTGGCCCATACATTTACTGCATATGAAGAGCTAGTGCATCATCCCGCTGTTGATGCGGTAATTGTTGCCACGCCCACGGTTTTTCACACTCCAATCGCGCTCGCGGTCATCGCTGCTGGCAAGCACGTCTTAGTCGAAAAGCAACTTGGTATGAACTACGCGGAAACGCAGCGCATGTATGAGGCTGCGCAACAAGCGGGTGTGTGCCATATGACCGCCTTTACTTATCGTTTTGTGCCAGCTATGCGCTATTTGAAACACCTTGTCGGCGTGGGTACCATTGGCTTGCCTCGCTTCGTGCGTGTTGCCCGCCTGCAGGACTTTCCCGAAATAGACCTGAATTGGCGTCAGCATCGCTCACTTGCGGGTTCAGGTGAGGTGGGGGATATGGGGGCGCACCGCATCGATTTCTGCCAGGATGTGATTGGCCCCATTGCGCGTGTTGTCGGTACCACACGGATATTTGTACCTACGCGCAGCGGACGTGCTGGCAAGCCAGTCGCCGCAGATGTCGAGGACTTCGCCGTCTTCCTCGCCGAATTCGCTGAAGGCGTGGGTGTCGAGCAAGGAGCAGTGGCTTCGTTCGATGTTTCTAAAGTGTTGAAGGGGCGTGAGTCTGGCGGCAAGGGGCTTGATGAGTTTGAGGTGTATGGTACCGAGGGCACCGTGATTTATCATTTGCACCGCCCACACGAGGTTATGATCGGGCGTCCTAATGGCACGCTGGAGACAGTACAGGTTCCACGCGAGTTTCTCACCTATCCCGGCTCTCCACGCGATCCTTTGGTGGGCGATCCCACTACGGCGTTTCGCTATGATGAAGATTTTGCCTTTGTGCAAGCGATTCTCGCTGGTCATGGCGATATACCTACATTTTATGATGGTATGCGTTGTCAGGCAGTGATTGATAGCGTCTTACAATCAGCACAGGAGCGGCGTTGGGTTGACGTTGCCGACGTGCCAGCCGTGACGACACCCATCGCTGCGACCCGCTCTGTGTAGATACACAATTGATAGCATGCCCTACGAAATTGGTAATGGTACTGACAACTGTAAGGAACACTATTTTGGAGAAGGAGCTTGTTCATGTCTTTTGAGATGTTTCGACTGGATGGTCGTGTCGCCTTGGTCACAGGGGGCAGTCGGGGTTTGGGTTTTGTGATGGCACAGGCGTTGGCCGAGGCTGGTGCCAGCGTTGTCGTCACTAGTCGCCAGCTGGAAAATGCGCAGTCTAGTGCTACGACTATCGCACAGGCCACGGGTCAGCGTGCCTCGGGGCTTGCGGTGGATGTGACGGATGCAAAACAGATTCAAATGATGGTGCAATCGGTATTGCAGACGTTTGGGCGTATCGATATCCTGGTCAACAATGCCGGTATTAATATTCGTAAGCCAATCGAGGATTTTGACGAGGCTAGTTGGGATAGTGTGCAGGCGACCAATTTGAAGGCTCCCTTTCTCTGCTCTCAGGCCGTGGCACGTCATATGAAGGAGCGGCGTTCGGGGCGTATTATCAACATATCTTCTATGCTGGGTCTCACGGCGTTACCCGAACGTAGTGCCTATTGTGCCAGCAAAGGCGGGGTGATTCAACTCACCAAGGTGCTGGCACTGGAACTAGCTCCTCATAACGTGACTGCCAATGCAATCTGTCCTGGCCCCTTCGCCACTGATCTCAACATTCCTGTCATGAGCAATCCGCAGGCCAATCAGTTCTTCCTCAATCATATCCCTCTGGGTCGTTGGGGGAAGCCAGAGGAGCTCAAGGGTGTGATTATCTTTCTCGCCTCCGACGCGTCAAGCTTTATGACTGGCGCGGCCCTAACAGTGGATGGCGGCTGGACGACGGAGTAGAGAAGAGAACAGAAAGGGAGACTCATGCGTATTGGTCTAGCGGTGTATGGTACCGTTTATAGTATGGGATTGCATCCGGCGGCGGGACGTGCGCTGATTACGCCGCATCAACTGATGGAGCAGGCTCTTGCAGCTGGCTTGCAAGGGATAGAACTGCCCATTTCTTTGCTGCAAGGCCAGGATATCGCCTCGGTGGTGCAGTACGCACAAGAGCATGCTTTGTTTATCACGCTGGCTACGGGTGGATATGGCGCGGAAAAGCTGATACAGGATATCCAGGTGGGCGTCCAATTGGGGGCTGCAACGGTGCGTACTGTCATTGGTGGCGCGAAGATTGGCGGCGACCGCCGACCTCTCGCAGGTCGTTGGCAAGCCTTTCTGCACGAGGTGCTGGCACAGCTAAAAGAGGCAACAGCATTCGCGGAACAGGTGGGAGTGAATCTTGCGATAGAGAATCATCAAGACCTGGCATCGGAGGAGTTGCTCTGGCTCTGCGATGCGATTGGGTCAGCGCGTTTTGGCATCACCTTAGATACAGGTAATCCTCTTGCCACCGCCGAAGAGCCAATTGACTTCTTTCAGCGTGTTGCGCCTCATGTGAAAAACGTTCACCTCAAAGATTATCAGGTGTATATGGGCGAGGAAGGGTATCGCCTGGTGCGCTGCCCTTTTGGGCAGGGAGTGATCGACTTTCCCGCGTTGTTCAACATTCTGGCTGCCTCAAGTCCTGAGGCCATCATGTCAATTGAGCTTGGCGCGTTGGAGGCTCGTTATATTCGCGTCCTGGCAGATGATTATTGGCCTGAATATCCACCACGTTCGGCACGACAACTCGCCAGCGTTCTACGCTTTGTGCAGGCTCACGCGCAAGCGAATGGGGATTGGCGCACACCGTTTGAGCGTGGAGAGTCGGCCAAGGAGATTATTGCGTATGAGGAACGACAATTAGCGGAAAGCTTGACCTATCTGGTTTCCATCCAAGCTCTTTCTACAAGCTCAGCGTGATGGTATCGGGAGCATTTCGCTCAACATATATATGGGAGATAAGGGAACAACAATGGCTGATACTGCGTTAAAGCAAATAAAGCATGTGCTGGTGACGGACGCTTTGGCAGGGAAGGTCGCGCTGGTGACTGGTGCCGCACGTGGCATTGGCCGTGCGATTGCCTTGGAACTGGCCCACGCGGGTGCCGATATCGCCATCAACGATCTTCACCCTGCTGAAGCTGCACAGGAGGTGTTACGGGAAATTCTTGCTCTTGGTCGTCGCGCCTCAATTCATCAGGCCGATGTCGCGGAACGTGCTTCAGTTGAATCTATGGTGCAAGCTGTCGTAGAGCAGTACGGTCACATCGACATCCTTAATAACAATGCAGGTATCCAACAGGAGGAGCCGTTTCTGGAAATCAGCGATGGCGCGATGCAGCGTGTGCTGGATGTTGACCTGAAAGGTGTGCTTCTGTGTGGGCAGATAGTGGCTCGCCAGATGGTACACCAGGGAAGTGGTGGGCGTATCATCAACATCAGCTCTGTACATGCTGTCTCAAGCT
This sequence comes from Ktedonobacterales bacterium, assembly GCA_038199755.1. Lineage (GTDB taxonomy): Bacteria > Chloroflexota > Ktedonobacteria > Ktedonobacterales > Ktedonobacteraceae > JBBPYR01. The sequence continues at coordinate 79,666 of JBBPYR010000135.1, read as the reverse complement.
TCAAAGCATCTGCCGTGTATGACGCGGCAAAGGCTGGTGTGGTGCGTCTCACTGCGACGATGGCACTTGAGCTTGCGCCATATCGTATCACCGTCAATGTCATCGCGCCTGGGTGGATGGAGACCGAGGGAACATTACCATTTTTGAGGGTGGCCGAGAATAGAGCCGCCGCAAACGAGACGGTTCCTCTCAACCGTGTGGGCAATCCTCATGAGGTGGGCCAACTGGCCGCCTTCTTATGTACCGAGACAGCCGCCTATATGACCGGCTCATTCATCGCAATCGATGGTGGTTATATTCTGGGACGCTGAGGCCAAGACATTGTACTAACATTCGCTGTAAACGGGATGCTATTTATACTTTCTTACATTGTGAGGAATGCAGACCTATGGGGTTAACCATTCAACCATTGCTTGAGTCGGAGCTTGCAACTGTGGATGCTATCGTGATAGCGGCCTATCATCTTTCATATAGTCGAATGGACACGCTGCGACGCTATTTGCTTATTCAGCCGGATGGAGCCTTTATTGTGAAGTATGATGATAGCATTGTTGGTTTTGGGGCGGCGGTAGACTATGGCCCCTTTGCCTATATCGGTCTTATGTCTGTTCATCCTGCTATGCAGAAACGCGGCGTTGGGCGGCTTTTGCTGGAGCATCTACTGAGATGGTTGGATGTACGGGAATGTGTAACCGTGCTGCTTGATGCAAGCCCGGCAGGTGCTCCGCTTTATGCACGCTATGGTTTCCGCGAAGGGGATCGCACTATGGTATTGCAACGAACCCAAAGCGCACAGAGCATACAGGGTACATACGTTCCTCAATCTTTCCCTGTAGGCATCACTTCTTTTGCAGCTGAAGACTTGCAGGCGGTAGTCACATTCGATGCCGCCTGCTTTGGCGCGGAACGGAAAGCCGTACTCGCCTCGTACTGGGCTGATTCTCCGCAGCGTTCGCTACTTATGCGCGACACTAGTGGGCAGATCAGCGGTTATGTCATCGCGCAAGCGCACGCAATCGGGCCGTGGATTGCTCGTAACGTGGAGGCTGCCGAACACCTGCTTGCCGCTGGTCTAGCACTCCCATTCGAGGACGCGATCAGCGTCTTTGTCTCTGAACACAACCATGCCGCGCTGCGGTTGCTGGCTGACTACGGCTTCAAGCAGCAGCGTACCCTGAGTCACATGTGGCGAGGCATGCAAATTGAGCGCAACCGTGCGAGCGTGATCTATGGGCAGGTCAGCCTTGGGCTTGGATAACCTCATGCTGCACCCGGGCTAAAGCGTGTTCAGAAAATCGAGCTCGAGGGCGTTAAACTCTGCTGGCTTCTCCATGTTGGGCATATGGTGTGTGCCGGGAATGGTGACGCGTTTCGTATTGGGAATATCCTGTTCAAGCTTGTCGGCGCTTTTATGGAGTTGGAAGTGGTCATCGGCTCCCACGATAATCAACGTGGGCACGCTGATTTCCGCTAATCGTTCATAGGCAACGGGCGTAAGGGCTTGCTTGGTTGCTGGATTCAATACCCAGACAAAGGAATATTCGGAGAGGTTTTCGCGCACACGCTGACGGGCTTCAGGGTATTGTGACTGTGGGACTAGCGTGGTGTCTGCCATGAGGCAATCAACCATCGCGGCAGTATTCTTCGCTCTTATGGCATTGGCGAAGGGTGTCCAACGCTGTATCTGTTCTTGCAATTGTTCTGCTGTAAACATCACGTCATGCGGGTAGCCGGGTACAGGTGAGCCAACCAAGATGAGCGCGTCTACCATGTCTGGATGCTCAAGCGTAAAGTCGATGGCGACTTCCCCGCCGAGGGAGAGGCCGAGTAGGTAGGTTTTTGTGACGCCGAGTACTTGCAGCAAGTCATAGAGGTCTTGCCGATCAGCATAGGGCACCTGGGGCAACTCTGTTTTTCCGAAGCCGCGCACATCGTAGCGGATAACCTGATAGTACTCGGCAAAGGCCACGAACTGATCGTCCCACATCCGTCTATCCATATAGCCACCATGTATCAGCACGAGAGGATGGCCTACACCCAGCGTTTCGTAATAGAGTTGAGTCCCATTGGTGGCAACAAAACCAGTTTGAATGTGTTGTGCGTCATGCATGTTCTTTCACCTGCCTCTATTGCGTTCTTTGTGATGTTGCTGTGGTGATGGCTCCTCTCGCGCTTGTCTCCCTCAGACGTGATGCGTAAAAGTGTTAGTTGCTCAAAACGGAAGCATCACTTGCTGGCGCGGAAGCTGCCGTGCCCTGTTTTTGAGCGAATGCCTCTAGCATCCGTAGTTCTTTGCGAAAAGTGCGCTGATTGAGCCGTGGCACGAGTAAACGTTCCACTAGGCCAGTGAGACCTGGACTTGCATTCATCACCGTAGTTATTATAACACGCGCCTTCTGCTCGTTCTCTACAGGAATGACCTTAAAGGTTGTGACCGTGTTTCGTGGTGAGTCGATATCTTGCTCGACCAGTACGCGGCCCGGCTCTGGCTCACTGACGCGCTGGTACATCTCCAGCACGATACCTAGTGCCTTGACTTTGAAGCGAATGACGGTCCCTGCACCGTACCCACCCTCTTCAACCTGAAGATCAGAGAAGCTCTCTGGGGGAATAATATTGGGATGCCCATGCTTATAGTCGGCGATGGCATCATAAATTGCCTCTGGACGTGCATTGAGAACTGCTTCTGCCTGTGTATGAATTTGGCTCATGACTATTTTCCTCTTTTTTTACCCTTACATGAAAGGTATCGGTTCTTCATTTAGAAACTTTATGTTGTGGACAACTATGTTTTTACGTTATATGACTTCACGTCATATTTCTTTATTAAGCATAATAGAGTATACTGTTTTTGTCAAGAGGAATATGACGTGAAGTCATAGATATTCGGAAATCAATGTTAAAATACGCAAGAATGTGAAATTGAGAGTAGAAATATGGAACGACCTGAAGCCTATCCTATCACCTATGGAATTTTAGGGTTACTGGCCTTCTGGGGGCCACTATCCGGCTATGATATCAAGGGGTTGTTTGATCACATGCTTGCACCGATGTGGGGCGCGGCGCATAGTCAAATCTATAAAGAGCTACGGCGTATGAAAGAACTCGCTTGGGTTGACATGCAACGCGAGGAGCAGGAAGCACGGCCTGATCGTAAGGTCTATACTATTACGCAGCAAGGAAGTGTGGCGTTACGCCAATGGCAGGCGCAGACTCCCGAGGTCTTTCAAATACGTGATGAGCTGCTGCTCAAAGTGCTATTTGGCAAATTTGCTGCACCTGAAGACCTGGAGCAGCATGTACGCGCAAGCATCGCCCAACATGAGATGCGCTTGCTGGAGTATCGCCAACTTTCACAATATCTTCCCGCTGGCGGTGAATTTCGCCATGGCGATAAGCGACATAACCCCTATGCCGCTGACGAGGAGGAGGACCCCTATTTTCGTTTGATCTCACAGTTCGCGATTGACTTCGAGAAGATGTATCTCAACTGGCTGTATGAGACGCTGAATTTTGTTGAAAGGCGTGAAGAAGGATGACTCTTGAGAACGGGCTACCTATCTGGGCAGACCGTTCTCAAGGTTAGATGCTGCTATGCTTCTCCTAGCCCTTGCAGATATTGCAGGACATGGGCGGCGTCTTCACCGCCAGCTTTCGCGTGTGTGATGAGGGGAATGCCGTGAGGTCCACGCTGATGTAGGGTAGCTGGAAATGCTTCGATGATGACCTCAACAACCTCTAGTTGTCCCAACATGGCCGCGGCGAAAATATCTAGGCGTGCGCCCTGTTCGAGCAGGTGCTGGGCAATATCTTTGCGACCCATGTGTGCAGCCGCCCCTAATGCGGTCTCCCAATCTCCTCCACCCCAGTCCCATGCCGCGTTAAGCAGGGTTGGCTCCTGTGTAAGCAACTGCATTACACGTTCCAGGTTTCCATGAGCGTTCGCGACAAACTCCTGAACGAGTTCAGCGGAAAGGGCTGGCCTTACTTCCATACTTTTCTCCTCTCTGATAATAGAACGTATTTTCTATACTATACCATAGGAATGCTGTGTTTACTAGAGGAGTACTGTGATTGCACACTTGACGCGTAGGCCCTTTATCCGTATACTATAAAAGAGACCAATCGGTCTGATTTCTCAAGGGAAGAGTATTTTACTACAATGATTGCGTTGTGCAAGGAAGGACAGCAACATGGCAGAAGAACAGCAAGAGACGCGAGAGCAAGAATTGGTTCGTGTGCGCTCATATTTAGCGAGTCAATCCATGCGTCGGAACCTACGCAGCTGGTATGGGCAGACGCTGCCAGAACGCCTGCAAAACTTGGCACGGTTAGCTGAGATTGTGCGTCAGGTAACGAATGAATAGAAATGCGCGGTAGAAACGCTATGAAGATAGGCTCGACTCTCTTACGATCAGTTCTGGCTGATAGACAATGTGCTGGTGCTGATGGGTCGTAGGATTGTCGGCCTCGTCGAGCAGCAGTTCGGCGGCGGTACGACCAAGTTCATATTTGGGTTGTCGCACCGATGTCAAAGGTGTTGCCAGCACGCTGGCAAACTCGACATCATCATAGCCTACCAGTGCCATATCCTTGGGGATAGCCATGCCCCGTTTATGGAGGCCCCGCATCAGTCCAAGCGCGAGCAGGTCGTTAGCGCAAAAGACGGCGGTTGGCCTCACCTTTGCGTTCAGTAACTTTTCTACACAGGCTTCGCCCTCTTTCGCGTTTTGTGCTGGCGTGGCGATGTCGACAATGGCACGTTGAGGATCAAGACCAGCTGCCTTTACCGCACGCAGGACGCCGCGCTGTCGATCAGCACACTGGCGAATCGTGAGTGAGCCATGCACAAAGCCAATACACTGATGCCCTTGCTCAAGCAGATGGGTGGCGGCCAGTTCGCCACCACGCACATCGTCGACCGAAACCGAGCACAGGTCTTTTATTCGACTCGGACGATCGAGCAAAACGACTGCGATACCACGTTGCCTGAAGCGCTGGAGATAGCTGGCGTCGCTTTGCACTGGCGTAATTAATACCCCTTGCGCACGTTGTTCTTCGAGCACGTGTAAATAGTGATCTTCCTTTTCCTCGGAGTCATCAGAGTTGCAGAGTATAACAACATAGCCAGCTTGATTGGCTACATCTTCAACGCCACGTGCCACTTCTGTAAAAAAGGGGTTGGCGACATCCAGCACAAGCAGACCAAGATATTGACTGCGGCCCGCACGCAATTGACGTGCTGAGCCATTGCGTACAAAACCTATTTCATCGATGGCTTGCTGAACACGTAGCCGTGTCTCTTCCGCGACTATTTCGGGGCGGTTGAGTACATTCGATACCGTGCCCAGCGAAACACCTGCGCGCTTCGCCACCTCACGGATACTTGACGTTGAACTCATGGTCTGCTCTTTCTGCTGTGCTCACGAAGGTGTAGTGGCAGCATGTCTATGATGATGACTCTGCTCGCAACACCTCATGTGTATAGTATGTCATATACAGACAACACTATGGAAAACCCAGCGCGTGTCCATCAATTTTTGGTAGCATTTACCCCTTGACAACACCCCTATCAAGAATATATACTTATTTTTAATTGAAACGTTTCAAATCTCCCAAACACGACATCTTGTAACCATATTTGTGCTCATAGAGCTGAAAAACAACTCTTTATTTTGTGAACCTCTAACAAGTGAATAAAGCAAGTAGGCTCTGTTTTTACTGAAACGTTTCAACTCATGCATATGTCTAGCGTCTGGTCCGTCAAGAACGTTCGAGAGGAAGGGAACAAACGTGACACAACTTGCTCAACCTATCATCGAACTTATGGGCGTTACCAAACAATTTGGTACTGTGCAGGCACTGCGTGGTGTCGATCTGAGCTTATACCGTGGTGAAGTCCATGCACTTGTTGGAGAGAATGGGGCAGGGAAAAGTACCCTCGTCAAGCTTTTCGCAGGTATCCATCAACCTGATACAGGGACGATCAAGCTAGAGGGTGAAGCGGTTGAACTGCATAGCCCGGCGCAGGCGCAGCGTCTAGGCATTGCCGTGATTCATCAGGAGCCGACGTTATTTCCCGATTTGAATGTAGCCGAGAACGTCTTTATGGGGCGGCAACCGATTGATCGCTTTGGGCGCGTCGATTGGAAACGCATGTATGCGGATGTCGAGCGTTTGTTGGCATCGCTTGATGTGCAGTTAAGCGTAAATACTCCTGTACAAGGGTTGTCCGTCGCCGATCAGCAACTGGTTGAGATCGCGAAAGCCCTTTCCCTCGATGCTCGTGTGCTCATTATGGACGAACCAACCGCCGCGCTTTCCCCCCATGAAGTCAAAGAACTCTTTGTGATCGTGGAGCAATTACGGCAGCGCGGTGTAGCGATCCTTTTCGTGAGCCATCGGCTGGAAGAGATTTTCGAACTGGCTAACCGCGTGACCATCTTGCGTGATGGTGCCTATGTCACGAGCGGATTGACGGCACAATTCACGACCGAAGATATTATTCGCAACATGGTGGGTCGTGAACTGTCGGCTCTTTTCCCCAAGGGCAAAGCCGACATCGGCGAGGTTGTACTCTCTGTGCAGCATCTGACGCGCCCAGGCGTCTTTCGTGATATCAGTTTTGAATTGCGTCGTGGCGAGATTCTCGGTTTCGCGGGGCTCGTTGGCGCGGGCCGTACCGAGATAGCGCGGGTGCTCTTCGGCATCGATCACGCTGAGAGCGGCGAGATACGCATTGGGCAGCAAGTGGTGAACATCACCTCTCCACAAGCCGCTATGCATCACGGTATCGCCTACGTGCCAGAGGACCGTCATCAACACGGGTTGGTACTTGATTTCTCCATCATGGCCAATATGACCTTACCCATTCTGCAACAATTGAGCAAATTTGGTGCGGTAGATCGCCAGCGTGAACGCGCTATCGCTACTGATTACTCGCAGCAACTCCAAGTGCGCTCAGCAGGAATAGACCAGTTGGTGAAAGCTCTTTCGGGCGGCAATCAACAAAAGGTTGTGCTGGCAAAGTGGCTCATCACCAAGCCAACCATTCTTATTCTTGACGAGCCAACACGAGGTATAGACATCGGTGCCAAAGCCGAGGTTCACCGCATTATTTCGGACCTCGCGACCAAGGGACTGGCAATCATACTTATTTCCAGTGAACTACCTGAAGTGCTCGCCATGTCTGATCGTGTGTTGGTGCTGCACGAGGGACGGGTCGCTGGAATGTTCGACCGCGCAGAAGCGGACCAGGAGAAAGTGATGTTTGCAGCAACGGGGCAGGTGGCAAATGACGGCCACCAGTAAAGAACTGGAGGAGGGACGCACAGCAAAGCGGAGTGGCGGCAATCGGCTGGTACGCTCCGTGAGTAGAGTGCGTGAACTGGGACTCCTCATAGTCTTATTTCTTGTGATTGTAGTCGTGAGCATACAAGCTCCCCAGTTTCTCACTGTGGGAAATATCGAGCAGATTTTGTTGTCGGTGGCGATCATCGCAATCATCGCGGTTGGCGAGACGTTGGTGGTGCTGACGCGCAACATTGATCTTTCGGTCGGCTCGATTGTGGGTTTTACTGCCTTTTTCGCCGCGAACCTCTTCAAGCAGCAACCAGGCACAAATCTGTTTGTGGCCATTCTGCTGGGATGTCTGCTCGGGTTGCTACTGGGCATGATCAATGGCCTGGTGGTGACAGTTGGCCGTGTACCCGCAATTATTGTCACGCTGGGCACCTTATACATCTATCGCGGCCTCGATTTTGTGTACGCGGGCGGTTCGCAGGTGAGTGCTTCTGATGTTCCCGACAACTTCCTTAGCTTGGCGACGACACAGTTTCTGGGTATTCCCGCACTCATTCTGTTTGCGGCGGTCATCGCCGTGATCGCGGCGTATCTGCTCCGCTACTCACGTGGCGGTCGCCAGCTGTATGCCATTGGTAGTAATCCTGAAGCGGCGCGACTGGTGGGTATACGCAGCAGTCTGCTCGTATTTTTCGCCTTCGTGATCTCAGGTCTGCTCTGCGGTTTCGCTGGCGTGCTATGGGGAGCCCGCTTCGCCACCGTAGACGCGACCGCCGCCTCTGGGCTTGAGCTCCAGGTTGTCGCAGCCGTAGTCGTTGGTGGCGTGAATATCTTCGGCGGCTCTGGTACGATCTTCGGGGTGATGCTGGGAGCAATTCTGTTAGGGACGATTGATAATTCGCTCAACCTGCTCAAGCTATCCCAGTTCTGGTTACAGGCCATTGATGGTGCAGTTATTCTTATAGCCGTCGCTATTGATGCCTTTATCACACGCTGGCTCCAGCGTAGTCTGCTAGCACGGAGGCAACGATGAAGCGATTGAGAACATTTACACGCTCGTGGGAGGCACTGCTGGTCCTTCTCTTGCTGCTCACTATTATATTGGGTAGCTTGCTCTCGCCTTATTTCTTCACTGCTTTCAATTTTTCCTCTATGGTAAGGGACTTTATGGAGAAGGCGATTATGGCCCTACCCATGACGCTGATTATCATATCTGGTGAAATAGATCTTTCGGTAGCCTCAATACTTGGCCTTGCCAGTGCGGTGCTAGGGGTAACATCGAATGCTGGTGTTCCCCTCGGGCTAGGGATTATTATTGCACTCTTGGTTGGCGTTGTCGCGGGCTTGATTAATGGCCTGCTCGTGACACGTTTGGGCCTGCCCTCGCTGGTGGTGACGCTGGGCACCTTGGGTCTGTATCGTGGCTTGGCATTTGTCATTCTGGGAGATCAGGCATACAGTAACTTTCCCAATGCCTTTACCACTTTCGGATTTGGTAACGTACCTGGTACCCTTATTCCCTGGTCCCTCATCGTCTTTGTCCTTTTAGTGGTGCTGTTCATGGGCATTCTGCACCGCAGCTGGTTTGGCAGGCAGGTCTACGCGATTGGCAACAACCGCGAGGCGGCGCGCTTTTCGGGCATTCGTGTGACGGAAATCAAGCTCATGCTCTACATCCTCTCTGGTTTGCTTTCAGCACTCGCGGGTATTATCCTGACCGCCAGGTTTTCCAGCGCACGTGCTGACAACGCGGTTGGCTTTGAGTTGGATGTCATCACAATAGTCTTGCTTGGAGGTGTGAATATCTTTGGCGGTCGTGGAACACTGGTAGGCGTCATATTGTCCTTGTTTGTGATTGGAATGTTGCGCAATGCTTTAGGGCTGGCTGATGTCAGTGGAGATGTTCAGAACATTGTCGTAGGTGTGCTGCTCATCTTCTCCGTATTAGGTCCTAATATTGCTCAGCAGATTCAGACTACTCTTAGCCGCAGACGTTTGGCTGCGGGCAGTTCGAGACATGTGTAAAGGAGGAGACAGTGAAGAAGCTGTTTCACACACTAGGGTTTGGATGTATCGTGTTTTTCATGCTGGTGTTGGCAGCCTGTGGCGGCACCACTAGTAGCGGCGGCACTTCGAGTGGTGGTAGCGGTAGTACTGGTGGCGGTAGCACAAGTAGCCTCAATGTTGCTTTCTTGCCCAAAGCTGTCAACAACCCGTATTTCGATACAGCCGCTACTGGCGGGAAGAGCGCGGCTACCGAACTCAAAGGCACGTTCAAACAGGTGGGCCCTTCCACTGCCAGCGCATCTGAACAGGTCACATGGATTAATACCCTGACACAGCAGCATGTGAGCGCCATTGTTGTTTCCGCGAACGACCCGAATGCCCTGGCACCGGCCCTCAAGCAGGCCATGTCACAGGGCATTAAAGTCGTGAGCTATGACTCCGATGTCGCACCTGATGCTCGCCAGGTGTTTATCAACCAGGCGAATGCAGAGGATATCGGGCGCATTGAGGTGCAGACTCTGGGTAAGCAACTCAATTATACTGGGCAGGTAGCCATTCTTTCTGCTGCCAGCACCGCGACCAACCAGAACACCTGGATAGGCTTCATGAAAGATGAGCTATCGAAGCCGCAGTACAAAGGGATGAGCCTCGTCAAGGTTGTGTATGGCAATGACGATGATCAAACCAGCTTTAACGATACCCTCTCACTCATGCAAGCCTATCCTAACCTCAAAGGTATCATTTCTCCGACAACTGTTGGTATTGCCGCCGCCGCTCGTGCCATTGAGTCGGTGAACAAAGGTGGTAAGGTTGCCCTTACCGGACTTGGCACACCAAACCAGATGCGTAAGTATGTGACTGATGGTACCGTCCAGGGCTTTGCGCTCTGGGATCCAGGACAGCTTGGCTACCTGGCGTACTATGCTGCCGACGCATTGATAACGGGCAAGATTACCGGCAAAGAAGGCGATAGCTTTACTGCGGGTAAACTCGGTACGAAAACAGTTGGCGCGAATGGTGTTGTCCTGTTAGGACCCCCAACGGTCTTCACCAAGGATAATATTGGTCAGTTCAACTTCTAGCAAGTTCAAGGCGGGAGGAGAGTACGCAGAATACACAACATATCCTCCGTACTCTCCTCTTGTATGCTAGCTCTATTTTGTAGTGATGAAATGTATGCTCGTTATGTTTTAAGCATGGGAAGGAGGGCGGCGTTTTCCTCTCAGTGTTTGAAGAGTACTACTCGCCGCAGACGGAAGATGAAGGACAGTTTGGGTACATTCACTCATGATGCCGCATCTGTAATAGAGGCCATCCAACGTTTTACAATTGAAACTCCCTCGTGGGGCTATGGCAACTCCGGTACACGTTTTAAGGTCTTTCCCTGGCCCGGTGCCGCACGTACTCTCCCTGAGAAGCTGGCTGACGCCGCTGAGGTCCATCGTGTGACGGGAGCCTGTCCAAGTGTTGCCATTCATATTCCTTGGGATAAAGTCGCTGACTATGTAGCAGTGCAGGCAGAGGCGGCCCAACTCGGAGTACGTATTGGCGCGGTCAATCCCAATCTCTTTCAGGAGGATGTCTACCGTCTTGGTAGCCTGTGCCATCGTGACCTTGCCATTCGGCGGCAAGCCATCGATCATATGTTAGAGTGCATTACCATCGCAAAGATTGTTGGCTCAGATATTTTGAGCTTATGGTTGGCAGACGGAACGAATTATCCCGGACAGGATGACCTACGTGGTCGCCGCCATCGCCTGCTTGATAGTTTACGTGAGGTCTATGCCGCGCTACCACCGGGGATGAGACTGCTGATTGAATATAAATTTTTTGAGCCAGCGTTCTATTCGACCGATCTGCCCGATTGGGGCACCTCCCTGTTGATGGCACAGAAGCTCGGCCCACAGGCAGAGGTATTAGTGGATACTGGCCATCATGCGCAGGGAACAAACATTGCGCAGATTGTAGCCCAATTGCTTGACGAAGGACGCCTGGGCGGTTTCCACTTTAATGACCGTAAGTATGCCGATGACGACCTGATCGTTGGTTCGCTCAACCCATTTGAGTTGTTCTGTATCTTTAACGAAATTCTTGTTGCGGGTGCCGAGGGCAATACCAATGTCGGGCGTGTTGCCTATATGATTGATCAATCTCACAACATTGAGCCAAAGATTGAAGCCATGATTCAAAGCGTGCTCAATATTCAAACAGCCTATGCGAAAGCTCTTTTGGTAGATCGTGCAGCCTTACAGCAGGCGCAAGAGGCCAGCGATGTTTTGGGTGCTTATCGCGTGCTGCAAGCTGCATACGAAACGGATGTGCGTCCACTATTGGCGCAGGCGCGCCAACAGCAAGGGCGTGACCCTGATCCTATTACGGCCTTTCGTGCGGGTGGCTATGCTGAGCGTATCGCACGTGAACGCGCAACAACCACTGTGAGTAGCGGCTATCCTGGTGCATAATAGCTTGTTATTCAGACCACCAACGACGCTAGCGCGTCTTCTTGTAAGACAGTCAGAAACGAGGCTATCGCCTCTAGCTACGCTCATCTGACTGCAAGGAAATCGCTTCGCTCAGGTGGTCTGTAAGGAATAGCATAAAGTATGAGGGAGAAGTCATGCAGCGTGTTGCATTTCTCATGCGCATCAAACCCGGAACCGAGGCCGAATATCGGCACCGCCATCAACAGGTATGGCCGGAAATGCTGTCCGAGTTGCGAGCAGCTGGCTGCCAGAATTACTCTATCTACTTGCAAGGTCTCCAGCTATTCGCATACTTTGAAGTGGCCGATTTCGCACGTTTCCGCACGTATCTGGCATCCAGTTCTGTGAGTGATCGTTGGGAAACCTTTATGAGCGATATCCTGGAACGCGAGGTTGACCCCACAACCTCTTTTCCGTTCCTCCTAGAGGAAGTATTCCATCTGGATTGAGAGAAAAATGATGACAGAATCTTCTATATCGACGACGCTAGCGCAACTTGTGGCGCGTTCACGAAAGTTGGGGGCAGACCGTTCCATTTGCAACTGGGGAGGTGGCAACACCTCGGCCAAGGCACAGGAGGTCGATTTTCGGGGCCGCTCCGCCAATGTATTGTGGGTAAAGGGGTCTGGCTCAGACCTTGCGACCTGCACCGAGGCCTCGTTTACTGGTCTGTACCTTGATGATATCCTACCGTTGCTTGAGCGAGAGCAGATGAGTGATACCGAGATGGTAGACTACCTGTCACACTGTTTCCTGTCTCCTGCGCGGCCACGGCCTTCCATCGAAACCCTCCTGCACGGTTTTCTGCCCTTCGCCCATATCGATCATACCCATGCGGACGCGACCAACTACTTTGCCTGTGCCGCCGATGGGGAGCAACTGGCACGTGATTGCTTCGGTACTGATCTGATCTGGATACCCTATCGCCGCCCAGGGTTTGGCTTGGCGCGTGAGGTCGCGTTGGCGGTTCGCGCACGGCCACAAGCCCGCCTGGTTATTCTGGCCAAACATGGCCTGATTACCTGGGGTGAGAGCGATGAGAGTTGCTTTAGCTCTACGCTAACAACGATTACGCATGCGCGGAATTTTGTGGAGGACCGTATTGCTCATGCTCAGCGCAGTGTTTTCGGCGGTGCTCGTACGCAACCGTTGGCACAGGAGCAACGCAATGCTGTTGCTGCACAGATTGCACCAACGCTGCGTGGTATCGTCTCTGGCGAGAAACGGCAAATTCTGCGTTTCGAGGATAGCGAGGATGTGCTAACCTTCGCGGCTAGCGTGGATGCGCCACGGCTCACAGGGATTGGAGCTGCCTGCCCCGATCACTTAGTTCATACCAAACCCTGGCCTTTGCTGGTCGCATGGTCACCAGAAGAAGGGATAGAGGCTCTTAGACAAGCTGTACGAATGGGTGTTGAGGTCTATGTTGCTCGCTATCAACAGTATCTAAAAACCAATGCGCAGCAAGACCTTGATCCCGATGCGAGTGAGCCAGTGCTGCGGGCTGCTGACGCCGTTTCTGATCCCCATCCGCGTGTCATCCTCATTCCGGGCGTTGGCATGTTCACAACGGGGAAGGATGCGGCCATGGCGGATGTCTCGGCCCAACTCTATCACCGTGCGCTGGCAGTGATGCGTGGCGCGGAAGCCTGTGGCGGCTTCATTTCGCTCAGTGACGCCGAAAGTTACGCCGTTGAGTACTGGCCGCTGGAACAGTACAAGCTTAAACTGGCACCAGCCGAACGGGAGTTTGCTCGTCAGGTGGTGCTGGTCACGGGTGCAGCTGGTGGCATCGGTTCTGCCATCTGTCGGCGTGTTGCACAGGATGGCGCACATATTATCGCCACAGATATCGATCTTGAAGGGGCGCAGAAACTGGCGACCTATCTCAATACGCAGTACGGATCTGGACGAGCGGTTGCGTTGTGGATGGATGTCACCAATGAGGAGAGCGTACATGCTGCCTTTGAGCAAGCTGCTCGTGCCTTCGGTGGCGTGGATGTATGTGTGAATAACGCGGGCTTAGCCTCAAGTGCGTCTATCACCGAGACAAGCCTGACCCAGTGGAATAGAAACTGGAATGTGCTCGTCACAGGCTATTTTCTGGTAGCACGCGAGGGTTTTCGCCTTTTCCGTGAGCAAGGACGCGGCGGTAATCTCGTGTTTATTGCCAGTAAAAATGCTCTGGTTGCGGGCAAAAATGTTTCCGCCTACTCGACCTCGAAAGCTGCCGAGGCACATCTGGCCCGTTGTCTGGCGGAGGAGGGCGGTCAATTTGGCATTCGCGTTAACACCGTCAATCCCGACGCCGTGCTGTCTGGTTCGCGCATCTGGGATAGCTCGTGGCGACAGGAGCGAGCGGCAAGCTATGGCGTTGCCCCTGACCAGTTGGAAGAAGTCTATCGCAAGCGCACGACATTGGGTGTCAACATTCTACCCGATGATATCGCCGAGGCGGCGGCCTTCTTTGCCTCGCCCACACGTGCGCTCAAAAGCACCGGCAATATCCTTAACGTTGACGGTGGCGTAGCGGCGGCATATCCACGCTGAGGAAGGGGAGTTGTGCAATGACGACACGCAAGGTCGCCGCAGTCGATCTAGGTGCTGATAGTGGTCGCGTGATGCTGGCAAGCTACGATGGACAACACCTCACGCAGAAGGAGGTGTATCGCTTCCCCAATCGTCCAGTGACGCTCAATAAGCACCGCTTCTGGAATATTCGTGCGTTGTGGGATGAGATGCTTATTGGCTTGCGCAAAGCACGGCAACTGGCCGGATCGCTAGACAGTATTGGCGTCGATACCTGGGGCATTGATTATGGTTTGCTCGATGAGCGTGGCTTGTTGCTCGGCCAGCCCTATCAATATCGCGATCATCGCACTGATGGCATGATGGAGCGCGTCTTCGCACAAATTCCACGGGAAACGCTGTATGCACGCACGGGTATCCAGTTTCTGCCTATCAATACGCTGTTCCAGTTGTATGCCCATCAGCAGGAACATCCTGAGCAACTCGCGCAGGCACAGCAATTGTTGTTGATACCTGACCTGCTGCATCACTGGTTGTGTGGCACGATGACGACCGAGCAGACCAATGCTACCACAACGCAATGCTGGGACCCTGTTGCGGGACAATGGACAACGGAATTGCTGGATGTGCTGGGTATTCCCACCTCGATGCTTGCGCCAGTGGTGAGCGCGGGAACCGTGCTCGGCACGCTCTTGCCAGCATTGCAGAACGAACTTGGTGCGGTGCGTGTGATCGCGCCTGCCACCCACGATACTGGCTCGGCGATTGTGGCTGTGCCCGCCCCAGCCAGTTCTAACTGGGGATATATCAGCTCCGGCACGTGGTCGCTGGTCGGCGTTGAACTACCTCAACCGCTGATTAATGCAGACGCGTTGGGCGCGAACTTTACAAATGAGGGCGGCGTCTTTGGTACGACGCGCTTTCTGAAGAATGTGATGGGTCTGTGGCTGTTACAGGAATGCCAACGCCGCTGGCTACTTGACGGACAAATGATGAACTATGATATAGTATTAGCAGCGGTGGATGATGTTCCCGCCTTCGCAGCACTGATTGATCCTGACGATGTGCGCTTCCTTGCTCCCGAAGATATGCCTGCCGCGATAAACTCCTATCTTGTGGAGCATGGGCAAAAACCTATTGAGGCTCCTGCAGCCTTTGCGCGCTGCATTATGGAAAGCTTGGTGTTGCGTTACTGTGAAGTCTTTCGCCAACTCACTCAGTTGACAGGCATACAGGTGAACGGCGTGCATATCCTGGGTGGGGGGGCACGCAATACACGCCTGAATCAATGGCTTGCTGATGCTCTGGATACACCTGTCATCGCGGGCCCCTATGAAGCAACGGCTCGAGGGAACGCGCTGATGCAACTGGTGGGCCTGGGCGAACTCCATACGTTGCAGGAGGTACGTGCGATTGCGCGCAGTGTGCCAACACACGTGTATACGCCACAATCAGCACGCCACGGTGCTTGGGACGAAGCGGCTCAATGGTTCAGAACTATCATAGGTTAGAAAGGGGCAGCCAGTGCAGGTGTCGCTCTTCATTACATGCTTTAATGATACACTCTTTCCCAATGTTGGTATTGCTACCACACGCTTGCTCGAGCACTTGGGGCACACGGTCGATTTCCCAGAGGCTCAGACCTGCTGCGGGCAGATGCACTATAATACAGGCTACCAACGTGAGTCTATACCGCTGGTGCGTCACTTTGTCGAGGTCTTTTCCGCTTCTGATATCATCGTCGCGCCCTCGGCTTCTTGCGTGGGCATGGTGCGTGACCTATATCCGAAAGCCGCCACGCTCTCTGGCGATGCGGGACTAATCGCGGCTGTCAACCGTCTGCTTCCGCGTGTCTACGAACTCTCGGAGTTTCTGGTGAAACGCCTTGATGTCACTGATGTCGGGGCCTATTACCCGCATCGTGTCACCTATCATCCCACCTGCCACAGCTTACGTGTGCTGCATGTGGGAGACGCTCCCCTGCGTTTGCTGCGCTCGGTCAAGGGCATTGAACTGGTCGAACTGCCCAATGCCCGCGAATGTTGTGGCTTTGGCGGCACCTTCTCCGTCAAGAATGCCGACACTTCCCTTGCCATGCTGAGCGATAAAACACGCTGTGTACTCGACACGGGGGCCGAGGTGCTCTGTTCGGCGGATACCTCTTGTTTACTGCATATCGGCGGAGGCCTCCATCGCCAACGTGCTGGTGTGACCACCGTTCACCTAGCCGAGATTCTGGCAAATAGAGAAAGCGAGGTCGCATAATGGCTCCTAAATCCTTGCCTTCTTTTCCTCTGTCAGCGAAGGCTGCGCTGGGCAATAGCCAGTTACGACGTAACCTGGGCAAGGCAACAAACACTATTCGTATGAAACGTGCCAATGTTGTCTCTGAATTGCCGGATTGGGAATTGCTGCGTGACGCAGGATATGCGATCAAGGCACGTGTCATGCGGCACCTTGACGACTATTTGTTACAATTAGAAGCGTCTGTGCAACGCGCAGGTGGGCAGGTCCATTGGGCACGGGACGCTGCCGAGGCCAATCGTATCATCACCGAGATTGTGCAAGCGACGGGTGCGGACCGCGTGGTGAAGGTCAAGTCGCTCACCACTGACGAAATTCATCTCAATCAGGCTCTGGCAAAGTCTGGCATTCGTGCCATTGAGACTGATCTGGCTGAATTGATTATTCAGCTTGCAGGTGAAACATCCTCCCATATTCTGGTTCCGGCCATTCATAAGAACCGCAGTGAGATACGTGACCTCTTCCGCCGCACCATTGCGAAGGGGCAAGACCTCAGCGATGAGCCAAAGCAGCTGGCAGCCGCCGCCCGCACCTACCTGCGCGAACAGTTCTTCGCCGCTCAGGTGGCCGTAAGCGGTGCCAATTTTGCAATTGCCGAGACGGGCACGATTGGCGTTGTCGAGAGCGAAGGCAACGGGCGCATGTGCCTGACATTGCCGCAGACGCTGATTTCTGTGATGGGCATTGAGAAAATTTTGCCGACCTTCCAGGACCTCGCTGTTTTCTTACAGCTGCTGCCACGTAGCTCGACTGGTGAACGCATGAACCCCTATACCAGCCTGTGGACAGGGGTGACACGTGGCGATGGTCCGCAATCTTTCCATCTGGTATTGCTCGACAACGGACGCACGAATGTGCTTGCCGATGAGGTAGGGCGGCAGACGCTGCACTGTATCCGTTGTAGTGCCTGTCTCAATATCTGCCCTGTCTATTCACGGACTGGTGGTCATGCCTATGGTTCGGTCTATCCAGGGCCGATTGGTGCCATTCTCACGCCACAACTCGTGGGGGTAGAACACGCCAAGACCCTTCCCTACGCATCCACTTTATGTGGTGCGTGTTATGAGGTCTGTCCGGTCAAAATCAATATTCCAGAGGTGCTCCTGCACCTACGCGGGGAAGTGACGCGCAAGGCTTCCCCGCTCGACCCGGAGGGTTTGGCGATGCGTCAACTTGCCTCGATTTTTGCCAGCCCCAAACGCTATGAACAGGCGCAAAGAATGGCACGCCACGGGCAACGCTTCTTTATGCACGAGGGCGTGATCGATCACCTGCCAGGGATGTTAATGGGTTGGAGCACGGCCCGTGACCTCGTCTCGGTTCCCAAACAGAGTTTTCGCGAATGGTGGCGTGAGCAGAAAGAACCAGAGAAAGGCGGCAATGCGTGAAGAAGACAGCGAAAGAGGTGATGCTAGAACGCATTCGCGGCGCGCTTGCTACCGCAGCGGAACCGCCAGAGGTTACACGGATGTATTTGCAACACGATGAGCGCGAGCGCACGATTATACTGGAGGAACTGGTTGATCGCCTAGTTGATTATAAAGCGCAAGTGACGCGCACGGACGAGGCTGGTTTAGCTCAGACTATCGCCGCTGCTTGTCGAAGCTATAGCGTGACACGCCTTGTGGTGCCAACTGATCTGCCTGAGAGTTGGTTGCCAGCCGAGGTGACACTTGTACAGGACAAACCAGCATTGACCGTCAACGATCTCAAAGAAAGCTCTGCCGTGCTCACCGGGTGCGCTATGGCAATCGCCCAAACCGGGACAATTATTCTCGATGGCGGAGTGGCTCAGGGGCGACGTGTGCTCTCTCTCGTACCAGATATCCACCTCTGTGTTGTGCGTGCAGAACAAGTGGTGGGCCTTGTTCCCGAAGCGGTAGCAAAACTGGGGGAGCGCGCAACACATCCCATCACGCTGATCTCGGGCCCATCAGCTACCAGCGACATAGAACTGAGCCGCGTCGAAGGGGTGCATGGTCCGCGTACCTTGCATGTTTTTATCGTGATGGAGGCCTGATTTCAAAGCGGAATCAAGCCTCTTATCTGTCGTTTGTTACAACTGTCGTGTTCCTAGTTCAACTGCGCGTGAACGTTAATGGCGACATTGTTGCGCAGGGCGTTAGAAACCGGACAGGTCTGTTCTGCCTTTTGAGCTGCTTGCTCAAAGGCTGCGGCATCAATACCTGGCACACTACCCTGGACGTTGAGATCCATTGACTCGATCTTGAGCCCCTGGGCGGTGAGATTTAAGGTGCAGACCGCTTCAACAGCGAGCTTCGTGACGGGTGTGCCACTATTGGCGAGGGTGTTCGCCAGTCCCATCGCATAACATTCGGCGTGGGCGGCGGCAATTAATTCTTCTGGGCTGGTCTTGCCATCAGATTTCTCAACGCGCGATGCCCAGGTGACAGGAAGATCGGTAAGAGCACCACTGCTGGTACTGACAATAACACCATTTCCTTGTGTGAGTGTTCCCTCCCAGGTAACCTGGGCGCGACGTGCGGCTTTTGGCATATTTTTTTCCTCCATTAGAAACTGTTACAAATAGACATGACAACAACGTCATATCTGTAATCTACTATCTAGTAGGTAGGAAAAGCAAGGTTTAGCAATTACTTGGTGAGCGCACACACTTCCATTTGTTAACACAACGCTTGCTTGCTGGACTTCTACTGGAAGTTTGAGGAAAAATATATTACTGCTCAGAAAAGATGCTATACTACTTCTACATAGAGGTTGTCATAGTCGGATGCCAATTGTTGTATTGAATACCGGAGAGATGCATGTATGGCTAAACGTAGCACATCGCAGAATGTCCCTAAAGAAATGCAGGCCCGTTTTGATGAATTGGCTCAAATAACAGATGCCTTTAGTCAGTCTCATTTGAATGAAGAGTACAAACAACTCTGTCGCGAGTTGATCGCGACGCTCTGTCGGAAACGCCCCTCGCCATTGAACACGGGCAAGTCTACCACATGGGCGTGTGGCATTATTCATGCCGTAGGGACAGTGAACTTTCTCTTTGACTCGTCGCAAACACCTCATGTTACTTCAAGTCAGATAAGGGATTATTTTGGCCTCAGTTCGAGTACGATGCAGGCAAAATCCAAACAAATTCGTGATCTCTTGAATATGTATCAGATGGATCCGAAATGGACGCTGCCATCTAGGATTGATACGAATCCCCTGGTTTGGATGATCCAGGTCAATGGGTTTGCCATGGATGCGCGTTATGCACCACCTGATATTCAGATTGAAGCGTTCTTGAAAGGCTTGATACCATATATCCCTTTTGAACGAACTCTTGCGCAGAAAAGTGATGAATAACTCAACACAAAAGCCAGGGCTGAAGCTGGTCCCTACGGATATTACTGTGCGATGATTCCCGAACTTGCAACAGCTCTGATACAAAAGCAGTCTTAGGTAGACAGCAAGCAATGGAGGAGCAAAGATGAAGCACGCTTCTGCGAGCAACGAAGCAGCTACAGATGAAGCAAAGACAAATGTTGTCCGCGTTGCCATTGTGGGAACTGGATTTTCTGGTCTGGGTATGGCGATTCGGCTGAAGCAAGATGGCTGTAACGATTTTGTCATTATCGAGAAGGCAGCAGACCTTGGCGGTACATGGCGCGACAACACCTATCCTGGCTGTGCCTGTGACATTCCCTCACACCTCTACTCCTTCTCGTTTGCTATGAATCCGCAGTGGAGCCGTTTGTATCCACCGCAGCCCGAAATTCAGAGCTATTTACGGCACAGCGCGGAACGCTTCGGTATCTTACCCCATGTGCGCTGGAATTGTGCGTTGCAGGATGCAACGTGGAATGAACAGGAGCAGCGTTGGCATCTTACGACCACGCATGGGCCACTTATTGCTGATATACTTATCCTGGGCAATGGGCCACTCAGCGAACCTTCCTTGCCCTCAATCGCGGGTATAGAAAACTTTGCGGGTGTCTTATTCCATTCCTCACAATGGCGGCACGATTATGATTTGACAGGCAAGCGTGTCGCTGTGATCGGCACGGGGGCATCGGCGATTCAGTTCGTTCCGCGCATTCAGCCACATGTGGCTGCCCTCACGCTGTTCTTGCGTACACCACCCTGGATTGTGCCACGCCTGGATGCGCCAATCGCGGCCTGGCAACGTGCGCTGTACCGTATCCTGCCCTTTACCCAGCGTTTAGTCCGTGCCAGAATTTACTGGTTGCATGAACTGACGGCAATTGGGCTGGTCTATCGGCGTAATGCCTTGGCAACGGCAGTAGAAGTGGCTCAAAAGCATCTGCAACGCCAGGTGTCAGACCCAGTGTTGCGGGAAAAGCTCACACCACGCTATATGATGGGCTGCAAACGCATTTTGCTCTCCGATGACTTCTATCCAGCTTTGACGCAACCCAATGTGGATGTCGTGTCTGAGCGTATTCGCGAGGTGCGGGCGCATAGTATTGTGACCGCGGATGGCAAAGAGCACGAGGTCGATGTCATTATCTGCGGAACTGGTTTTCACGTCACAGACGCCCACCTGCCACAGTTCGTGCATGGGCGTGACGGTCAATCACTCGCTGAAAGCTGGCAAGCAGGCTCGCATGCCTATCTCGGAACAACTGTCGCAGGCTTTCCCAATATGTTCTTACTGATCGGCCCCAATACCGGATTGGGGCACAACTCCATGGTCTATATGATTGAAGCTCAGCTATCGTATATCCTCGATTGTATGCATATGATGGAGCGACAACACGTACAAGCGGTCGAAGTGCAGCCTGAGAGCGAGGAAGCATTTAATAGCGAGATGCAACAAAGGATGAAAAGTACGGTCTGGGTCTCCGGTTGCTCCAGTTGGTATCTTGATGCCAATGGCCGCAATACCACGCTCTGGCCCGGCTTCACCTTCGAGTTTCGACGCAGAACCCGCCACTTTGATGGGGAGCATTACACGACGAAGCCTGTAAAAGAGATTTCGTATAGTCATTAGCTACAAAAAAGCCTTCTTTCTCAATGTCTTATTGACGATAACATAGAGTGAGGATATCGAGAATTTGATATTCCATTGTTGCTAGAGCGGCATCAGACAACATTTGTAAATTATCTTCGCTTTTCCGAGCTAAAAATACGGAAATGGAAGCAAGCATCAGACGTACATGAGACAGTGAAATCGCTATTAACCTACCATTTCGGATTGAACGAAGAGAGCCAAGAGAAATGTCTCTCGCTTTACGAGAGAAAAGTATTATCCGTCAATTATCTCACCTAATTGTACCTATTACGAGTAGCTACCAGTCGAAGGGTAAACCAACGTAGTTTTCGGCGAGGCTGGTGGCGGCGGCACGTGAGCGCACCGTGTATGCAAGCTGAGCAAGTTGTATGCGCTGTTGAAATACATCATCGTCGGGGAAACGATGCAGCATCGAGGTCATCCACCAGGAGAAATGTTCTGCCCGCCAGACACGACGCAAGCAGGTTGCTGTGTAGGCTTCCAACAAGTCCGTTTGCTGCTTTTTGTAGAAGGCTGTGAGCGCACGGGCAAGGTGACGAACATCGGCGACGGCCAGATTCAGTCCCTTCGCTCCTGTCGGCGGTACGATATGGGCGGCGTCGCCAGCGAGAAATAGTCGCCCGTATTGCATTGGCTCGATGACAAAGCTACGCATCGCGAGGATACTTTTCTGGATAATTGGCCCCACGCGCAATTGCCAGTTGTCTTTCGTGGCCAAGCGGAGTTGCAGTTCTTCCAGAATCATCGCGTCTGACCAGTTGGCAATGTTATCCTGTGGATCACACTGGACATACATGCGCTGTAGTTCTGGCGAACGTGTGCTGACCAGAGAAAAGCCGCGTTCGGAGTAGGCATAAATCAACTCGTGGGCAGAGGGGGGAGCTTGCATCAAGATACCCAACCAGCCAAAAGGATAGGTGCGCGTGTAGACCGCTTGTAGGGCATTCGGGATAGCTGAGCGCGACACACCATGGTAGCCGTCGCATCCCGCAATGAAGTCACACTGTAGTTCATGCTGCTCGTGGTCATGCGTAAAGCGTATCATAGGCTGGTCGGAGGAGATATCGGATAACTGCACATCCTTGACGTTAAAGAGAATTGAGCCACCTTGACTGAGGCGTGCGGCAATAAAATCTTTCAGCACTTCATGTTGTGGATATAGCATGATAGCATGCCCAGTCAGGTCAGTTAAGGGAATACGATGTGACTCTCCATCGAAGCGAAGCTCGATACCATGATGCACCACACCTTCACGATTCATGCGTTCATCTAGCCCCAACTCGGTCATCAACTCGATTGTACCCTGCTCAAGCACGCCAGCACGAATGGTCGATTCAACCTCTTCTCTACTACGGCTTTCCAGCACGAGCGAATCGTATCCCTCTTTGGCTAAGAGAAGCGACAACAATAATCCAGCTGGCCCGGCTCCGATAATGCCCACCTGAGTTCGTTTCTTCATGACGCGCTCTCCCTTTGTACCTGTACGGCATACCTTCATTTGCTCTACTTATCAGTATATCCTTTTTCTGATTTCTTCCACAACTCTGGCCTAAATATGGAGATGAATAGTCGCATACTTTCAATACACTGAGATAAACAGATAACTATACCTTCTTAGCCAGCCTAAAAACTAGAACAGGGCATGACGCGGATTCACGCGTCATGCCCTGTCTGCTATAAACTGTATTTAACGTGCTGTACGACGCCCATACGCCAGCACTGCGAGTGGGATAAAGACAACGAGAATGCCCACACACCAGGCGACAGCCTGCCAGATTGTGGCGGCATCAGGCTGATTGAGCAGCAAGCCACGTACGCCGTTGACGACGAGTGAGACTGGCTGATGTTCTGCGAAGAGACGCAACCAGTCAGGCATGCTTTTCGTAGGTACGAATGCACTGCTGGCAAAGGTCAGCGGAAACAGCCAGATGAAGCCAGCAGATTGTGCCGCCTCAACGCTACTCACCGCCATCCCGATCGTTGCTGAGATCCACGAGAAGGCAAAGCTTACGAGCAAGAGCAGACCGACAGCACCAGCAAGCTCAAAGAATGAACCCTCTGGTCGGAAGCCAACCAGCAGGCCGACGATCCACATTACCGTCACTACGAAGACGTTCCGCACCAGATCAGACAGTGTGCGGCCCGTCAGCACGGCTGACTTCGCCATTGGCAGTGAACGGAAGCGATCAACCAGGCCCTTTTGCAGGTCATTAGCAAGCCCGATACCTGTTGTGGTTGAGCCGAAGATGACCGTTTGGGCAAAGATGCCAGCCATCAGGTAATTCACATAGGTGGTGCCGCTCACGGCGATTGCTCCACCGAACACATAGCGGAAGAGCAGCACAAACATGATTGGCTGAATGGTCGAGAAGAGCAACTCTTCTGGAATGCGTGGAATTTGCATCAAGTTCCGTCGCGCCAGGATCAGTGCATCGGCAAAGGTCCAATACAGCGCGGGACGTTGTTGTGGAATCAATGGTTCAACTCTCTGTGCATCAGTGCTCATCGTACACTCCTTACCAAAGGTCGATCGGCCTTTTCGTCACTGGCAACATCCTCTTCGGCTGTACTGCGACCCGTCAGTGATAGGAAGACATCATCCAGCGTGGGGCGACGAAGTGCTAGGTCGTCCAGGGAAATTTGTGCGGCATCGAGGTCGCGCACAACGGACACAAGCAACTGTGCGCCATTTGCTACTGGCACCACGACTCGCCGTGTGGTTGCATCAACCTGGATATCACCCGTGCTATAGGGGTGAACCGCTTGTAATGCATCATTCATATCACTTCCACGTGCCACCGTAATCTCAAGTCGTTCACCACCAACCTGTGTTTTCAGTTCGTCCGCTGTGCCTTTGGCGATCACGCGCCCGTGGTCAATCACCACGATTTGCGTGGCGAGTTGATCGGCCTCCTCCAGGTATTGTGTGGTAAGGAGAACGGTGGTGCCCTCTGAGACAAGACCGCTAATGATCTCCCACATGGCGAGACGCCCACGCGGATCAAGGCCAGTCGTTGGCTCATCCAGGAAGATGACTGGTGGTGTCATAATCAAGCTGGCCGCCAAGTCGAGGCGACGACGCATACCGCCAGAGTAGGTCTTCACAGGACGACCAGCGGCTTCGACCAGATCAAAGCGTTTCAGTAGCTCATTGGCACGTTGGCGTGCGGCTGTTCCTGATAAGTGGTAGAGTTGCCCAAACATTTTCAGGTTTTCATATCCGGTCAGGTATTCGTCAACGGCGGCGTATTGACCCGCGAGGCCAATACGGGAGCGCAGAAGATGTGCATCTTTAACAACATCCAGCCCGGCAACCTCTGCACGGCCCGCATCTGGGCGCAGCAGTGTGGTGAGTATACGTACCGCGGTCGTCTTACCAGCTCCATTGGGGCCGAGGACGCCGAGAACCGTGCCTTCTTCAGCCTCTAAATCAAGTCCGGCAAGGGCGTGCGTTGTTCCATAATGTTTTTGCAGTCCCTCTGCAAGAATAGCGGGTCTATTCGACATAAATTCTTTCCTCTAATGAGTCATACCGAGTCATATCAGAAAAACCCAGGGCAGGTGCAAGATTTTGCAACCGTCCTGGTGAGAAATAGCGCAACGTTGACCGTCATGCTATCGTATGGTACAATATCTATGTGGACATATGTCCACATAGATATTGTACCGGACACGTGTCCGTTTGTCAAGAGGAAGAAATCATGATAAAGGAATCTCGTGATACCTCAAAGCTTTTTGGAGTCACCATGCAACTGGAGACCCCTGTACGTCATGAGCGGCGAGACGCGATGGAGCACCGTCGTCGCATCTTGCAAGCGGCACAAAGCCTTTTTGCCCAATATGGAGTTCAGGCTGTAAGTATGCACCAGATTGCCAAGGCGGCAGGTGTTGGGCAGGGCACGCTCTACCGTCGTTATGCTCACAAGGGCGAACTATGCATGGATTTGCTGCGTGAGCATCATGAGCAACTCATGCATAAAATCGATGCTCTATTTGCAGAACAGGCAAGCTCTTCCGCCTTAGAACGGCTCGATGGCTTACTGAAACATTTAATTGCTTTTCTGGAAGAGCAGGGTGCATTGTTAGGCCCAATCGCACACAATGAGATGCAAGAGGCATTTTGTGATGAAACAAGTCGCAGCCAACATATTTCGTTCTATCTATCGCTGCGTGATCTGTTCGTGAGTCTGCTCACTGTGGCTGTAGAACAAGGAGAGTTAGCGAGTCTTGATATCTCTTTTACAGCGGACGCTCTCCTCAACACGTTGCACCCCATGTTCTATCACATCCAACGT
The DNA here is from genome assembly GCA_038199755.1 of Ktedonobacterales bacterium. Classification (GTDB taxonomy): domain Bacteria; phylum Chloroflexota; class Ktedonobacteria; order Ktedonobacterales; family Ktedonobacteraceae; genus JBBPYR01. The sequence continues at coordinate 53,747 of JBBPYR010000135.1, read as the reverse complement.
CAGGAACGCGGTCTGTCGCCAGAACGCATTTTACAAGGAATTCGCCGTATTTATATTACGGGTATCAATTCACCTGTGCATACCTCACCTATTTAAAAGGTAGTGCTTTTAACTTCGTATAGCCATAGGATAGCAGATAGCCTATGGTAGCAGCTATTTCTTGACTCTCAATATATCTATAAGAGCCTCTAGAGCCATTCTGCACAAAATATCACGCTTTCCGATGTGCAAGTTTTGTACTCACAAAACTTGCACATCGCGTTTTCTGGGACTAGCGAACAAATAGATTAGCGGCTTTGATACACCGCTTTCTCGAATTCCAAGAACAGGGGGAAAGACTTGATATCGGCGAAGGGGAATATCTGTGTAGCGTATACACCGCCTAGACCACGTGCTTGGTCAATCCAATAATAGGTGTTCGCAAGTCCTGCCCAGGCCAGACTACCCACTGAGCGACCTGTGGGAGCTTGTTCGTCATTAATCATGAAGCTCAATCCCCATGATTTTGGCATGCCGGGGAAGAACTCGGCGTCGTTAGTGACAGGCGGCATAGCCGTATGTAGCATGGTCACTTTAGAGTCACCCATAGCATTGCGTGACATCAGTTCGACAGTTTCCGCTTTGAGTATCTGCCCTGAACCAACTTTGCCCTGGTTGAGTATCATACGCACAAACTTCAGATAATCACCTGCCGTCCCATACAAGCCGCCACCACCCATTTCAAACTCTGGGCTCTGGGGAACTTCAAAATCGGTGGGGGAAAGCGAGCCGTCTTCGCCTCGCTGATGGACTGGGGCAAGCCGTTGCCGCATCGCTGGTGTTATGTGGAAGGCAGTATCGGTCATGTCCAGTGGCCCAAGCACATTTTCTGCAAGATAGAGGCCCAACTTCTTACCACTGATCGCCTCCACGATTTTACCAGCCCAATCGATATTGATGCCGTACTCCCAGCGGTCTCCTGGATCAAAGAGCAAGGGCAGCTGCAAAGCCGCGTTTTGGCAACTGATGATAGGAGGCACGCCTTTGACCTCTAGATAGCGCAGGATATCCGCGTTCCAGAACTCGTAGCTGAAACCAGCTGTGTGCGTGAGCAAGTGACGTAGGGTAATAGCTCGCTTCGGTGCTCGGGTGCGCGGCTGACCATCAGCATCATATCCTTCGAGCACAACCACCTGACCTAACTCTGGCACAATATCACTTGCTAGCGTGTCGAGCGTGAGTTTGCCTTGCTCGACAAGCTGCATGGCAGCTGTGCTCGTCAGTGCCTTGGTCATCGAGGCAATCCAGACAACGGTATCAGGGGTCATCTCAGTTGCTGTGCCGAGCGTACGCGAGCCGAAACCACCTTCGTAGATCGTTCCGTTGCGATCTGTGGCAACTGCTGTCACTCCGGGGACATCTCCTGCATGCACAGCAGCATGCAAAAGAGCATCTACATTTGTCTTCAGCGACATAAGGGTACCCTCCTCAAATTTCAGGGAGACATGCCTTTCAACGTAGAAAGCACTACCCAACTATAGTAACCATATACCTTATTTGTCAAGCGTCAGACAGCGGCCATGCTCGTGGTCGGCTATAGCGTGGAGACCATTGCGGTGGTGGTGGATTAAATGGTGTGAGAGCGATGAGTAGGCCATCTTGCTGTGCAACCGCTTTTGATCGTAAGAGTTCTTGTTTGAATGCCGAGACAAATGCGCTGGGTTCACAGCGAAAAACATAACGCGTATAGTCGAGATACCAGGGTTGCTGCAACAAATAGTGTGTCAACGCTGTGTCATCGTCTTGAATGCCGCCCGTGAGCATAAGAGCATAGGTGAAGATACGTTTGCAGGCATGCCATGCTAGCTTTTCCGGTTCTTGCAGCCATTTCTCATAGCGACGACGCGCCGCATTGATTGAGGCCAGTGGGTTTTCGATAGCTGGGCCATGCCCTGAATAGGCTTGACGTAGTGGCAAGCGTGCCAATCGATCAAGCGTTTCCATGCTGCGATAGGTAGCACCAGCCCCTTCGCGAAAGATGCCAAGCCAAGCAACATCATCACGGTGAAAGGCGTCACCGCAGAGTAACACCTGCTCACGAGGTGCATACAGCGCAATGTGCCCTAATGTGTGACCTGGTGTGTGGAGCACTTGTAGTACAACGCTACCTGTATCAATCTCCTCTCCTTCAGAAAGGGAACGGTCGACGTGATAGGGTTCAATGGGTTGATTAAGCCATTCCGCGCTACACGCCTCTGAGTCGTGTTGGTTGATGAGCTGGGCATCCCAACGATGGGCGGCGATGGGTATGTTATACCCTTGCTGTAGACCATAATTGCCGCCCGCGTGATCTATGTGATAGTGTGTGTTCACAATGAGTGCAAGCCTCTCTGGTGTCTGACCAGCTTGCCGGAGCAATGCTTCCGTGCGGGCAAGGTCGCCACCAAAACCCGTATCGACTAGAACAGGGTACACACCACGTATCAGTATCATGTTTGCGCTGGGATAGAGCCGCTCAAAGAAGTGAATGTGTGCTTGTTGTGTCATGTGAAGACCAAACTTTCCGTTATCGTTCGGGCAAGTCGTGTTTGTTTATATGAGGTTATTTTAGCACAAGGAAGCAGAGGGTCATTATGAGTCGCCGTTCACTCATCACTATGAATGATGAAGAAATTCAGGCGTTTCTCCAAGAGGAACGCACCTTGCAAGTTGCCACGATTGACCACGACGGCTATCCGCATTTGGTCGCGATGTGGTATGTGCTTCTTGACGGTCAGGTTGCATTCTGGACCTATGCCAGATCGCAAAAGGCGGTCAATCTACGCCGCGACCCGCGTTTGACCTGCCTAGTTGAGACGGGTCAACGCTATGAAGAATTGCGTGGAGTGCAGATAAAGGGGCAGGCGGTTCTGCATGAGGCAGGCGAAACCGTGCAGCGCGTTGGTGAATTGATCTGGGAACGCTATACAGGGCCACTGACTGAGACGACCAGCTCGATGGTAGCCGCCCAAGCCGCGAAGCGCATTGTCGTGGTGGTCAAACCTGTCGAGATCGTTTCATGGGATCACCGCAAGCTGGGCGGTGTATACTAAGCTAAACGTACTTGAGCCCAGATGAATTGTATCATTTGAGAGAAAGGGTTGAACGTGTTCGATCTCTGGAAATTGCAGGATTTCGCGCCTGGAGAGGGAACTGCTCGCCAGGTATTTACTGAGGAGTTCGATACGAGTGATTGGACCGCTATCACGGCACCCGGAGATGTGCATCAAGCACTGATTGAGGCTGGGCGTATCGAGGACCCATTTTATGATAGAAATGAAGACAAGTGTGCCTGGATGGAAGAGCGGGAATGGTGGTACCGTATCAGCTTCGAGAGCCAGAAGACGCCGCTTGACCAGGATGAGCGTTACCTGCTGGCCTTCGAGGGATTGGACACGTTTGTCACTATCTGGCTTAATGGTGAAGTACTGGGCAGCCATGAGAATATGTTTCGTGAGGCCGTCTTCGATGTGAGCCATCGCTTGCGCATTGACTCGTCTAACACACTTGCCCTCTGTTTTCACCCTCCACTTCAGCAGATAGCGCAAGCCCCATTCGACAACTGGGGGCGCAATCCCGAACGCGTTATGATGCGTAAGGCGCAGTTTGGTTATGGCTGGGATTGGGGTCCACGCTTACCCACTATTGGCATCTGGCGTCCGGTTGAACTGCGCCGCCAGCGGTATGCTACCATCCAAGGAGTACATTTCTCGACCGTTGAGATAGACACGCCTAACAACAAAGCCTTGGTAGCCGCTGAAGTAGACGTAGAGCGATTTGGCGGAGACCAAGCAGTAGCACTTGCTATCGCATTGCTCCCACCTGGCACTTCCACAGGAACGACAACCATCGTGGAGCAAACAGTGACATTACGAGAAGGCGGCTCTCAGCTCTCCACAAAGGTGTATCTGGAAATAGCGAATCCCCAGCTATGGTGGACGCATGATCTAGGTGAGCCTGCGCTCTATACGCTACAGATTACCTTGTCCCGCAATGGAAAGCACCTTGAGCAACGACAGCAAGAGGTCGGCATTCGTACGCTCGAACTGGACCAATCCCCTGATCCCGAGGAACCGGGAACGCGCTTTTTTCGCTTTGTGCTCAATGGTGTGCCCATCTTCGCACGTGGAGCCGACTGGATTCCTGCTCACTCTTTTGTGGGAGCACTCAAGATACAGCAATATGATGTGTTACTGAGTGCGGCGTGTGAGGCGAATATGAATATGGTGCGCGTCTGGGGCGGCGGTATCTACGAACATGATGTCTTTTACGAACTCTGCAATCGCTTAGGCGTCCTGGTATGGCAAGATTTTATGTTCGCATGCGCCATGTACCCACAGGAAAACCCCAGCTTCGTGCATGAAGTTGAGGCTGAGGCGCGTTACCAAGTAAGCCGCTTGCGTAGCCATCCATGCATGGCTCTGTGGTGTGGCAACAATGAAAACCAGTGGATTCATGATCGCACCTACTGGGACAAACCCAATGTTCCTGTTCCCGGATCGCTCTACTACGACACGCTTCTTCCCCAGATCGTCAAAGAGCTTGATGGGAAAACACCGTACTGGCCCGGTAGCCCTTACGGTGGAAATGACTACAATGCCATGGAGGATGGGGACGTACACAACTGGCAAGTGTGGCACGGCAACCTTCCCCGCCGCTTTGGGGAGAAAGCTGGCGTGGATCAGAGTCCTGCGGGTGTTTCCTTTCTGCATTACGCTGAAGATATGGGTCGCTTCAGCAGCGAATTTGGCATGCATGCATCGCCTGTCTACGAGACATTACGCCGCAATATTCCTGCCGATCAGCTCTACTATCATAGCCTCTCGATGGATCATCACAACAAGGATAACCCCAAGAATAAGGGTGACAACCTGATGGCAACCGTCACGGGTCTGCCCAGCAATTTACAGGAGTACATCGACTACAGCATGATTGCTCAGGCGGAGGGACTCAAGTTCGGGATTGAGCATTATCGGCGCCGCAAACCCCATTGTTCTGGCACGCTCATCTGGCAATTGAACGATTGCTGGCCTGTCTTGAGTTGGAGTATTGTGGACTACTATGGTTTTGGGAAAGCTGGCTACTTCTATACCAAGAGAGCATACGCTCCACTACTGGCCTCTTTTAAGGCATGCGCCGATGGTGGCGTTGAACTCTGGGTGACAAACGATACGCTGAAAGAGGTCGCGGATACGCTCACGATTAGACTCGGAACCTTTGCCAACGATATAATGTGGGAAGAACGCTGTCCGTTACGCGTAGAGGCGAACGGTAGTCAGGTGGTCTGGCGCAGTGATGCAGGGAAGATTACCTCTGGTCCTGAAAGATTTCTATCGGTACATTCGACGAATAGCCTGTTTCCAGCAAACCGATACTTCTTTTCTCCCATCAAAGAGTTACAGCGTACACCAGCACAACCTGAGATAACCATCACGGCACATGGTGAGCACGAGTTACATGTTCAGCTACGCGCAAGGACGTATACGTATTTCTTGCACATCAGCGTGCCGGATGAACGTACCCACTTCACCGACAATTACTTTGACCTTGAAGCGGGAGAAAGTCGCACCATCATCCTGACGAATCGATCGATAACGCTCACTCCTGAGATGGTTACAGTTGGTTCTCGCTAGAGATACGCTTGCTTAATCCGGTTACAGTGGAACAGCACAACGCATTTCTCGCAGGCTACTCTAGTATACCAGAGAATATAGTGTTCTCTAGAACATCAAACAACGATGGAGAAAGGAGCATAGCCAAAATATATGTTATATGGAGGCATCGAAACAGGTGGCACCAAGATCGTGTGCGCGGTCGGCTCAGGCCCGGAAGAGCTGCGAGCTGAGACATCCTTTCCAACTACGACGCCCGAGGAGACGCTAGCACGGATTATCGCTTTCTTCCAGCAACAGCAACGTGCTGCACCGCTTGCAGCGGTTGGCATCGGGTCGTTTGGCCCAGTATCGCCCGATCGTCATGCGCTAGACTATGGCTACATCACCTCGACCCCCAAAGCGGGCTGGGCGCAAACCGACATGGTTGGGACCATCCAGCGAGCACTCAGCGTGCCCGTCGGCTTCGATACCGATGTCAACGTTGCCGCGCTTGGCGAGTGGCGCTGGGGTAACGCTCAAGGCCTCACCACGTTCCTCTACCTCACTGTGGGCACAGGGATCGGCGGCGGTGGTCTGAGCAACGGACGGGTGATGCACGGCTTACTCCATCCCGAGATGGGCCATATTCTTCTGCCACAGGACCGACAAGATGACCCCTTCCCAGGCAGTTGTCCCTACCATGGCAACTGCCTGGAGGGCTTAGCAAGCGGACCCGCCTTACAAGCTCGCTGGGGTGTGTCAGCTGAGAGCTTTCCCCCCGATCATCCGGCCTGGGCTCTGGAAGCGCACTATCTGGCACTCGCCTGCGTCAACTTCATTTGTATGCTATCTCCACAACGCATTATCCTGGGTGGCGGAGTCATGAGTCAGAGCCACCTGTTCCCGTTGATTCAGCAGAGAGTGCAAGCCTTGCTCAATGGGTACATCCAAGCACCGACCATTCTCCGACAGATCGACGCGTATATCGTGCCACCAGGGTTGGGTAGTCGGGCGGGGGTGTTGGGTGCGTTGGCACTTGCCGAGCAAGCCGCGGGCGAGGGTCCAACGCCTATAGTAGGAAGCACGTAGCATTAGTACGTAAATGAGGTAGAGTTTATGAAGGGTTTGCTAGCTAGAAGGTTATGTTTGGTACTTGCTATTCACCAAACATAACCTTCCTATAGTCATAGAATACACCACTAAACATCAACGAATAGATTGTTCGCGATGATCGAGGGGTGAACGCTCCTGCCGATAGCTTTCCTGATAGGCATCGACAACGATACGGCAAACTTCTTGTGGGTCATCGCAGAGGTGGAGCAAGGCGATGTCATCTTCATTAACAGCACCATATTGGAGCATAGTAGATCGTACCCAATCAAGCAGACCCTTCCAGTAGGCTGAATCATAGAGAATAACTGGAAAGTGGCTGACTTTTTTCGTCTGGATCAGCGTAAGAGCCTCAAACAGTTCATCCATCGTGCCGAAGCCACCGGGAAAGATGATGAAGGCTTCAGCATATTTGACAAACATCGTTTTGCGTACAAAGAAGTAGCTGAAATCGAGCGAAATATCCAGGTAAGGATTGGGTTTTTGTTCAAAGGGTAGCTCTATATTACAGCCAACAGAGCACATGCCAGCCTCCTGTGCGCCTCGGTTGGCCGCCTCCATAATACCCGGACCGCCACCTGTTATCACGCCAAAGCCAGCTTTTGCCAGCAATTTTGCTGTTTCAACCGCCGCCTTATAGGCTGGATGCTCAGGTTGTAGGCGGGCAGAGCCAAAGATGGTCACGGACGGTGGAATATGGGCAAGTGAGTCAAAGCCCTCGACAAACTCGCCCATGATGCGAAACACGCGCCAGGGGTCTGTCAGGGTAAAGTCAAAGTGGAGAGCACGCTCCTGGGCATGCTGCTCCTCTTTCTCCTGCTCTTGAGGCATGTCCTCTGTCGGACTGACCAACGGCTGCGTGGGCCGACGAAGCAGGCGTTCATCCTCCGTGGTTGCTACCTCGTTTCGTAGTGAGCGATAACGATGACGGGGCGATGATTTGCTATTTTTTCGTGGTTGATTGGTGTTTGCACCATTCAAAGATTTTTTATCCGAGTTGCGGCTCATACTTTTACTTCTCTTCTGCCTCTACATTGGACTGCCTTTTGAGTATGACGGTCGCGAGAGGGGGTAATGTCAGCTGAATAGAATGTGGCCAAGATTGCCAGAAAATGGGTGTGCTTTGCATCATGTTCGTGTTAATCAGTCCACTGCCCCCAAAGCGGTTATCATCGCTATTGAGAACTTCGTAATATGTTCCATCATCAGGCACTCCCAGACGATATCCCAGACGTGGAACGGGGGTGAAGTTACACACAAAGACGAGTGTTTCTTCTGGTTTCTTGCTACGACGAATAAATGAAACAGTACTATTATCTGAATCATGAGGATCAATCCAGGAGAAGCCCTCGGGGTCGTTATCTAGTGCGCTCAACGCTGGCTCACTTTGGTAGAGCAGATTGAGGGAACGCACATAGTCGCGTAACTGTGCATGGTGAGGGTCACTGGGTGGCTCCAAAAGGTGCCAGTCCAGGCTCTGCGCGTAATTCCATTCATGCCATTGTCCAAAATCGTTTCCCATAAACAGCAATTTCTTCCCCGGGTGTCCCCACATATAGCCGTAAAATGCTCGTAAGTTAGCAAACTTTTGCCAGAGGTCTCCTGGCATCTTGTTAATCATTGATCCCTTGATGTGTACGACCTCATCATGTGAAAGTGGAAGAACGAAATTTTCTGAATAGGCGTACATCAAAGAGAACGTAATATCATTGTGATGGTAACGCCGATGGATAGGGTCAAGGTGCATATATTCGAGCATATCATGCATCCATCCCATATTCCATTTGAAACTAAAGCCTAAGCCGCCCACATAGGTTGGCCGTGACACCAGAGGCCACGCCGAAGACTCTTCCGCAACGGTGATCGCACCCTGCTCTTCTTTATAGACCGCCTCATTGAGTAGGCGCAGGAAATCGACAGCCTCTAGGTGTTCGCGCCCGCCATACTGGTTCGCAATCCATTCACCATCAGGGCGCAAGTAATTGAGATAGAGCATTGAAGCGACGGCATCCACACGTAAACCATCGATATGATATTCGTGGAGCCAGAAGAGGGCACTGCTCACAAGGAAGTTCTTGACCTCGCTGCGACCATAATCAAAGACGTAGGTTCCCCATCCCTTATGCTCACCTATACGCGAGTCGGCATATTCATAGAGGTGCGTGCCATCGAAGTAGCTTAGGGCAGTACCATCCTTGGGGAAGTGAGCTGGAACCCAGTCAAGCAGCACGCCGATACCCTGCTGATGCATGTAATCGACAAAATACTGAAAATCTTCAGGGGTGCCAAAACGACTGGTTGGCGCGAAGTAGCCCGTTACTTGATAGCCCCAGGAGCCATCAAAAGGATACTCCGTGATTGGCATTAGCTCGATATGAGTGAAACCCATCTCTTTGACGTACGATGCCAGGGAAACCGCTAGCTCGCGATAGGTCATGAAACGATCTTCTTCGGTAACCCCTTCCTGATGGCGTTCCGGTATGTGGCGCCAGGAGCCGAGGTGAACCTCGTAGATGGAGATGGCGGCATTCAGTTGTTGGTGTTTCTCGCGTGTCTCCAGCCATGCCGCGTCTTGCCAGTTGTATGTATGAATATCCGTGACGATGCTAGCTGTTCGTGGCCGCACCTCCAGCGCGAAACCATAGGGATCGGTCTTATCAGCTGAGTAGTTGTTGTGATATGAATAGATGGCATATTTATAAATGGTGCCGACACCCAGGTTGGGGATAAAACATTCCCATACTCCCAAATCGTTGTGCCTTTGGCGCATGGGATGCTCGCCGCGATTCCAGCCATTGAAATCACCTATGACGGAAACGCTGCGTGCATTTGGTGCCCAGACCGCAAAGTTTACGCCTGAAACACCGTTCACCTCACGGAGATGTGCCCCGAATTTCTCATACACACGATAGTTGGTGCCTTGCCCAAACAGATACAGGTCAAAGTCACTGAAGATTGAAGGTACTTCTTGTACTACAAGGCCTGACTGCTGAGAATCATTGTTTGGTGGTGTTGTCATAACAGAACATCCTTATCCTTTTTAATATTACATTACTGGTACCATACATGCTTGACAGAAAGGTTGAGAGAGCAGAAGCGGATAGTAAGAACTCTCATTCACCTGCATTGTACCTCATATTATACGGCAGATGACGTATGATGTATCATAGAACTGTCAAAAGCACAAAAACGGCTGTGAAAGGAAGGGCGTACGTGAATGTCATCTCTCTCTGAGCAAGATATACAACGCCATTACGGTATTCATCGCGTGCTTGAGCCTACTGGCTCGTTGCCACAACCGGCATGGAAGCTAGATAATACCCCTACGGCATTTCTCACGGAGACACTGGTCGCTGTTCAGAAACTCCATATCGATTCGGCTAGTTTCACCCAAATAGCCTCTTCATGCCACAACGATCTTGAATGTATTAAGCAACGGATTTTGGAAATTGTGCAGTTGCGCGGCAAGATGCATAATCCCACCACGGGCTCTGGTGGCGTCCTGATGGGAACAATAGAACAGCTCGACGAAGAGTATGGCAAACGCCATATGCTGACTATAGGAGATAGCGTGGTCAGCCTGACCTCGCTCAGCTGGCTACCACTATCTATTGAGCGTATACATGCCATCTATCCAGAACGCTCTGAGGTTGAGGTTGAGGGGAAAGCGATCTTCTTTCGTAGCAATCCCATCACGAAGTTGCCCACTGATTTACCGCAGGCAATGGTCGTTGCCGCGCTCGACGTAGCTGGTGCTCCGGCGCGGGTGACTGCCCTTGTCCAAGCAGGGCAACGTGTCACGGTGATAGGTGCTGGTGGTGTGGCGGGTCTGCTCACGCTCTGTGCGCTCCGACAACAGCTCGGCAAAACAGGGCAGATTGTGGCAGTGGAATATAACGAGGCCGCCTTGCGTGATGTAGCATCATTAGGAGTCGTAGATGTGCTGGTACAAGGTGATGCCACTCGCCCGCTGGAGTTGATGGAGCGCGTGAAGAATGCCTGCCTACCTTCTGACTATGAAGCTGATCTGTCCATTAACGTCGTAAATGTTCCACACACCGAATTAGCCACTATTCTGCTCACAAAAGCGCGTGGGCGCATCCTGTTCTTTAGCATGGCAACCAGTTTTACGGTAGCGGCCCTCAGTGCTGAGGGGATGGGCAGAGAAGTGGAGATGCAGATTGGTAATGGCTATATGCCAGATAACGGTCAGTTTGCCTTGCAAGTGCTGCGTACGCACCCGCGTTTATATGCCCTTTTTGAACGACGATTTGTGGCAAACAAGGGCGCATCATCGTGACGGAAAGACTCGCACATTTGGTCGCCCAGGCTGGCATACAGCGTCTGGCCTTAGTGGGGTTAGCAAAGAATGTTGGCAAGACAACCACGACAAATCAACTGCTTACCACATTCTTACACGAACGGCTTTACGCGCCACAAGAACTCGCCCTGACCTCGCTTGGGCTTGACGGAGAGGCAACGGATGCCCTTACGGGCCTAGCCAAACCCCGCTATGTTCCACAAACGGGGATATTGGTCGCTACCGCTACAGACCTACTCACGCATGCGGAACGCGAAGGAGCGAGCGTTGAGCGTCTTGTGCAGTTGCCAGGGCGGTCCGCGCTTGGTCCCATCTGGCTTGTCCGTGTGCTACATCCTGGCCAAATCGTCATTGCGGGTCCCACCCTGTTGCGTGACCTACGTACCGCTCTACATACCTTTCGTCAGTACGGTGCGACCCTGAGTATGATTGATGGTGCGATCAATCGCGTTGGAGCTGCCGCGCCGAGTGTGACTGATGCATGCATTGTTTGTACCGGCGCGAGTGTCGCCGCGACGCCTGACCTCGTAGCACGCAGAACTGGCGATGTGTTGGAACGGCTTCTCACACCGCAGACGCAATGGGCAAATGCCTATAAGACAGGAGACCCACAAGCACGGCTGCTCGCGTTTTTCTCCGCTGCCGGACAGGATGTGGCGCAGGTGTGTCAGGAGAGTGCAGAACCCATACTTGAGGCAGCGTGGATGACCAAACAGCTTGAGACAGGCCCACAGGCATTCTTTTTGCGCCGCGCATTTACCGCAGAACTAGCACAGACACTACTAGTGCAGTGGACAAAACAGGCCCCAAAACAAGAGGTCGAGCTGATTGTGAATGATGCAACTAAGCTCTTTTGCCACACTGCCACACTGCAACGGCTGGCAGCATGCGGGCTTCATGTGCGTGTCGCCCAAGTGGTGCGCGTATTAGCTATAACTGTGAACCCGTATACGCCTGGATATGTGTGTAGTTCAGCGCAATTGTTCGATGCATTCACAAAAGTATTGCCCGCACCGCATCCACCGCTTTTTGATGTGGTTTCAGGACATTACCGATCAGCTCACGCATAATATGGGATGCTATTTTTGTCACTTCTATTCTGCATTGTACGTATACACCTTGTCAATAGAACCTGACCATTAGATACTATTGCATACCACCTCATATTTTGTACAATGGTGTAGCAAGAGGAAAGTTCATACTCAGTGTGCTTACGACACAGGAAAGGGATGTGTAGCATGGCAATTGACCTACAAAAGATGAAAGCAAGACTGCTAGCAAAGCAGGCCGAACTACAGGGGCAGGTGAAGGGTCTCGATCAGGCCTATCCAGAGCCTGTTGACTCCGTTGACACCGACGCACCACAGGATTTTGAAGAGAATGCCGTAGACTTCCTGGAGACGCAACAGGAGCAGTCAATCATGGTGAATGAGCAGTCGCTGCTCACAGAGGTGCAGGCGGCGTTGAAACGCATTGAAGATGGTACCTATGGCCAATGTGTCGTCTGTGGAAAGCCAATACCAGAGAAACGCCTGGAAGCGATTCCCTGGGCGCAACGTGATGTAGAACATGAGGCACAGCTGGAACAGCAAAACCTGAGTAGGGAGGAGTTCTACAACACAAACGACCCAAATACACAATAGCGAAGAAATATGCGCAGGATAGCCACGGATGTTTACAAACGTGGCTATCCTGCGCATATTATAGCTTGGCAGAGCATAGACAAGAGGGGCAAAACAGTGTACCATAGGGACGTACTGATTTACCCCGCTGAAAGATGAAGGAAGTATCGTGACTGCCAGACGCGCTCGTATCTATGATGTATTTGCATTGCTTGTGGCTCTTGTCGTCATCGGCCTCGACCAGTGGACGAAAGCACTCGTTGTTGCGTACCTGAGCCCGCCAGAAACAAAGTCACCGATTCCATTGATTGGAAAATATCTGGTCGTATACTATATTCAAAATCGAGGTGCAGCCTTTGGCCTCTTTAAGAATAGTGCGCTCTTAATTGTGCTGATACTGATTGCGGTTTGTGTGATCGCCTATCTTTACGTTCGTATGCTGAACTCAGGACCAATCATCTACAAACTTGTCTTTGGCATGATTATTGGGGGAGCTTCAGGCAATCTGATTGATCGTATAAGTCATAGCGGGTATGTGGTTGATTTTATCTCGTTTCGCATTCCTGAAATAAACTACTACTTCGCTATTTTTAATATCGCGGATGCTTGCATCTCCGTTGGTGTTTTTCTCCTTTTCTTCCTGATCATGTTTGGTGGACTACCTCGCAAGGAACAACAGCAGGAAAGCAGTGTCAGCAATAAGGCTTAGCAAGCCATTTGTTGCAGAGCACGCACCTGAGCGAAGCGATCTCCTTGCCGTCTGATGACGCGAAGCGTAGGAGCGAGAGCTCCGTTTCAGACGGAATTTCAAGAAGACGCGAGAGCGTCGTTGGTGCTCTGGATAGCAAGCAGGTATACGTGAGGAAAGACTGAGCGCGGAACACATATGAACGAGTCTGAAGTAGAGCAAGAGGAAATTGCTCTCGATAGTATTCAACAGATAGAGGCAGAACAGGCCGGTCAACGCCTTGACCGTTTTGCTGTAGGCTTACTTCATGATTCCTCTCGCACTGCTGTCCAACAGCTGATTGCGGCTGGTTTGGTGCTCGTCAATGGCAAGCCGAGTAAGCCTGGCTATGCATTGCGAGCGGATGATCGTGTACAAATTCTTGCCTTTAGTGCTCCCGCACGAGAGCTGATAGCGAAGCCTAATGCTATCCCACTGACGGTGATCTATGAAGACGCAGATATTATCGTAGTGAATAAGGCTGCGGGAATGGTGGTACATCCCGCCCCTGGGCACTATGATGATACTCTGGTGAATGCCTTGCTCGCACGCAACCCTGAATTGCAGGGCGTTGGCAGCGATTTGCGACCGGGGATTGTCCATCGTCTAGACAAAGACACGTCGGGCCTCGTCATCGTTGCCCGCAATGCCCGCTCGTTAGCCCTGTTGGTGGAGCAGATGAAGCGTCGCGAAATCATCAAACGCTATATCGCGTTGGTCGAAGGTATAATCACCATCGATCAAGGGAGCATCGACGCGCCAATTGGTCGCGACCGCCGCAATCGACAGCAAATGGCTGTTACGGTTGTTGACAGTCGTGAGGCGCGGACATATTTCCGCGTGCTCGAGCGTTTCAAGACCTATACCTTGCTGCTCCTCCAACTTGAGACGGGGCGCACTCATCAAATCCGCGTACATTTGCAAGCCATTGGCCATCCCGTTGTGGGCGACCTTGTCTATGGCTCTGGCGATGCCCAGCGCAGTCTCGGCTTGCGCCGCCAGTTCTTGCATGCCTATCAGCTCCAATTTATCCATCCTGTTACTGGCGCCAAGTTAGAACTTGAAGCACCCTTGGCAGATGATTTGCAGACGGTACTTGAAAGCTTAGCTGATAATTCAATTTAACTGATTGGATCAGACGAATACCAATGAAACTGGCTGGAACGGATGTACCAAAAGCGATGTTGATTTGCGGGAAAAGTCTCTTATAGTCCCCTAGAAATTTTCCCGCCCCCCATGGTATACTTAAGACACGCCAAATGGAAAAAGCGTAATACACATTCACACATTCCTCTCATCAACACCTTGATCGTTGCTTTTTTGCCGTTCTGAGACCCTAACTTCCAACTAAATGACCTATTTAGGCTATTTTTTGGCCGATTCTTTGCATACTACATCCTCTATTCTGTACAATACCGACACCAACGTACATTTCGTCTAGTACATTGCATGCAAAATTATGTGTACAAAAAGTCAAGTAGTTGTTGAAGGGCCACCTCCGACAAAGTAGTATTTCTTCACTGTATTTGAGGAAACGTTTAGATTTTGTCCGCGAGGAGAGGAGTATGACCGATGCCTACATTAGAGTCAACCGAACAAATTACACCAAGAAGTATATTGCGTCATCGCCCGATAGGGGATAGTAATCCGCCGACTGGCAGGCGTTCAATGGTAACGGCTGCCGCCACACCTATCGTACAACGTGCATCACGCCCACGTCCACGCCCATTTGATGAGGTCGAGGAATGGCAACATGTTGCAGTTGAGACGGATGAAGATGAGGACGACAAACCGTCTTTGCCAACACCGTCCTCACAAACAACACGACGAACCAACACAAGACGTGTGAGCGTGCCAACTCGCTCTACACCAGTGACGCGTTCACGGCCTCCGTTAATGAGGAGAAGGTCAGTCGCAGTGGTACACCAAGGTATGCATCCACTTTTATACCTTGGTATGGGTATGATTGCCATGCTGATGTTCTGGACGCTGCTCAGTAGTGCTATTGGCTGGTATAACACTACTATGGATGACATTCGTTATGGTCGCCCGCGCACCTTTCAGACCGATGCCTGGGTTGGGCATAACGAGCAGACCGGCGTGCCGAGTCATTTCATCGCTATCAATCTAAATCGCCATATCGAAATTATTGAGACTCCTGGTGGCGATGCTTCTCATGCGCGTATCTATATGGGGCCGCAGCTGTATGGGGCAAATGATGATCTGGTAGCAGTGACGCTGCGTTTCGTGGATGTCAATAACGATCACAAGCCTGATATGATCGTGAGTTTCCAAGGTTCGCGCATGGTGTTCATCAACGATCAGGGAGGCTTTCGTCCTCTACAGCCTGCTGAACGCCCGCGGGTAGAACTGTTTTTTCAGCATCACGGATAGTAGTACGCATAAACGCGTCGACGAGTTGGTAGACCTCCTCCCGTTCAGGCCCAACGGTAATGACGTGATCAGACTGCTCAAGCCAATGGATGGTCTTTGGGTTTGCCTGTACCGCTAAGCGATAGAGCTCTTCTGCACACTCTGGCGGAACAGTCTGGTCACGTTTACTATGAATAATGAGTAGCGGAGATGGTACCTTTTTTAAGATAGCTCGCTCCTGTCTCGTCAAATGAACCAGTTCATCGATAGCCGCGATGGGAATACGTACCTGCTGTTTGATATAGGCGATGGTTTGGGGATCAGTAAAATCAATCGTGCTGATAGTGGGATCACGGATACGGGCTTGCTTTAACACCTCTGCTTGCACTTTGGGATCATTGAAGTTCAGTCTTGCAAGGGGATAAAACCACTTCATAGAGCGACGAACAAGTGGCAACGCGAGTAGTGCTACTTTATACCACCCTTTTGCTTGCACTCGTGTAAGCGTTGAGAGGGCGATAACACCCGCGATGCGTTCGCGATGGCGACTAGCAAGCATAAGCGAAAGTGCGCCACCCATCGAGAGACCACACACAAAAACATAGCGGTAAGGAGTTAGTTGGGCTAGTGCTGCTTCGGCTGAGGCAAGCCATTGCTTTCTCCCTGTGGTAATGAACTCTTCGGAGTCTCCATTATGTCCTGCCACGAGCATACCATACACCCGTATCTGTTGTGCGGCCAACGCTTCACCCAAACTCCGCATCTCTATCGGGTTTCCGCTAAAGCCATGAATGAGTAAACACGCTATCTTCGCGTCTTCTGGTCCCAGCCAGAAGGCACTGTACCGTTCCTGTTCTTGTTCCAAGCGCACGCTCCTAATAATTCTATTGGGTCGGGTTATGGATTGATCTATTACTATGCGCAAATGTGTTAGCACTCTTTATAACCTGATGTTTATGACTAATGGTAGCTTGCATTACTTACCTATGAAAAGTATAGCGTATCTGACGAAGAAGCACCAAGACTTGACGGATACCGCTCTTCGGCTATGATCTTGATGACTATGAGCAGTTGTTCAGCGAAAAGCTTGATCTCTTGCTTCGCTTGCGCCATGAGGAGCATATCACTTGGTCGGGCCAACACCGGGCTGCCCTTGATGGACAAGGTGTGTATCCGCGACCGCTTCAGAACCCACTGCCGATCTGGATAGCAGTTGGGGGCACTCCTGCCTCCTTGGTGCGTGCGGGAACGCTTGGTCTGCCACTGGCACTGGCAATCATTGGTGGGGAACCTGCCCGCTTTGCGCCATTTGTCAAGCTGTACCGCGATGCGGGGCGGCGTAGCGGACACGATGCCTCAACATTACCTGTGGGTATCAACTCGCATGGCTATATCGCGGACACGTCGCAACAGGCAAGAGACGAACTGGCCCCTTACCATATCGCGATGATGAACAAGCTGGGACCAGAGCGTGGCTGGCCCAAGATTGGTCGGCGCGAGTTTGATGCGTCAAGCTCACCACGGGGCGCACTGCTGGTTGGTAGTCCCGAGGAAGTCACAGAGAAAATTCTTTCACAACATGCGATATTCGGGCATCAGCGCTTCTTACTGCAAACAAGCATTGGTGCCATGCCACACCGCCAAATCCTGCACGCCATCGAACTGTTCGGCACCAAAGTAGCCCCAGTCGTGCGGCGCGAGACCGCTCCGTCACCTGCTCCAACTGAGCGGGTGGTGGATATTCGCTCCTAAAACTGTTTATCACACTTTTCTTTCTGATCGTAAAAGTATGTCCAAATGGGGAGGACGGTCTTGGAGGAAGTCGTATGCAGACCGAACTGACCGAAGCCGTGCAGTCATTTGATCTGCTGACTGTACCATTCGAGAGGATAAAGCCGCTCATTCGTAAGTATTTTTCGAATACGGGTGATACCGCAATTGTGAACTGGTATTGCTCGTACCATTATCTCCATGCCTATCTAAGAGAAGATGAGATGAGGCACCATATCTCCCTGATGGAACGCCTGCACAGGCTGAGGAGGCAATAAGTGCCAGTGGTCCTTTACAGGTGCTCTATAGCCACCAAGCGCATTGCTCGTTCGGCAGCTCTTCTCACGAGCAAAGCCGCCGTGTTCATTGCTTCGGGGAGCGTCATGGGGCGTGTGGGCAGGGGCACGATGGCTGAGATGCCCAGGTCATAAAGGGCACGTTCATCATCGTTAACACCACCTGCTACGACGATGATTGGGATACCACGAGTATGAGCAGTGGTGGCCACGGCCCCGACGCTCTTACCATGCAGTGTTTGCAGATCAAGGTTTCCCTCGGCGGTAATGACGATATCGGTTGCGGCAAGATAGCTGTCGAAGTGCAAGGCGTCGAGCACCATACGTGCGCCGGGCAGCAGTTTGGCATTGAGAAATGCCACTAATCCTGCTCCCAAACCACCTGCGGCACCCGCGCCAGGCAGATCAAGTACGTCCTTGCCAAGGTCACGTTTGATAATAGCGGCGTAGTGATATAACGCGGCGTCTAGTTCCTGCACCATCTCAGGCGTTGCCCCTTTTTGGGGACCATAGATCGCTGAGGCACCGTTAGGCCCACAAAGGGGGTTGTCCACATCACAGGCAACCTGTACCTCAACATGCCGCAAGCGTGGATCGAGAGTTGCGCTTTCAATTTGTGCCAACTGCGCTAGTGCCGCGCCACCACGCGGTAGTTCTTGCCCCTGCGCATCGAGCAGGTGTCCACCCAAAGCTTGTACGAGTCCGGCACCACCATCGTTTGTCGCGCTGCCGCCGATGCCAATCAGCAGACGTTGACAGCCGAGGTCGAGGGCGTGACGAATCAGTTCACCCGTTCCCCATGTGGTAGTAATCCGAGGATCGCGCCTCTCTGCTGGCACGAGTGGCAAGCCAGAAGCCGCTGCCATCTCTATCACGGCAGTCTTTTTGGCTTCACTTGAATCGCCTTGCGTGCCCAGTAAACCGAGGAATGCCGCAACTGGCTCACCAAGGGGCCCGGTCACGGTGATGGGAATAACCGAGCCGCCTGTTGCCGCTACCATTGCCTCCACTGTACCTTCGCCTCCATCGGCGATGGGGAGTTGGGTAATCTGCGCGCGAGGAAAGACCGCTTGCACCCCTTCGGCTAAGGCTTGTGCTGTCTCGGCGGCACTCAGGCTTCCCTTCAGGGCTTGTGGTACCAGCAATATCCGCATTTGCGTTCCTCCCACTCATAAAGCCTTTTTACAACTGAAGATCACTGACTGCTATTGTCCCCTTGCGTTGCGCTGGCAACCAGGAAAAGCTGGCCTCAGAGGTCGTTGTCGGGTTATATTCCAATCCGACATAGCCGCGATAGCCAAGGGTATCAAGCGCAGACAGGACATGGGGATAATGTATTTCGCCAGTTCCTGGCTCATGGCGTGCTGGCGAGTCGGCGATTTGAATATGGCCTATTCTGCCGATATACTCACGCAAAGTGGCAATGATATTTCCTTCCATCCGCTGCATATGGTAGATGTCATATTGATATTTGAGGTTTGTGCGATTGACGCTTGCCAGCAATTGGAGCGTATCACGTGTGTTAGTGAGCAGGTAGCGCGGTGTTTCAAAACTGTTCAGTGATTCAACTACGATGCCGAGGTTCGCTTCTGAGGCGCGATCAGCGACCCAGGCGAGGTTTTCGCGCACACACTCAAGTTGCTCCTCGCGGCTAACTTCGGGCAGCAGGTTGCCGACCAGCGCATTGAGTTGTAGACATCCTATTTGTACCGCGAAGTCGAGGGCGTGCAGGGCGTGCGCACGAAACCACTGCTGTTTACTACGGTCATTTAGGAAGCCGCGTTCGCCAAGTGCTATCGCGCCAGCGTCAAAGTTCATCAGTGCCACTTTTAGCCCTGTCTCATGAACCGCTTGTGCGATGGCTTGCAGGTTTTCCTCTCCCGGCCACATGAACTCTACGGCTCCGAAGCCGAGCTTAGCTGCCAGCCCGATGCGCTCGACAAATGGCACTTCTTTCAATAAGAGGGTAAGATTCAGGTCGAACTGTAACATATGCATCCTCTCTGCTTGCAAGGAGATCGCTTCACGCTGCGATCTGCAACGAATAGCGTGGTGGCTTTACAGTTTCTCGAAGAGGATATCCTGTGCGCCCTGCCAGAGCACGAGCCTCCCCAGTTCCTTTAATTGCTCGTTTCCACTGACGACCGTTAAGAAGTGATTACCTGCCAACTGCCCCACCTTGCTGGCAAAACGCGCCCCACCATAGGGGAAGAGGATTTCAGTCTCGCTAAAGCCGCCGGGATAGAGGAGAATGTGACCTGGGGCAGGATGACTGGTGTGATTTTCGTAGCTTACACCAAGTTGGAAATCGCCAAGTGGAATCCAGGCAGCTTCTCCGCTCCAGCGAGCATGGATGATCTTGTTGCGAAATGGCAGCAGCTGGCTGAATGCGGCACACGTTTTGGGGGCATCTGCCTCCTCCATCTGCGCGGTGAACTCTAAAGGGCCAGCCGTAATGCGTAACATGCTCATCATTCTTTCTCCTCTTTTGCTAGTTGTTGTAGAAAGCGTTCCAGCACGCGAATGGCTACCGTGACATCTGCTTGTGTGACGGACTCCGCTGGATGGTGGCTGATACCGCCTCGGCAGCGCACAAAAAGCATGCCGATATCCGTCAGCTCAGAGATTACAGCGGCATCATGACCCGCGCCACTGGTGAGAGTAAGTGCTGCATATCCTTCTGCGCTGATGGCTTGTTCCAGTATACCCATCATGCGTGGTGAACAGGGAATGGCATGGTACTCTTTTAGCAAGTGCCACTCCACCGTCACACCGCGTGCCTGCCCAATCGCGTGTGCTTGTGCTTCTAAATGCTGACAGGCTTGCAGAAGCGTGTGATCATCCTGGTGGCGCACATCGAGTGATAGCGCGACCTGGCCAGGGATGACATTGCTTGCACTTGGTTGTACGTTTATTTGCCCCACCGTTGCTACTACGCCTGGAACACTACGAGCATGAGCTTCGGCGGCCAGCACAAACTCGGCTGCGGCACAGAGCGCATCGTGGCGGAGCGACATGGGAATGGTTCCGGCGTGACCAGCCTCACCCGTGAATTGTACCGTAAGGCGGCTCTGACTGGCGATAGCCGAGACAATACCAACGGGCAAGTTTCGCGTCTCTAGTACTGGACCTTGCTCGATGTGGACTTCACAGTATCCGAGCAGTTCCTCTCGCGGCCAGCGAGCGGTGCGCAGCTTCAGCACCTCTGGATCACCCCCAAATGCGCGCAACGCATCAGCCATACTGATACCGTTACTATCAAGCAATTGCAGGTCGTTCGGGTCAAATGTCCCGCTCATGGCTCTACTACCGAGATAGGCACTGTGGTAACGCAAACCCTCTTCATCAGCGAAGCCGAGCACCTCAATAGCGAACGGCAAACGTATTTGTCTCTGCTGTAAAGACGCGACGCAGGCGATAGCAACCATCACACCTAGTGGCCCGTCATATGTCCCGGCATCACGTACCGTATCAAGATGTGAGCCGAGCAGCAGGGTTTTGGCCTGTGGAGTAGATGCTTCGTAGCGGCCAATCAGATTGCCAATCGCGTCTTGTTGTGTCGTCATGCCAGCGGCTTGCATCCATCCTAACACAACCTCATTCACTTTGCGCATAGCATTGGTGGCAAATGGTCGCGTAAGGCGGTCTTTTTCCTCGCTATAGCCGCCCAGAATAGCGCACCGCTCCATTACTGTGCGAGCAAGCGTCTCCGCCGTCGTCATCATAGACAACTCCTAACTAATGTACTTACTATTGTATGCACTTCTTCTCCACGTACCTCTTTCATTGTAACTCACCCCGCACCAGGGCTTGTGCAATGGCATTGTGCCGTTGAATCAGCGAGGACAGATCGATATCGCGCAGTTGCCCATCCTGGACACGCACGCGACCATTGATGACGCTCAAATCGACCGCAGGGGGCTGGCAAAAGATAAGCGAGCCCAGCGGATCATGGACTGCGCCGCCAGCCAATGCTAATGTATCAAGACGATAGCCAATAAAGTCAGCGGCCATGCCAGGAGCGAGATAGCCAATGTCATCGCGACCGAGCACGGATGCCCCGCCGCGTGTCGCCAGTCGCAGGGCGTCCAGGGCGGTGATCGCCGCAGGGTTGCCACTCACACGATGCAACAATAAGGCCTGACGTGCCTCCGCCAGCAGGTGTGAGCCATCGTTGGAGGCCGAGCCATCGACTCCCAAGCCAACACGTACACCTGCTTGTTGTAACGCGCCGAGTGGAGCAATACCGGAGGCGAGCCGCATATTCGAGCTAGGGCAGTGCGCAACTCCTGTGTGTGTCTTGCCCAGCTGTGCAACCTCTTGCTTACCAGGATGTACCATGTGGGCATGCCACACGTCCGCACCCATCCATTCAAGGTCTTCTGCCAACTCCACTGGTGTACGCCCAAATGTCGCCTTACAATAGTCGGCTTCGTCTAGCGTTTCGGCCAAGTGGGTATGTAGATGCACACCATAGGATCGTGCCAGTTGCGCGCTCTGCCGCATCAGGTCCGGTGATACCGAGAAGGGAGAACAGGGAGCGATCACAACGCGCAACATAGCATAGCGTTTTGCGTCATGATATGCTTCGATGACACGCTGCGAATCGCGCAAAATAGCTTTCTCGTCCTCGACCACGCTATCCGGTGGCAAGCCACCTTTGGCTTCGCCGACCGACATAGAGCCTCTAGCTGCGTGAAAGCGAAAGCCCATTTCGCTGGCGGCCTGAATTTGATCTTCAAGGCGAGCACCATTAGGCCAGATGTAACAATGATCACTGGCCGTGGTGCAGCCGGAAAGCATGAGTTCGGCCATGGCGGTCTTGGTACTGACATAGATCGCTTCAGGGGTCAGGCCCGCCCAGATAGGATAGTGAACACGCAGCCAGGTGAACAGGTTCGCATTCTGAGCTGCTGGCACGTTGCGGGTGAGCGTCTGATAAAAATGATGGTGCGTATTGACAAGGCCAGGGAGCACCAGCATATTGCGCGCATCAATAATCTGCTCGGCCTGTTGGGGCAGCGTGTCCGTTGGCCCGATTTGCTGAATGACGTTATCTACCACATAAATGCCGCCATCGCTCCAGCGCGTATTGGTATCGTCCATGGACGCAATCAGCGTGGCGTGCTTTACCAGTAAGGTGCTCATGCTTGATCGCTCCTTTGCTGATCTATAAGTGCGGTCAGCACGCGCTCTGGCGTCATCGGTTGCTGCGTCAGCCACACACCCGTTGCGTCATGAATCGCGCTGGATACCGCAGGCAAGAACGGCACCAGTGCCATCTCAGACATGCCGCGTGCGCCATATGGTCCATTTGGGTCGGCCAGTTCAAGGATGACTGGCACAATTTCAGTCGGCATATCCAGTATAGTGGGGAGTAGGTAGGTGCTGAGATAAGGGGTGAGTACGTGACCATCGCGTACCTGAAAGTGTTCTAGCAAAGCATAGCCAAGAGCCTGCGCTAGGCAGCCTTCGATTTGCCCTTCAACCTGCTGGCGATTGATGGCTTGCCCAACATCATGCACACTGATGACTTTGAGCACCTGTACCTGTCCTGTAAGGGTGTTGACCTCAACTTCTACCGCCTGCGCAACATAGCCATAGCAGTAGTTGGGTTGTCCCGCTCCTGTGATGGGATGTAAGGGCGTTGTGGCCGCTGGGCGATACTGAACGGTTGCGATGGCGTGGTATTTTTCTGTCTCGCTCCACTGCGCACGTGCGGCCAAGGCAGCATCATGCACGGCGCGTCCTCCCATCAGTGTCATGCGCGAGGCCGAGGCACTTCCGGCGTTCGGCGTTTCATGGCTGTCATTGCTGATTAAGGTGACTTGGGCGAGCGATACATTGAGAGTGGCGGCGACAATCTGGCGCAAGGCAAGATGTGAGCCTTGGCCGACATCGGCGGCACCAATGCGCAAGATCACGCGCTCGATATCAGCCTCACCAAATATCTCAACGGTTGCGGTGGATTGCTCTGGGTAGCCAAAGGAGTAGCCAATATTTTTGATGCCACAGGCAATTCCTATGCCACGACACAGATGGCTAGGTGTGTTACTTTGTGCTACCTGCTGTGGCTCTCCATAATGTAGCCGTGTGTGTGCCTCTTCCATGCAGCGTTCTAGTACGGGGAGGGCACTAACACCTGTGGGCAAGGTGTTTTGTGTCGGTTCAAGGCTTCCTTCGCGATAGATGTTGATACGGCGCATTTCGGCGGGGTCGATAGCGAGGGCGTGTGCCAGCCGTGTGACCATTATCTCTGAGGCGAACTGGGCTTGGGGCGCACCAAAGCCACGGAACGCACCACTGGGAATGTTGTTCGTATAGACAACATAGCCATCGACGCTAATGTTGGGGACCTCGTAGCAACCACTGGCAAAGAGTGCTGCGACCTTTGTGACCTCGACGCTGGTTGAGGCATAAGCTCCACCATCGGCTAGTACCTCCGCTTCGACCGCTGTAATGTGGCCATCTTTTTTCGCACCCCAACGACAGCGAACCGTCATGGGATGCCGTTTATGGTGTGCGGTGATGGACTCTTCACGGCTCCAGGTGATAGCGGTGGGCTGCTGAAGCTTCCATGTTGCCAATGCTAGCAGGTGCTGCATTGATAAATCTTCGCGCCCACCAAAGGCACCGCCGATGGCAGCATAACGCACGATGATCTGCTCTTCCGGCATTTGGAGCATGGCAGCAATCTGGCGACGGTCCTCATGTAGCCATTGTCCGGCGGTCTCGATCACCAGTCGCCCCTGCTCATCGTAGTAGGCAATACCCGCTTCAGGTTGCAGGTAGGCGTGTTCTTGCCAAGAGGTAGAAAACTCGCCTGTGAGCACGATATCTGCTTCGGCAAAGGCCTGCTCTACATCCCCTTTGCGAATGGGGATATGCAGTAGCAGGTTCGTGCCCAGTTCGTGATGAACAAGCGGTGCCTCGGCTGCTAGTGCCGCTCGTGGATCGGTCACGGCAGGGAGGTCTTCGTATTCCACCTTTACTAGTTTCGCGCCTGCAAGGGCGGCTTCCTTGCTTTCGGCCACCACGAGGGCTACTTTGTCGCCCTCGAAGCGCACGACATCGCCACAGAGTACTGGTTGATCTGCATCAATTAATCCGTGTGCGTTATAAGGAACGTCTTGTGCTGTAAGTACGGTTATGACGCCTGCATATGCTAGGGCTGCCTGCATATCTATTGATAGGATACGTGCATGTATACGATGTGCAAACACGATCTGGAGATGTAACATGCCTGGACGTATCAGGTCAGCTGGGTAGTTAGTGGCTCCAGTCACTTTCCCCTGTGCGTCTGGCCGTGGTAGTGAGGCACCGATAAGATCACTCATGCAAGGCTCCCTTCTGCCGCTTGCCGCACCGCGTCAATAATCTTACGGTATCCGGTGCAGCGGCAGAGATTGCCACTGAGCGCGACACGCACCTGCTCGGTATCGGGGTGAGGGTGCTCTTGTAGCAGTTTCGCGCCTGCCATGAGCATACCAGGGATACAAAAACCGCACTGTACCGCCGCACAGTCAATGAACGCCTGTTGTAGTGGGTGGAGTGTCGTTTCTGTCTCTGTGCTTTGTACTCCTGCCAGTCCCTCAATAGTGGTGATGGTGGCGTTATGCGCTTGAACAGCGGGCACGAGGCATGACATCACGGCTTGCCCATCTAGCCAGACGGTGCAGGCTCCGCATTCGCCCTCAGCGCAGCCTTCTTTTGCTCCGGTCAGGCTGGCGTCTTCGCGTACCATGTTGAGCAATGTTTTGCGCTGGGCATTGCTTATCTGATAAGGCTTGTCGTTGATGGTGGTATGTATTGTGCCATCAAAGTGTGCCGTAGCAACTAACTGTGACTCGCCCTTTTCCTTGGTTGCCAGCGTCACAGGCTCTGTCATCCAGCCCTCGGCCTCTGTGCCGCGTGCGATACGCTGTAGGGCATGTGTCACTAGAGCACTGAGGGTGGTTTGGCGGTAACTGGCTGAGCCGCGTACATCGCCAATGGGCGCGGCATCCTGTAATGCTCGTTGGCCAGCTTGCTGACACACGGCGTCATCAAGGCTTTTGCCACGCAGATAGGCCTCGACGCTTTTGGCGTGAATGATGGTTGGGGCTAGGGAACCCAAGGCAACTTGTGCCTCGGTAATGGTCTGCCCGTCAAATGTAAGCACAATGGCGATATCGATAACAGAGATTGCCTGAGCGCGGCGCAATCCTAGCTTTGTGAAGAGGCCGCGCTGCTGGGCGTTCATCATGGGGATGCGGATTTCGCGGATCATCTCGTCAGGCTGCAACACGGTACGACGAAAGCCTGGATAGAATTCTGCAATCGGCACGACCCGTTCCTCTTCGCGCTTGATGAGAACAATTTCCGCTTGTAATGCGGTTAAGGCGGTAATGGTATCATTGGCGGGTGAGGCGGTAACGAGATTGCCGACAACGGTGGCACGATTGCGTATCTGTGGTGCGCCAACTTCCCAGCAAGCTTGTGCCAATGGCAAGGCATATTGTACGCATAGCGATGACGCAATAACATCGTTATGTGTGGTGAGAGCACCTAGGTGGATGACACCGTTTTCCTCGCGGATATAGTGTAGTTCTTGCAGTCTTGTGAGATCGATTAGGGTCGTGGTCGGTCGCACGCCACGCTGTAGTTCTACCAGCACATCGGTCCCACCAGCAATAAGCCTGGCTTTGCCTGCGTGCTGCTGGAGAAATGTGAGTGCTTCTTCAATGCTTGTTGGTAGGAGATACTTCTCCCACATAAGCGAGTCCTTTCCGATAAAGTGAGTGTCAAATGTCAGAGCTGCTCTTGCTTCAGCTTCCGCGATAGGTGCTATAGGCCCAAGGGGAAGCTAGTAGCGGTACATGGTAGTGCGTGCTTGGCTGCGACACGCCGAAACGAACAGGAACGCGATCTAGGAATGGCAGATCTGCGCGTTTTTCCGCATACTGAGCGAAGTATGCGCCGATGACAAATACTATTTCATAGACCCCTGTGGTAAATTCACTTCCTTGTAAAAGCGGCTCGTCGGTGCGGCCATCTTTGTTGGTGTGCGCGGTTTTCAGCAATGTAGGGCCGTTCTCATCCTCATCACTGGTGATACGCCATAGCTCAATCATCATCTGTGACGCAGGCCGACCATGGGCGGTATCGAGAACATGTGTGGTGAGACGACCGCCGCTCTCATGTTTATGGCTTGCCATTGCTCGCCTCTTTTCGCGTCATTGTGAGCCTGATACTGCCATAAGCAGGGAAGGGGTCGCTGTAGACCTTCCGTTTGGGGTCCTGCTCGGAAACCGAGATAGGGTCACGTGTGCGATTCTGCCCTGAGAAGGAAATCTCGGCCATCTGTGGAAAACGCTCGAACAGACGCGTGCCCATTTCATGCACGAGATGCTGAATGGACTCGCTGACAAATTGATGAAATACGACCTGTATGACATCGCGCACCTGCTCGCTGGGGATATAACGCGCTTGAATATCGGTTTCACTGCCATATTTCCAGTGTGCGTCGAGGAAGATATATAATGGACGATCACCACGCTCTGGCAATGTCGTATAGTCATCTCTAACGAAGTGGGTAAAGGCACTGCCTGTTACCTTGAGAAGCTGCATTTCAACGCGTCCACTCTGATGGGCGGTCATTTTTGCACTGCCATCTTCATAGCTAAAATCCATGCTGGCAAGCGTATAGTCGTTATGGGAGCGTGTAAACAACACATCGCTATTTGCAAAGTGGGACGCGTCCTGTTGTGGTACGAGCGCAGGCGTGAAGGCCAGTTCGCGACCTGAGAGCCGTAACCGTTCCATCTGGGGGTAGGTGGTCAGAAATTGCCGAGCGAGCAGGTCGAGAAAGCTCTCAAGGGTGGCTCCTTCAAATTGCAGGGCATGCCGCAGTATGAAGTTTTTCATGCTGTCGGTGGCAACCACGTTTGAATTGTCGCCCTTGGTATAAGCGGAGAGGAAATTGTCACCGAAGACCTCAACATCGATTTCAGCGGCGAACAGGATGTTGTCGCGCCCAACAAATGTCGATTCGGGAATGGGCAGTATATTCGTGAGAGGAGTGGCATTGACGCGATAGATAGGAACACGCGCTTTGCCATAGCTGATACAGTAGTTATATGCATTTTCTTGGTTCATGCTCATCTCCTCTTAGGCTTGAACGGTGTCAATCAGGCGATACCAGCAAATCCTGGCGATTTCGCCCAAGGCAATTTCTATTTCGCGTTCACGTGGATTATCAAGGCGGCTGGCAAATCCAGCCAGAATGCTCTCTTTTTTATTTTCACGTGCGCAAATGACAAAAGGAAAACCAAAACGCTCAGCATAGCGTTGATTGAGGCGCGTGAACGTTGCGATCTCGTCCTGCGAAAGGTGATCTAAGCCTGCAGACGCTTGCTCGTTCGTCGAGGAAGGTGTGAGAGTACCAGCCAAGGCTGCTCGTCCCACGAGGTCTGGGTGCGCCTGAATTAAGGCCACTTGCGCAGCGAGAGGCGCGTGATCGAGGGTGTCACACAACGCTTGGTGTAGCTGGGAAATGTCGCTGAATGGGCGAGTATGCCAAGTCTGGGTGACAATCCAGGGTGGGCCTTCAAAGAGTGAGTCAAGGGCTGCTATAAAGTACACTTGATCGAGGGCATTGAGTTGCCGTAGCGAGATGGGCTGTGTCCTCATGGCTGTTCCTTCCGCGTCAGATTGTTCCTCTTCTATTATATCTCATTCGCTAACCTTGAAATCATCTGTTAAAGGACGATGCTGTTGTGCGTAGTACAGTGGCATGATCGCACTTTTCCAGCCACCGTACTGCTGGATCATGTCGAGGCTGTTGTCCTTTTGGCGAAACGCATCCTGCACCCAGTAGTTCCGTAAGATATGGGGAGACAAGTTCTTGATGCCGACCTTCGCCCCTAACTCTCGTACACGATCGTAGATGCCAAAACGGGTGATGCGCTGACCCTCGTACCCGTAGAAGAGGGGCGCATCCAGACGTTCGTCTTCATCGAGAGGAAAGAGGATTGATCTATAGTCCTTGAGGAGCGGCAGATAGCGAGCTGCGGCAGCAAAGGTTCCAGGCATGAGCCGCAATGTTCCCTTACTATAAGTCTTCGATCGCTTCACGACAATCGTCTTTTCATCCAGATCAATGCTTGAAACGTTGAGATTGACGATCTCGCTGACACGCAGTCCATGTTCGATCAACAGGCACATGAGGAGCTCATCGCGCTCCAATAGGAGTTGATCGTGTACGCGAGCACTTTCGTGGTGTGTGGTTGTCTTTTTCAGCCGAGAGGCTTGTGGGCGCCTGACCACGGTCTCTGCGTTCTTGCGCTCCACAAGGTGTGGTGTAATGTTCATGTCGCGGCGGTGCTGATCGATATTGACCCCATCGCCGTGGGAATCGGTCTCGACCAACTGGATACGCTGGTATTCCTCCATGCTGAGCACACCGCTTTTGTAGGCCAGCTTACTATAGGTGCGTACAGTGGAGAGGCGACGTTTTACCGAGCGAATGGTGAAGCCGTGCTGTGTGCCGTCCTCTTGTTTGGGTTGCTCATAGTAGAGCCAAGCGCGGAAGCCTTCCAGCAGGGCGTAGTTCATGCCGCTCCATGCATGTGGGTCACTATAGAGAGCCTCTGCCGTTCTTTGCAGTCCGCCCGAGGCCAGATAGCGTGAGAAGAGCTTGAGGTCGTTCTGCTGAGCCTGCCGCGTTGCCTCGGACTTTTTCAATTGGTAGTCAGCGAAAACGTGGGGACGATACGCACGGTCAGCGGCAATCCCTGCATGGAATAGCGAATCGTCGTAGGCGTTCTCTAATCCTGTTTCTGTCACGATGATCAGTGATTGTTGTTTCTTGTTTTGTCGTTGTGGCATGCTCCTCACGTCCCTTCACTTCTATAATCAATTTTTGGGTGCTAACTTAACAGAACTCCCAATTCTGTGGGATTACTCAAAAAAGCATACCACGGCTTCTGCTAGTTGTCAATGATCACTAATTCTGCTGACTAAAGAAATCCCACAACAATTTTGCACTGTTCACAGTTGTTGCCGTTTTTCCAAGCAAGAAGGCTGCCTTTTTGTATGGATTGGGCACAGTGTGACCTCCATATGTTCACTACAGAACATTTCCCTCTAAAGCTCTTCGCGCTACTAAAATAGGTAAGGGAACGCTCCCTACCCGAAGAGCCTTCCCTTACCTATGAATATGTCTATATGAAAAATCTAACTTCTTCCCTGTTTCATTGCTAGTGCAGGGTGGGCAGCACGTTTGGGTTCTTTGACCGATTTTACGATGCGTAGCGTGGTGAGTGCGCCAACGATCAGGCTGCTGCCAGCGTATAGGGCGATGGCCCACCAGCTTTTGGAGTCACTACCAATCATGATGCCGTGCAGTGTGACTAGGATGAAGAGCAGGAACGTCAGGTAGTGCAGTCTGCGCCACCACGTATAACCGATGCGAGGCCGTATCCAGGCACTGATACCGATAGCAATACCCAAGTATAAAGCGACAATGCCTAGTGCTAGCCAGAATGTGTGATAAGTGCTTAAGAATGGGATAAAAACGTCGCGCCAGCCAAACTTTGTAAAAGGGTCTATCCAGACGGCCAGCACATGGACAATGACGAAAATGAGACCTACTAGACTGAGAAAGTTATGTAGTTCATTATTGATGAGACGTGGCCAGCGCGCCGATTGAAAATGTAACGAAAGTGCCAAACCGATAATCACTGATAATGCCATCAATAGGTAGGCGGTAATACCCCCTGCCCGTGCTATATCCCAGGTAACGCTATACCATAATGTACTCATTATTGTTCTTTCCTTCCTATCATTAGATCGACTGGCCAGCTTGCGGTACTTGTCCACGTCCCATCTTGCTTGACGAGCAGCCCCGCTAGTCCGTGCTGTTCCAGAAATGCTCGTCCCTGTTCGACTCCCAACAGAAACGCTA
The DNA here is from genome assembly GCA_038199755.1 of Ktedonobacterales bacterium. GTDB lineage: Bacteria > Chloroflexota > Ktedonobacteria > Ktedonobacterales > Ktedonobacteraceae > JBBPYR01. The sequence goes on along the minus strand of JBBPYR010000135.1, from coordinate 22,970 downwards.
CCTTCGCCGCTACTTCGGCCTGCTGACAACTATTGGCTGAGACTGTTACCGACCAGAGACCACTTTGCGCTGAGTCACCCGAACGCGGGTCTATCAGATGGTGACGTGTCACCTCGCCTTGTTGCCAATGACGACGAGCCACGCCAGAGGTTGCAATCGCCCCAGTGCGTAGCGGCATAACCCAGGATTCCTCTCTCCCCGGAATAGCTAGCGGCCAATTTTCATAGCCAACTGGCAATCCCAACACAGCCAAGTCTCCACCGGCGTTGACAAGGGCCGCCTGAATTCCTAATAAGCGCATTTGTGTCAGTGCGGCATCTACGGCCATGCCTTTCGCGATGCCACCTACCTCGACGCCAACTCCTGGCGGAAGTGTGACGCTCTTCTTGCGATAGTTCAACTGAATGTCGCGCCACGCACCCCCTGGTAACGGTGCCTGTTTGCTAGCGGGTGCAACGGTGGGTACCTCATCAAAGGTACGATCATAGCCAATCTGCACTAATTGCGTGAGTAACGTTGGGTCAAAGAGCCCCTCGGTCTCCTCAGCTGCTGCCAAGGCTGCTTGCAGGACACGAAAGAGCAGATCGCTCACCTTTACTGGCGTGCCAGCGTGCTGATTGAGTTGTGAAAGCTCACTCTCTGGCAAGAAACGACTCAAGGTGTATTCCCACTGTGCGAACAACTGACGGACAGCCTCGGCTCCGACATGGAGATATGCATTGGGAAGGATGAGAGAAATGGTTGTGCCCATCGCCCTAAACTCATAATGGCTCATACCAACTGGTACGATATAGCGCTTAGGAGACGCTTGACCCTGATACGGGAGTTTGGCTTGTACTGGTCGATCCAAAGTTAGACGCTCCTTGCTGTGAACTTGAACTACTCGTAGTTGATGTAGCTGTTGCTGTAGTCGTCGCTTTACTGGTTGTGGTCTGAGCCGTCGCGGTAGTTGTTGCTGCTGTGGTGACGGTATGGCTCAGTAGAAATCCACCAAGTGAGCCAAAGCACAACACCGAAGTAACCACGATGGCATTTTTCAATTTCTGTGTCAGGGCAAGTGCTTGCACCTTTGACATCTTCACTTTCGCTGGACCCTTGGGAGGGGTCGCAGTAGGTGGTCGTTGTATTTGCGTGTTCATTTATCGTATCCTCTATGTTCTTGCTAATATTGTCATGTATATTTGCTATGGTGTCCTCAAGAGTTATTTCTCTCTCGACACTCATATAATAGCAGTGAAACATTGAGGTTCTATTGGAGGATTATGAGAATTTTCTCATGGAGGATCTGCAGCCTCTAGGTCAGAGCGATCAGGATCAAACGGGTCGTAGATAACAGCAAGTCTTGGATGCTCAAAAAGTTCATCAGCCATTCACGTGCTCCCAATTCTGGCTTAGCATCTAGCCCAAAGAGAGGACCTCTGGGTTGACAACATTTGGTGGGTGCTTCCCACGTGCATGCGCAACAATGTTTTCAGCAGCCATCATTACCATGCGTGTGCGTGTTTGCAATGAGGCCGAGCCAATATGAGGGAGCAAGACAACATTTTCCATTGCTAGCAACGCTGGTTCTACAGCCGGTTCTCGCTCGAACACATCGAGGCCAGCCCCGGCAATGATCTTTTCTTGCAAGGCTTGTACTAGTGCCTTTTCGTCGATGATGGGCCCGCGTGCGGTGTTGATAATCATGGCGGTGGGCTTCATTTGTTTGAGTTCGCCTGCTCCGATAAGATGATGCGTTTCTCTTGAGTAAGGAATATGCAAACTAATGAAATCGGACTGCTTAAGCAACTCTTCGTATGACACATAGGTTAGGCCAAAGGTTTTCTCTTCCTCTTCTGAGAGGCGATGGCGGTTAAAATAAAGAATGTGCATCTGAAAGCCATTGGCGCGGCGTGCCATCTCTTTGCCAATGCGTCCCATGCCGATAATGCCAAGGGTTGCATGATGCACTTCGGTACCACACAGCAGCAAGGGCAGCCACCCGGTGAACTGTCCGGCGCGTAAATACCGTTCGGCTTCGCCCATGCGTCGCGCAGTTGCTAACAAAAGCCCAAAGGCCAGGTCCGCCGTCGTCTCCGAAAGCACGCCAGGAGTGTTCGTGACGGCGATGCCGAGCTTGGTTGCCGCCGCCACATCAATGTTGTTATACCCAACGGCCATATTCGCAACGAGCTTAAGTGCTGGCTGCGCATTGGCACAGCTTTCGAGCAAGTGAGCATCGATGGTATTTGTTACCATGCATAGCAGATAATCATATCCGCGTGCATGGTGTACCAATTCCTCACCATTCCAATTCGTCTCTTCATCCATATTGCCTTCCACCTCTCCTACCTCTCCCAGTAGAGAGTAGATGTGAGATGGAAGTTTCTGCGTCACCAAAATACGCGGACGTGTCTTCACTATTTTGCTCCTTGTCGCTCTATGTACATCTTATTATACCTCCCTTGGGCATCTCGGTGTGTATAGAATACTTAAAGGGCTAGAGAAGCTAAAGCAGTGCTTTTACCAATTACTTCATACTTCTATATGGGAAGTGGTTGATATCTCCTGATAAGCAGTGCTAGATCTTTGCCCGTCTATTGCCTTCCGACGTCTATTCTTGAGAATAAAGAGGGGCATGGCAAAGAGGATAAAGCCAATTGGACAAGGAAGAATAATCTTAGATGAATTATCAGGATTAAGAGGAGCTATCTATCTCTTCGATGGCTCCCAACACCTTTAATGAAGCCCTTTGCGCATCAGATATGCCATTAATGCTCTGAATATTCATTCTCTCGTATGGTCTATCACTGCGTAACACCCGGTGACATGTGCCCGTCTCTACATCCCATAGTACAAGCGTGCCATCATCATCACCGCTGGCAAGTAAACGATTGTCGGGGCTAAAGGCCACTGCCCACACTTGGCCTCCACCGCGAGAAAAGACCCTGAGATGATGTGAGCTACTTTTCTCCTCAAAAGACCATACTCTGACAGTATGATCGTCGCTTCCAGTGGCCATCATTGTTCCATCCCGACTAAACGTCATAGCTTTGACCCAGTTAGCAAAACCCTGACCTTGTAATATTTTGAGGCCCAGCTCTCGCCCATCCTCTTCCTTTGTCAGCTGCCATCGAGTCACGCTCTCATCATCACTGCTACTGAGGAGTGTTTTTCCATCTAGGCTGAACGTCAGGGCCCCTATCGGGTTATTCCCGTTCTGCAAGGTCATCAGACAATGTCCACTTTCAACCTCCCAAAGCCTGATCTCGCCATCATTGTTGCCGCTAGCCAGTAGGCTGCTATCGGGACTGAAAGCAACAGACCAGACGAAGTTCTCATGTCCTTGCAACACCTTAAGGCTATCCTCTACTTGCACCTTCCTGAGTTTTACTGTGCGCTCGAAGCCCCCACTGGCTAGTAGCTTCCCATCAGGGCTGATAGCCGCCGACCAGACCATTGTTGTGTGTCCTTGGAAGGTCATGAGGCAGCTTCCGCGCTTCTCTTCCGTCTCTTTTCCAGCTTTCCACAGCTTGACGATTTCGTCGTCACCTCCTGTAGCAAAGGTCTTGCCATCAGGACTGAAAGCCACTGACCAGATGTGACCGGCATGTCCTTGAAAGGATTTGAGACAGTATCCACTCTTCACATCCCATACCCTGATTATCCCTTGGTCATCTCCTTGTACAAGCAGGTTTCCATCGGGACTGAAGCTAACAGCGCAGATTACACGGCTATATCCCTGTAATGTGCCTAGACCTCTTCCAGACTTCACGTCCCATAATTTCACTTGCCCTCCATAAGAGATACTCGCTAGTAGTCCATGAGGGCCGAATGCCACCTTACTCACCCAGATAGGATGGCCTGATAAGGTTCTGAGGCGATAAGGGCTCCCTTCCCCCATCAGTTGCCATACCTCTATTGTCCCATCAAAGCTGCCACTGGCGAGTAAGGTTCCTTCTGCGTCAAATGCGATTGATGCAGCTTTACTAGTAAGGAGGCGCAAGGTGGTGAAGCGACCACCGCTATTCACATCCCATATATTGATCAACCCATCCTCCGCGCCACTGGCCAAGAGTTTTCCTGCTGGATGAAAAGCCACCGCCATAATCATCCCAGTATGCCCATGCAGGACGTTGAGGCACGTTCCCGCCTGCACATCCCACAGGCGCGTTGTCTCATCGTCTCCACCGCTGGCCAGCAACTTGCCATCGGGACTGAAGGCAACTGACCAGATCACGGCAGTATGCCCACGCAAGGCGTTGAGGCACGTTCCCGTCTGCACATCCCACACACGAACCGTCTCGTCGTCTCCTCCTGTGACCAGAAGTGTGCTATCAGGACTGAAAGCAAGTGATCGTATCCATTTCTCATGGCCATACAGCGTTTTGAGGCAAAGTGCATGATATTCTTGCCTTCCCTCCTCCCTTTCAACTTTCCATAGCTTCACGATGCCATCGTAGCCGCCACTGGCAAGGAGTGTACTTTCCGCATTGAATGCCAGTGCCCATGCCATGCGGCTATGGCCCTTGAAGATAGCTACTGTCGTGCTCGTCGCAACGCTCCAGAGGCGAATCTGCCCACTGAAACTTCCTACTGCTAGATATCTCCCATCAGGGCTCAGCACCATAGAAGCCATACTTTCAATGGGTTCTGTAAATAAGGATTCTGTGATTTCAGCTTTTATAAAATTTGCATACTGGGCCTCTATTCCTTGTAAGTAGGCTTGCCGAATAGCAAGAGAAGAGAAATCCGCATGACGAAGGTGCCCTTTAAGGTATCTCAGTAAGTTGATGAGGTTTCCCCCACTATATTTATGCGTTGCCAGTGGTCGTTCTCTGAGGAGTTGCACCAGAAGATACAACTGCTGTTCAAGTCGTTGCTCATATTCGAAGTGCGCGAGGAGTCTTTCTAGCATGGGTTGCATGAGCATACGTATTTGGCTATCGCGGATATAATCTTTGCTCTGTGCTTTCATGATTGCATGAGTGGTGAACAGGGCCAATCTTTTATGAATAATTTCATCACACATCTGCTGCACTAAATGCTCGCTGACATACTCCATCACGACCGGTTGTAAGGTAAAGGTAAAGGCAGTATTTTGCTCCCCTCGCTCAATCAGACAACGCCGCAAGAGCGACATCAATGCCGAAAGTACCTCTCTTCTGGGTGTTGCACTAGTAATATCTGCTCTCAACTCTTCAAGTGAGATTGGATCTCGCTCAATAGCAAGCCAGTACATCAAATCTTGTTCGAGTGGAGTGAGTCGTGCAAACTGATGACCAAGCAGTTGCTGTAGCGTGTGCAAAATGACAGAACCTTCTTGAAAGAAAGCTGCAATGTCGCCACCGAAGAGGTCTCGCACCGCCGCTGACACAATCTTTAGAGCTAAGGGATTGCCTGAGTAGTGCTGGACGAGGCGTTCCCAATCCGCCTGTTCGCCAAAGAGTTCTTTGTCACTCAACATCTCCTGGCTTTCTGCCCGTCCCAACCCAGGCAGTTTCAGCTTGCGAACATGCGAGTGTGCCCCCTCTAATGGCAGAAGTTCACCTAGCATCTCGCGGCTGGTTACTACGAGGCAGCTTTGATGTACCCTCTCTGCGATACTCTGGATGAGCTTGCCATAGTCTTCGTATCCTTCACGATAGCGACCTTCTAGATTCCCCGATTGGAGCAACGTTTCAATGTTATCCAGCACCAACAGACAGCGGCGTTTGCGTAGCAGTTCGATCAAGAGCGCAATGCTTTTTTCTATGCTATCAAAGGAAGACGGATAATGCTGCTCCGAGAGCGCATGAATGCAATCGGATAATAACTCTTGCAGAGGGGGTGCATTGCGCAAGGAACGCCAGAAGACAAAGTCAAAGTGCGGTGTCATTTCTTGTGCGAAGCGGATTGAAAGCGTCGTTTTGCCAATGCCTCCCATACCCAGTAAGATCACCACGCGGCAATGCTCGTTGTGTACCCAAGCAGTAAGTTTCAGCAGTTCCTGCTCGCGGCCATAGAATGTAGTAACATCGATGGCCTCTCCCCAATCTATCCTCTGTAGTAGAGAGGGGGACGGAGACACCACAGGTTCGCCCTTAAATTGGTCTTTCTGTGCAGTGGTAGGTTGCAGCCTAAGCAGATTGGTGAACCATGTCTCATCAAAGAGAGCCTTGCGCCGTGACGCGCTTTCTGCTGCCTGATCCCAGAATAGCTTTGCTTCATCTTGCTCTCGATGTTCGGGGAAAGCCCCTTTCTGTAGGTAGAGCTTGATGAGTTCCTTCAGGTTAGCCGGGGTAGGGTATGCAGTCCCTCCCTCCCAATGCCCAATCGTTCGCTCCGAGACACCCAATACCCTTGCTACTTCGGTCTGGGTCAGACCTGCCTTCTCACGTAGGGTCAGTGATAGCAGGCCAAAGCGATTATCTTTGAGCTTGTATCGACGATGATAGCTCATACTTCTGTGCTCCCAATGAGTAAGTCTTATGAAAAGGAGAAAGTTTTATGCTTCCAAGCAGAAGCAACCGGAATCAATCTGAAATAAAAAAGTCGAATCGAGTGGTAGTGATCTTATGCCCTACTTTCGGTACACTTCTAAAGAAGACAAGGGAAGCTAAAGGATAAGCTTCTGTCTGACAGAATGGTAACATACGCGTGGATTGTCGTCAATGTGACTTTTCTTTTCGCTTCTTTGGGAGTCCTTGACACTGCAACTTTCACCGTTGGCCTAATTCTTTAGCGTAGATGGTTGTCCTCAACATTGCTGCATATATTGCACAGTCTATTTAGGAGAGTACCTATGTCGATTACCAGACATGTCACACCGCCGAGTAGCATGATACGTGATGACGCCGTAACACGTGCGAAGGAGCTTGCCTCCGCAATTCGTGGACGGGCAGCCGCTGCTGAAAAAGCGCGCCATCAACTGCCAGAGACGATTCAGGAGATTGTAGATGCCGGATTAGTTCGCATTTTGACACCAGCACGCTGGGGGGGATACGAACTTGGTTTTGATACCTTTGTTGATACGGTACTCGAGATTGGTAAAGCTGATGCATCGGCCAGTTGGTGCTACTCGTTTTTGAATATCCATGCTTGGCTGCTAGCGCACTTTCCTGAAGAAGCCCAGTACGATGTGTGGCATCAGACTCCTGATGTACTGATGGCGGATAGTTTAATTCCGGCTGGCAAAGTCACCACAACCGACAATGGCTATTACATCAGTGGCAGTTGGCCGTGGGTCAGCGGTGTTGATCATAGTGAATGGAGTCTACTCTCAGGGCTAATGCCCTCTCCCAATGGCCCCTCCTTCGAACCATACATGTTTCTGATACCGCGTCATGATTACGAAATTGAAGATACCTGGTTCGTTACTGGTCTGCGAGCTTCTGGCAGCAAGACAGCTGTCGTGCGGGATGCCTTTGTTCCCAATCACCGCGTCATCCGTCTTGCGGACCTGAGTGAAGGCAACGCGCAGGGTGCTACCGTGAATACCCATCCCATGTACCAACATCCTTTGATGGCACTTTTCCCAACCGCCCTGACTGCCCCCATTCTTGGGGCAACGCTGGGTGCGTATGAACTTTGGCGTGAAAATAACCGCACCAGAACGACACGGATTACTGGCATACAGCTGAGCACGTTCTCACATCAGCAGATTCGCATCGCTGAAACAGAGGCTGAGATTACTTCTGCACAGTCCTTCCTGCGCCGTGCGCTCGATATTATCCGCTCTGACGGGCCAATCACCCTCGCACAACGCATCCAGAATCATAGAGACTACGCATATATGACGCAACTGTGTCTGCGAGCAATAGAGCGCATTTATCTCACGAGTGGTGGCACGGCTAACTATGAAAGCAATCCTTTGCAGCGCTACTGGCGTGACGTTCATGCAATGGGTGCCCATGTCGCCATCAACTTTGATACCGCGGGAGAGACTTTTGGCCGTCAGGAGCTTGGTCTCATGCGCAACCCCAATGACCCAGCAGTTTGAGGTTATGACACCTAGTGCGTCGTAAACGCAGCCCTACGCATAATAGAAAGAAGATGAAAGTAGCATGGCTGAACACACCCAACACACCCAACACACCCAACATACCCAACATACCCAACACACCCATCCATTTCGATTGATCAGCTATCGACTGCCTGGCGAGGATGCAAGAGTGGTGCATGTGGGACTTGCCCTTGCTGAATATATTGTCCCTATTGATGCCTTGGCTGATTATCATCCAGCAGCCAAAGAACTTTTGGCGAGCATAGGAACCTCAGAGTTGCTGCCAGGAATTCAGGGGCTGTTAACCAACTGGGAGCAGAGTTTCGCCGCTCTTAGTATCCTTGCGAACGTTGTCGCGCAAGAAGGATTTGAGCGCACACCGTGGCGACGTGAAGTACGCTCTATTGACGATATCCATGTTACCGCACCTGTCATCCGCCCAAGCAAGATGCTCTTTGCGGGCGCAAATTATGAGAAGCATGTCAGAGAAGTGGCAAACTGGAAAGAAGCCGATCTGAAGCATTACAAAACCATTGACAAGTCCACCACTAGGCCATATGTGTTTGTGAAACTTCCTTACTGCATTATTGGCCCGAATGATCCAGTCATCCACCCCACACCCTATCAACGACTGGATTGGGAGGGAGAAGTAGCACTGGTTATTGGCAAACGCGGCAAACACATTCCGGTGGAGCATGCTATGGAGTATGTTGCTGGCTTCCTGATTGTCAACGACTACTCTCTCCGTGACTTGAACATCCGTGTGGACTGGCCTAGCTTTCATATGGATTGGTTTGGCGGCAAGAACTTTGATACTGCCGCGTGCCTGGGGCCGTATCTGGTCCCCAAACAATTTATACCCGACTACCAGAATTTGCATACAACGCTTACCGTCAATGGCGTCGTGAAGCAAAACTGCTTTGCACGTGATATGGTCTTCAAACCCGATGAGATCATCGCCTTTGTCTCAACAGTTACTACACTGGAACCCGGCGATGTCATCTCTACTGGTTCGCCTCCCGGAGCTGGCTTTGCCACCAATGAGCATCTCAAGGTTGGTGATGTGGTAGAGACGGAAATTGAAGGGCTGGGACGCCAACGCAATATGATCATCGCGGAATAAGAGTACGGCAATACCATAGGCATGAGTATGCGCTAGAGAGGGCAAAAAGATGCAGAGTGAAGCATTACAGATCGATGCGTTGGCTTACCGCAAAGCATTGGGCCACTTCACCAGCGGGGTGACAGTGATTACGACGGCAATGAATGGCTCCGTCCATGGCATGACGGCCAATGCCTTCTGCTCGGTATCGCTCAATCCCGCGTTGGTGCTTATCTCCATCGATAAGAAGACTGCCATGCATGAACTGCTTGCACAAAGCGGCTTCTACGGAGTGAGCGTATTAGCCCAAAATCAGGAGGCATATTCGCGTCATTTCGCGGGCCAGCCTCAGACAAATCTTCCGGTACTCTTCACTTGGCGCCAGAATTGTCCTCTGCTCGAAGGTGCTTTGGCGCAGTTGGTGTGCCGAGTAACCGACGCTCATCCAGCGGGTGATCATACGCTCTATATTGGACAAGTCGAGTATCTGAGTTACTCAGATGAGCATGCCCCCCTGCTGTTTTATAGCGGCAAATACAAGGCACTAGAGGGGCAGGCAACAGGACCTACATTCATCTATGATCCCTCCTGGTGGTAAGTCGGCGGCGCATGCCGGCGCATGCCGATACATCTCAATGAATGCGAAACGTTCTGATATTTGGCACGAGAGAAGAGCTATGTCAATGACGAAAACAGAAACGGAAACACTCATCGCTGCGGCGGCAGAGAAGTACCGTAATTGGGGCAAATGGGGAGCCAATGATCAGCTGGGCACCGTGAACTATATCACGCCTGCCAAGATCGCTGAGGCCACGCGGCTTGTGAAACGGGGCACTGTTTTTTCGCTTGCCTTGCCATTAGATAATCACGGTCCGCAGAAAGGTGCGATGAATCGCTTTAATCCGGTTCATTCTATGCTGGCCGACGGTGGAGACTGGGCTGCCGGGCAACGACCATTTGCCAATGGCATAGGCGGGGCAGACGATATTATCACCATGCCGCTCCAATGCGCCACCCACTGGGACGCCCTATCTCATATCTTTGATCACGGCAAGATGTGGAATGGCTACGAAGCAGCGGAAGTGACCTCCCAAGGAGCTGCTCGCAATGGCATCGAACAAGCCACAAATAGACTGGTTTCTCGTGGCGTCCTATTGGATGTTGCTCTCTATAAAGGTGTTCATTCCCTTGCAGAGGGCTATGCGATCACAGAAGACGATCTGCTTGGCTGTATGCAAGCGCAAGGAGAAACATCCAGAGTAGGAACGGGCGATATCGTGCTCATACGCACGGGGCAATTGGGCCATGCCAGGAAAACTGGTTGGGGTACGTATGCAGGAGGGGATGCACCGGGACTCTCGTTCTCTACGCTTGACTGGCTCTCTCGCACAGAGATTGCGGCCATTGCCAGCGATACCTGGGGATTAGAGGTACGGCCCAACGAGTTCCCTGGTGCCTTCCAGCCACTACATCAGATTGCCATTCCCAATATGGGCTTGACGCTGGGCGAGATGTTCGAGCTTGATGCCCTGGCTACTGATTGTGCTGAGGACGGTGTCTACGACTTTCTGCTCGTGGCAGCACCGCTACCCTTTACAGGTGCTGTTGGAGCACCAGCGAATCCGCAGGCCATGAAGTAACGTTCTCACGCGCTGGCTAAGGAGAAAAGAGTAGCTATGATTATCGATTTTCACGCCCACTATCTGGCACAAGAGCATCTTTACATGCACGAGAAAACATCCACAGGTCAGATCGTAGGATCGAGTATACGCAAGCACGGAAATGAACTGGTGTTGGAAGCAAATGGCATTCCGCTGGGAAGAAATACCTGCAAGCCAGAGGATTTCCATGATCTTACGGCACGGCTAGAATGGATGTCGGCGAACGGTATTGATAGGCAAGTCCTCTCACCACCACCCTTTATGTTCTTTACCGAGATACCCGCAGCAACGGCTGCCACGTTGACGCGAGAGCAAAACGATGCCATCGCTCAGGCGATGCGCCAGTATCCCGATTTTTTCCGTGGTCTGGGTGCGGTGCCATTTCAAGATGCGGAGATCGCCGTAAAGGAAATCGCCTATCTCATGGATACGCTGAAGCTTTCAGGCGTAGAGATACTTACGTTTATGGCAGGCAAAAGCTTGGATCATCCTGATCTGAACCCCATCTGGCAGGCACTCGATGAGCGACAGGCACTGGTTCTCATTCATCCAAACGATGTGCTTGGTCCTGAACGTCTGACAAAGTATTACTTGAGAAATCTGCTTGGCAATCCTGTTGAGACAGCACAGGCTCTGGCCTGTCTCGCCTTCGGAGGCGTTATTGAACGCTTCCCTCATATTCGCTTTATTGCTGCCCATGGTGGTGGCGTGGCACCTTTTGTGATTGGGCGGTGGGAACATGGAGCACAAGTGCGACCTGAGTTGGCACATCTGCCTGCCTCACCACTCGAACTCTTGCGCCACACCTATGTGGACTCGATTGTTCATGGTGTACCCGAACTCCTCTATCTGATTGAGATTATGGGTGCTGAACGCATCGTGCTAGGCTCTGATGCACCATTTGATATGGGACCCCAAAAACCTGCGGCCCTCTTTGAGGCCACGCTTTCTGATGAAGTACGCCAGTTGATTCTTGCTGGTCATCAGTCTCTATTGACTTCTCTATAGCCTCACATTGAAGGAGCATTTTCATGATACGCGTTGCTGAAACCATCGCGCGAACATTAAAAGCGTATGATACAGACTATTTCTTCCTGGTTACGGGGGGCGACCAAGCATTGTGGATTGCCTTACAAGAAGCTGGTATCTGCATGGTCTCCTGCCGGAACGAAGCCACCGCCGTCTATATGGCCGATGCATACGCACGCGTCAGTGGCAAACCAGGCTTTGTCTACGGTCAATTTGGTCCTGGAGTCGCCAACGTTGTCGGCGCACTCGCCGACTCCTACTGGTCCATGAGTCCTGTCATCTCGCTGACCTCCGCGATGCCATCCATGTCTAAAGATCGTTACGAGTATCAGGAACTAGATCAGCTTCCTATGCATACCTCGGTCACGAAGTGGAACAAGACCGTGTCACGCCCTGAGCGCGTCGCTGATATGCTCCGCAGTGCCATTCGCGCCGCGACGGGCTCCATTCCTGGGCCAGTTCATTTGGAGATACCAGCAGACATCCTCAATGGAGATATGGAAGAAGGGGTTGTCTATAAGGAACCTTCCTTTGGCAAGCTGCCATCTTTACGCTCTGCTCCACCCGCCGACGCAGTGAGTGCATTAGTTGATGCCCTCCTTTCGGCGCAGCGGCCAGTAATCATCGCTGGAAATGGCGTTTTAATATCGCAAGCGTGGGATGAACTTCAGGTACTCGCAGAGATGCTGAGTCTTCCAGTTACTACTTCAATGGGCGGAAAAGGAGCAATTAGTGAAGAGCACGAACTCGCCCTCGGTATTGTAGGCCGTTATTCGCGTAAGACGACCAATGATATTGTGCGGGAGTGCGACCTTGCACTGGTCATCGGCTGCCAGTTGGGTGCGCTAGCAACTGACTCATATACTGTTCCCACCCCCCAGACACGTATCTTACACATTGATACTGATACAAACGTGTTGGGTGCTATCTATCGCGAAGAGATCAGCGTTCTGGCCGATGCCAAACTTGCTCTGCAAGCCTTGATCGATGAGGTTAGACGCCGTGATATTCCGCAAGAGCGTTCTGCCTGGGCACGCTCCACCTTTGCGCGTATGCAACACTGGAAGGAACATGTCAGGCAAACCGCCACCCGTTCGCCAGCGAAACCCATTCATCCAGCCACGGCGATACAATCGCTGCGGGCCGCTCTCAATCCTGAAGATATTGTTGTAGCCGATACCGGTTATATGGGAGCGTGGACTGGGGCTCTCTATCCCGTTACCGCTCCGGGTCGCACCTTCTTGCGTGCTGCTGGTTCACTCGGTTGGGCCTTCCCTGCTTCGCTTGGTGCCACACTCGCGGCCCCAGACAAACATGTCGTGTGTGTGAGTGGTGATGGTGGCATTGGCTACCACATTGGCGAGATCGAAACAGCCCTGCGCTATAACCTCCCGACGACAGTGGTTATCCTGAATAACGTCATGTACGCCTACGAATATCATGGTCAGAAGTACCTCTGGGATAATAAGATCATCCCGCAAGTTAATGATTTTATTGATGTCGACTATAGCGCAGTGGCGCGAGCGTTCGGTGCTCGTGGTGAGCGTATTACTGATGCTCGCGATCTGCCAGACGCTTTGCGTGATGCCGTACATGCCAATAAGCTCACGGTGCTTGATGTCATGGTTGATAAAGAGATATCCGCACCTGTAACTACCTTTGAAAATGCGCTTGAGCGTACCATCTAATCTTAAAGGAGAAGTCGATGTCAAGAAAACACTTACTTTCCCATTTGGCACATGCAGAAATTCTGACTCCTAAGCTAGAGGAGTCGGTAAAGTTCTTTAAGGATTTGATGGGATTAGAGGAAACCAGCCGTACTGGCCAGTCGGTTTACCTACGCTGCTGGGACGAGTATTACCATCACAGCTTGGTGCTCACTGAGGGTCCCCAGCCAGCGCTAGGGCATATAGGCTGGCGAACCGATGGGCCAGAAGAGCTGGCAATAGCCGTACAGCAAATCGAAGCCAGCGGTCGTGGTGAGGGATGGCACGAAGACTCAGTTGGACATGGCCGCGCCTACCGTTTTCGTGGCCCAGGTGGGCACCTCAACGAGGTCTTCTGGGAGGTCGAACGCTATATAGCACCGCCTGAACTACAATCAACCTATCCAGCTCGGCCACAGCGTTTCACCGGACGTGGCATAGCCCCACGGCAGATCGACCATGTGACCGTTGCATCAACCGCTTTGATGGCCGATGTTGCTTGGTATCGTGACAACCTCGGCTTCCGCTTCACAGAGTACACCGTCCCTGACGAAAACCCTGATATAGTCGTTTTCGCAATGATCACGACGAACGAGAAGTCGCATGATCTCGGCTTTGTTGCCGACTTCTCCGGTGTGCCCGGTCGCGTGAACCATGTGGCCTTCTTTGTGCCAGGGCGCGAAGATCTCCTGCGGGGTGCCGATATACTACTGGATGCGGGTATGGCTATTGAGTATGGCCCTGGTACACATGGTATGGGTGAGCAGAGCTACTTATACTTCCGTGAGCCGGGTGGCATGCGCATTGAGCTGAACGCCAGTGGTTATCGCAACTACATACCTGATTGGGAGCCGGTTAGATGGGTGCCCTCGCAAGGCTCGAATACGATCTATCGCAACACATCAATGCCAAACTCAATGACCGAATCATTCCCGCCAGCAGCAGGGCACTCGTTTCCAGAGCCAGCGGCGGCTGGGAGGCCCAGCCTTATTAATCCCTATAGTGAGCGGGGGCGTGGCTAAGAACGAGCGATACGAACGCTTCTATTGCCTATTCTCTCATATGTTTACAAGTAGTTTTCTGGAGATTGGCTATGACAGTTCTAAGCAATCGAACCAAGCCGGAGTTCAATATCTTGCGGGCTGCACACGCAGAACTCTTTGTCCATGATCTGGCAAAGGCGCGCGAGTTCTATGTGGACCTATTGGGACTCGTCGAGACCGCAAGCGACAACAACCATCTCTACTTGCGCTGTTTGGAGGAGCGAGAGCATCACAGTCTGGTACTCAGCCAAAAACAACAGGTAGGCGCGAGCCACATTGCCTTTCGCGTCGCCTCGCCGGACGATCTAGAGCGTTTATCATTGCTTGCACAAGAACAAGACCTGCTGCAGCGTTGGGTTACAGGGGAAGAGCAAGGTCAAGGGCGTGCGTTGCGCTTGCAAGACCCCGCTGGACTGACAATCGAGTTCTATCATGAAATGGAGATGGCACCGCGTATGCTGCAACAGTACCATCTTCACAAGCCAGTACAAATCATGCGTCTCGATCACTTTAATTGCCAGGTACCAGATGTCCGCACCACAGCCACCTGGTATCAGCAGGTGCTTGGCTTTCAGACCAATGAATACACCGTCAAAGAGACGACCCATGGCGACGAGCTTTGGGCATGTTGGATGGCCCGCAAGCAAACCGTGCATGATCTCGCACTCATGAATGGTTTGGGTCCACGCCTCCATCATGTCGCATTCTGGCTCCCCGATGCCATGGCGGTCTTACGTGCATGCGATGTATTAGCTGCTGCTGGTTATCACCAGAACATCGAGCGCGGCCCAGGGCGTCACGGGCTTTCCAATGCGCTGTTCGTGTACGTACGTGACCCCGATGGTAATAGGATCGAACTGTATGCCAACGACTATTTAACCGCCGACCCTGATGCGGTGCCAATCCGCTGGGAGTTGGAAGATCCACGCCGTCAGACGTTCTGGGGCCACTTTGCTCCGACGAGTTGGTTCGAGGAGGCAATGTTAATGCAGACTGTGTATGGTGACGGATTTGTGACGCCACGTGCGCCACTTTTGAGCGATCGGCCTGACTATGTGACTGTGACTTGACGCTTTCCCCGGTTTGGGGAGAGAAGAGACACAGTTTTTCCCACCACCTAAAAATAGCGGATTTCAAGGATAAAAAGAATGGCAACACGCAGAGATCCAACGACCATTCGTGGCTCTATCGTCCCACTGGTGACGCCCTTTACGGAGGAGGGGACGTTTGACGAGAAGACTTTTACGCGGCTCATTGCATGGCAGATCGAGAGTGGGAGCCACGGCATCTCAGTCACCGGAACCACAGGCGAACCAAGCGCGCTCTCTCTACTTGAAAGAGAGCACGTGATGGATGTTGCCGCACGCACCATTCGCGGTCGCCTTCCCTTCGTGCCAGCAACCGGTACCAACAAGTATGACGAGACACTGCACCTGACTCGGGTCGCCGAGCGTTTAGGAGCCGACGCCGCACTCGTGATCGTTCCTTATTACACCCGACCCTCGCAAGAGGGCCTCTATCGCTACTTTCGCGCTCTGGCAGAGCAGGTTGAACTGCCGCTCATCATCTACAATATTCCTGGCCGCACAGCCGTCAATATGTCTCCTGCAACGATGGCACGCTTGCGCCGCGATTGCCCCTCGATTGTCGGGGTCAAGGAGTCAAACAAAGACTTCGAGCAGGTGAGTCATGTCCTTCACACCTGTGGGCGTGACTTCCTGGTCTATTCTGGCATTGAA
Source organism: Ktedonobacterales bacterium (assembly GCA_038199755.1). Lineage (GTDB taxonomy): Bacteria > Chloroflexota > Ktedonobacteria > Ktedonobacterales > Ktedonobacteraceae > JBBPYR01. The sequence continues at coordinate 6,727 of JBBPYR010000135.1, read as the reverse complement.
TTATTGTGTTATCCCATGCTCGCGCTTGGTGGAGTTGGGCATGTGAGTGCAACTGCCAATATCCTGCCACACGAAGTTGCCGATCTCTACAATCTGGTGGCGGCGGGACGCTGGCACGAGGCCATTGATCTGCATTATCGACTCTTGCCGCTCAACGAGGTTCTCTTTCTGGAAACCAATCCAGGTCCGCTCAAGTGGGCAATGGGTCGATTGGGACAGATCACCCCAGCTTTCCGCCTGCCGCTTTGTGAGCCATCACTTGAGAATCAGGCCAAAATTGAGGCGGTGCTCAACGATTATGGGCTGCTGCCACACAAGGAGACACTATTATGAAACGCGCACGTTTTCTCGCGCACGGTCGCTATCACGAAGGGAGCTTGCTTGATCCCGGTGTGTTGCGCGATGAGGCTGGTTATGAGTACAACACGAACGAGGTTGTGTTTCTGCCACCAGTTGAGCCACGCACAATGATTGGCTTGGCTCTCAACTATGCGGACCACGCGGCTGAATTGGCAATTGCCCAACCTGAAGAGCCAGCCCTGTTTTTCAAACCGCTCAATACCCTGGTGGGACATCGTGGACACGTGGTCTATCCCCATGGCGTGGAATACATGCACTACGAGAATGAGCTTGCGGTAGTCATCGGGCGGCGTTGCCGCAATGTAAGCGAGCATAGTGCATTAGATGTGATTCGTGGCTACACCATCGCCAACGAACTCACCATCCGCGACTTCGTCAAGAACTTCTACCGTCCGCCAGTGAAAGCCAAAGGGTGGGACACCTTCTGCCCCCTTGGCCCTTATCTGGTGGAAGAGGAGATCGCAAACCCACACGCGCTGCAACTGCGCACCTATGTCAATGGCGAATTACGTCAGCAGGGAAACACGAGTGACTTAATACTCAGCATCCCAGAACTGATCGCGTACATCACCGCCTTTATGACCCTGGAGGCTGGCGACATTATCCTCACGGGGACGCCAAAGGGGGTTTCACACATCTACCCAGGCGACCAGATGCGCCTAGAGATTGATGGATTGGGCGCACTGGAGAATCAGGTTGTTGCCGCGCCCGAAAAGTAGGTCGGCACAGTGCTGTAGGGATCAGTTTGTGACACATGTTTCAATTGTTTCGGTTGTGACACCTGTTTCAGTTGTTTTGGCGAGAACAGGGTATGAGCAAAGGGAATAGAGAATGCTATTCCCAGTTTATTCGTCACTATCCATTAGCGAGTCCCCAAGATACATAGAGAGCCAGGAGCCATGTTATGACGATAACGCCAAATGTGAGCGCGACAGCAGAGGCAACGGATACGTTTGCTGTCGAGCCAGTATTACACTATATCAACGGTCAGTTTCAGCCAGGTCGGGCTGGTCGCAGTTTTCAGACGTTCAACCCGGCTACGAACGAGCCGCTTACCACCATTGCAGAGGGACTAGCTGAAGATATCGACGATGCCGTACATGCTGCCCGCGCCGCTTTTGACACGGGTCCGTGGCCGCGTATGACAGCTGCGGAGCGAGCGCGTTTTCTTATCCGTATCGCCGATGCCATCGAAGCGCATGCGGACGAGATCGCCCAACTTGAGGTATATGATGTTGGCATGCCGATCACACAGGCACGCTCACAGGCCGCACGTACAGCAGAAAATTTCCGCTTCTATGCACGTGTCATCCAGGACCTGACAGGTGTGGCCTATCAAGTGGGGCAAGCCTTCCTCAACTACACAGTGCGCAAGCCTGTTGGTGTGGCTGGACTGATTATGCCCTGGAATACTCCGCTCATGCTCTCATCCTGGCGTATCGCACCAGCACTCGCGGCTGGCAATACGATTGTGCTCAAGCCTGCCGAGTGGTCGCCACTCTCAGCGAACTTATTTGCGCGCCTAATTGATGAGGTTGGCCTTCCTCCTGGTGTGTTGAACGTGGTACATGGTTTTGGCGAAACCTGTGGTGCGCCCTTAGTAGCCCATGCAGGCGTCAACCTGATTTCGTTTACAGGTGAAACGACCACGGGCAAAACGATCATGGCGAGTGCCGCTGCCACACTCAAACGCTGCTCAGTCGAACTCGGCGGCAAGTCGCCTGTGATCGTCTGCGCAGACGCTGACTTCAACCGCGCGGTTGACGCGGCAGTATTCGGCATCTTCTCTCTCAACGGCGAACGTTGCACGGCGGGTTCGCGGCTGCTGATAGAAGAATCGCTCTATGAGCGTTTCGTCGAGGCCGTGGCGCAGCGAACCGCAAAGATTCGGGTGGGGGACCCGGCCAATCCACAAACTGAGCTAGGCCCACTCATCCATCCCGATCATTGGGCCAGAGTCCATAGCTATATTGAGTCGGGACAGCAGCAAGGTGCTCGGCTTGTGGTTGGAGGAACACGACCAGCAGGCTTGCTAAAGGGGAACTACATGCAGGCGACCCTCTTCGCCGATGTGAATGCAACAATGCACATTTTTCAGGAGGAGATTTTCGGGCCTGTGGTGGTGGCGACGCCCTTTAAAGATGAGGGGGAAGCCATCCGTCTTGCCAACGATGTCCGCTATGGGCTGGCGGCCTATGTCTGGACACGCGACATCGGTCGAGCGCACCGCATTGGCCAGGGCATTGACGCTGGTATGGTGTGGCTCAACTCACAAAACGTGCGAGACCTGCGCACCCCGTTCGGTGGCGTGAAAGACAGTGGCATTGGCCGAGAAGGAGGTCACTATGCCTTCGATTTCTACTGTGACATGCAGACGCTTCATGTTGCCGTTAACGATCAACCCATCCCGCGTTTTGGCCTGTAACATCAAGTGGTGTTGGAGGTTCCAGAACAAGAAACCTTGGGCACCCTACTACTCTATTCCAGTCTATTCAGAGAAAGAAGGACACTCATGTCAACAACACAAACATCGCAAATTGCTTCTGAACAACGTATCGCCTTCGGTCGTCTATGGTGGGTTGGCTTACTCACTATCATCGCTGCTGTTGTCGTCAATATCCTCATCTCGCTGCTGGCGAAAGCCCTGTTTGCGGTTGCGCCCACGTTTCTCCCACTGCAAATAGTGTTTATCCCCTTTACCGTGTTTGGGTCATTGGGAGCTATCATCGTGTTTGCGTTGCTGGGACGCTTTGCCCGTCGTCCCATCAGCACCTTTCGACGTACCGTCTGGATTGTGCTGCTCGTCTCGTTCATCCCTGATCTGCTGGTCGGCTTTTCGCGCCCCTTTCCTGGCACAACTCCGCAGGTTGTGGGGACGCTGATGCTGATGCACGTGGCTACAGCAATGATCTGCCTAAACACATTGACTCGGCTCAATCGCGCTCGTTCCTAAATCGTACTAGTCTGGTCGCCTTCATTTGGTGGCCAGACTAGTAGCCGATTTTATCTCACGATGTACATCCCATACGATGGCAAATTCCTAGGCCCATGAGAAGTACTTTCTCTCGATAGGGCAAGTGGGAATAGCCTTAATGATCAGAGAGGACCACGTTACAATGAAGGACACTTCGATTAAGCAAGCTTCTTTTGAGGAGCGCGAACTGGCATTGGGTATATCTCTAGCTGAACCAACAGAAGCCAAAAGCATAGGATTTCTCATCATGTTTTGCTTGGCAAGTGGGGCAATAGGTCTGGGTTCCTTCACCATCATGACGGTACTCCTTCCTGCGCACGTTGCCGCACTACATCCAGACAATAGTGCTGCTACCTTTGGTCTTATCGCAGCCTGTGGAGCCTTGTTGACCTTTCTGTCTATTCCTTTAGTGGGAGCCTGGAGTGATCGCACGACCTCGCGCTATGGCCGACGGCGTCCCTGGATTATCGGTGGAGGCATCCTTTTAGCAATAGGGCTGGTATTTCTAGCAGAGGCAAAAAACATTCCTATGCTCGTAGTAGGAGTACTTCTTTCAGAAACGGCAGTCGGCGTGATGCAGGCCGCGCTCGCTGCTATCATCCCAGAGCAAATCCCATTACAGCAGCGTGCCCTTGGATCAGCAATGGTGGGAATTGCACCCCTTCTGGTAGGTTTTCTCGGCCAGATACTGGTCACACAACTCCGTAACCAGGAATTATCGTATATATGCCTAGCAGTCATTAGCCTCATACTCTTGCTTGCCTTTGCCTCCTTGGTATTGCGTGACCCCATGGTACGTGATGTGCCCCCCTCCTTTAAGCTGAAGAATATGGTGACTTCGTTTTGGGTGAATCCCAGACGCTACCCAAATTTTGGCTATACCTGGCTCTCCCGGTTCTTTGTATTCTTTAGCTACACGACTCTTACCAACTTTGTGTTCTTTTACTTGCGGGATGCCGTTCATTACAGCCAAATCTTTCCAGGAGCTACCCTGACGCAGGGCCAGCAAATCTTTTTCCTCATTTTTACGCCAGTGATCGTTATATCCTCGCTTCTCTGTGGCGTGCTTTCAGACCGGGTACAGCGGCGCAAGGTTTTTGTAATTGGGTCCTGTGTCCTCATCGCGCTTGGACTTTTGGCCCTGACAGTGCTGCCAACTTGGACAGGTGTCCTGGTAGGTGATGTAATCCTCAGCATAGGGGTAGGCGGCTATCTGTCCTCTGACCTAGCACTTGCCAGCTTAGTATTGCCTACAATACGTGATGGTGGCAAGGATATGGGTATATTGAACACCGCAATCTTTCTACCGATGGTGATAGCTCCAATAGTAGCATCAGCTATTCTTGGTGCAACACAAAGTTATACGGTGCTCTTTGGGCTGTTGACAGTTGCAGCGGCTTTGTCCGCAATAAGTGTTCTTCCAATCAAAGGGATACGTTAAAATCAGAGACGAAGAAGTGAAAAGAACGAGGATCTGTCACTTCTTGAAGATTGAAAGGGGAACCGTTTCAATGGAGTCTATAACTGGTATACATGTACAAAGCGAAGAAGAGCTCAATAAAGTTGCTGTGCAGCGGGTTTATAAGGAGATCTTCAACCAGGGCAAAACCGAATTGGTGAGGGAGTTCTTTTCCGAGCAGTATATTCAGCACAAACCTATTCTGCCCAATGGGCCTCAGGCAGTGATCGCTTTCATTCAGGAGAAGATGGCACTCCATCCGAGGCCGTCTATTAACATAAAACATATTATGGCCGAAGGTGATCTCGTTGTTGTACATTCACATGTTACAACCAATCCAAGTGACGAGTTTAGCGGGCTGGCAGTGTTCGACCTTTTCAGGTTGGAAAATGGCTTGATTGTCGAGCATTGGGATATCATCCAAGATATCCCAGAGGCAACCGCGAATGGAAATTCGATGTTTAGCGATCTTTACAAAGGTGAATAGCAGAAAAGGAAAGAATTCTCATGAACATGGCCTCACGACGAGAATCATCCATGCGCTGGTGGATGTTGGTACTCCTGTCTCTCACGTTGTTGGCGATGACCCTCAACTGGTTTGACATCTCAGCCGCCTTTCCGCAACTAGGGCAACAGTTCCATCTGGACATTTCACAATTGTCCAATCTCATCGCCCTCTATATTCTTGGTTTTGCCATTTTCCACGTCCCTGCTGGTATGCTGGCCTACCGCATCGGCGTCAAAAACACACTGCTGATCGGGCTGCTACTGGAATCGCTGGGTGGCATCGCGTGCGCATTTGCCCCCAACTATGCTTGGTTAGCCGTCTTGCGCTTCCTCACAGGGGTAGGCGGTTCCTTTATCGTTGGCATGACGCTGGCACTGATCACCTCCTGGTTTCGCGGACGGGAACTGGCTCTGGCAATGGGCATCTCTGCTGGAGCATGCTTCACATTGGGTGAAGCCATCGCGCTCTTCGGCTGGGTTGGTGTCGTCCAGGCCACAGGATGGTCAACCGCTCTGCTGATTGGTGGCGTTATCGGCCTCGTGATCTTTGTGCTGTGTCTGCTCTTCCTGCGCGTGCCTAGTCATGAAGCAGCACAACTCGCCGCTGGAAGATTTGAATGGAAGGCATTGAGACGGGTGCTGGGCAACCGCGACCTCTGGCTGGTGGGGCTCAGTTTCTTTGGTGTCTATGGAGCGGGGCTGACCACTGCCCAATTGCTCACAACCTATCTCAGCCAGGTATACCAACTGCCCATTAGCAGTGGCGGACTGATCGCGGCGGTCTATGTCCTGATGGCCATTCCTGGCTCCATCATCGGCGGCTTCTTAGCTGACCGAGGCACCAACTTGCGGGCCGTGTTCGCGCTACCCTGGATTATCATGGGGGTTGTTCTGGTCCTGTTTTCGTTCCTGGGCTTTGCCGGAGTGTGGATCATGGTTCTCGTCGCCGGACTCTGCCAGCAGTTTGGGTTCTCTGGTTGGGCAGCCGCACCAGGTCACTACCGAGACCGCATACGCCCTGAAGATGTCGCAACCGCCGAAGGATTGTTGCTTACTGTTTCTGGGCTAGGAGGCTTCATTATCCCCGTCATCTTCGGCGTGATTGCGGGAAGCAGCGGCTATACTCCTGCCTTCATCTTTGGAGGCATCGTCAGCATTGTCTTTGCCGTGATTGGCTTTGCCGCACGCGAACCAAAGAGCGTCAGTGCCACTGCATCGGAGCCAATCGCGTCCTTAGAGGGAGCATTCGAGCCACGCCAAGGTTAATAACAACGGAAACGCTTCCTCATAAATGTGACAGGTGCGCTACCAGTTGAGGGATTCATATTGGTAATTAATACCTCAACTGGTAGCGCACCTTTCAGTCACCAAGCAAATTCAGCAGGACAAAAACAGTTCAAATAACTATGTTTGTTGTTTTGTTTATT
>JBBPYR010000134.1:0-6847 GCA_038199755.1 Ktedonobacterales bacterium | reverse complement strand
TGCGCAACCAAGCAGTTATTATGATGGGCATAGTATATTCTCGACAATGTGGCGAGCTTCGCCGCGGCAGGGGTAATTGCCGTCCTCTTTGGCCCAGGTAATGGTGGCACAATCAATATCGATGCGATGCATGATGGCGTGACCAATCCCGCTCCTAGTAGCTATGAGTGTAACAGGTGCAACACCCATATGAGCAGCTATCCCGATGATGATGGCGGTTATTTAGGGGCTGTTATTCCAGGTACCCTAATGCTTGCAGGCGTGCCTTGATCTGCCCAAGCTCTGCTTCACTCTCATTTATTTCCCATATGGGGGCAATGTAGCCATGCAGTTCCAGGTACTCTACGATGTGTAAGGCTGTACGTTCGGCGGCTTCTGTGCTGGTGTCAAGTTGTAGCTCTGGTGTTGTTGGTGACTGATAAATCTGATCTTGCATGAGCGGTAGATGTTCTTGCTTGCAGACACGCCGATGTCGTTCAGGGGCGTCACAATAAAGGTAGACTTCTATAAACGCGGCAAGCTGTTCGCGTGCGAAGATGCGCGCCACTTGATAGGGCGAGACGGCGGTAGTAATGGTGATGATGCCGCTATGTGCGAGAATTGAGCAGATGTAGGTCACAAAGGCATCATAGCCAGCGGTATGGCTGTAGTCGTTCCGTGGATATTCCCCTACTTCTTCTATATGGAGTTCCTTCTGCAACCACGTGGAGAGGACATAGCTATCGATAGTCTCGACTTTGTAGCCACGCACTGCCAGAGCTTTTTTCACAAGCTGTGCCTGTGTAGTTTTGCCCACACCAGGGAGGCCAGTGAGCCAGATGGTAAAGGCGGTATTGCGGCGTGCGGGGATAGTGGACCAGCCAGGCCAATTCTGATATTGTGAATGTTGAGGTTGCTGCACCATGAAGGGACACTCCTTCCAGAAGGGTAAAGCACTAGAAGGGAACGGTGTCTGAAGAAACTTCCTTATAATTATTATAACCTACACTACATAATGAAGTGAAGTGCCTGGAAATGTTGGCGAAAGCTGCTGCCTGCTCCTCGTAAAAACGCTGTGTTTCCTATGGCACCCATGGCCGAGGTGAGTTCGTCAACGTGGTAGTTCCTCCAAGGGTGAAGCTGCTGATAAAACTCTTTTCTATTGATCTGCTATCATGTACAATAGTATCACTAATAGCAGTATCACCGATAACAAAGTGTAAGCTCAAAAGGATAAGAATTGAGTGGATAGAAGCGAAATTGAGAGTTATCTCATGATGCTTGGTCAAGAACTTGTCATCAAACGACTAACAGGTGCTATTCTTTTATTGGGAGGGGCGGTGATGGTGTTGGTGGTGGGCAGTCGTCCATCTACTCGCGATATTGATGCTTCCTTTGAGCGCGAAGCTCCAGCTATTCGAGCAGCAATTTCACAGATTGCCCAACAAGAAGGACTTCCACCTGATTGGCTCAATGATGGAGCCAAAGGATTCATCTATTCTCCACCGCCCATTACCTTATGGAAAAGCCATCCAGGTTTAGATATCTATTTGCCAACTCTTGACTACCTGTTAGCAATGAAAATTGTGGCTGGGCGCCCACAGGATATTGCAGATGCTAGAGTATTAATTCAACATATGGGGCTTACAGATGCACAAGAGGTAGTGGATATCCTCCAGCAATATATTCCTTCGCGTTATCTTACTGTGCGTATACAATATACTATTGAAGATTTATTTGCTTAATAGGGAGAAATGAACGTGGGCACATACAATTGGCACCGTTATAAGGTATCTGAAAGTTTTGAGCGCATTTTACAAGGAGAAAACCCTTGGGTAGCTTTAGGGGACTTTCTCGATGATTGGAGGCGGTCCAATCACGATGATCGTTTGATGCTTGTACTCCAACCATTAAAAGATGCCTCCACTCCTGATGAATTGCAATGGGCTGCACTCTTCGCTGCAACTGTTGAGCACCTCTGTTCTCAGGAGAATCTTCCTCCTCCTTCGTGGGTGGCATCTCCGCGATACTACTTGTCAGAACCATGGTACCCAGAAGTAAAAACGGAAAATTTACGTCGTCTACAAGCGGAAACTACTCCTGATGTTTTTAGGAGGCACAATGTATTTGGTGGTGATAGGCTATTGTACCGTGTCTAATCGAATACTCTCTTGCATATGAGGGAACAAATCGTATGGTGTTCTATTTTAATGGGAGTAGGGTTGAACGTTTGGGGGAGCCTGTATTACTCCAACCGCAAGGGCAGCGTGTCAAACGCTATCGGCTCGAACGACGGTTGGGGCAGGGTGGTATGGGGGTTGTCTATGCAGCATGGGACGAGAAAGAGGAGCGCAGAGTTGCTCTTAAATCGATCAAGCTTGATGAGATGGATGAAGATGGCGAAATGCTGCGCCGTTTCAAAAATGAAGCCAAAAATGTTGCTAGGCTCAATCATCCCAATATCGTGCATATTTACAGTGAAGATGGGCTGGATTTAGAGCAAATCAATCGTGTTATTATGCCCTATATGGTCATGGAGTATGCCGAGGGCGGCGATTTGCAAGAACGGCTAAAGGCTTTAGGGGCAGAACGTTTGTACCCTCTCAAGAGAACGCTCCATCTTTTTGAGCAGCTTTGTTATGCGATTGAGCATATGCATCAGCGCAATATTATTCATCGTGATCTTAAGCCCTCAAATGTTCTCTTTAAGTCAGCAGATAAAGAGAATGATGAGCTTATGCTAGGTGATTTTGGTTTATCTATCCATGAAGATGCCTCACTGATATCTTATCCAACTGCTGGCACCCCTGCGTATCGAGCACCAGAGCAGGCATTTGGCGAAGCAAAAAAAGAAAGCGATATTTTTTCTCTTGGCATATTGCTGTATCAACTCTGTACGGGACGATTCCCTTTTAATCCTTATGGACGGACCTATCCACCTGCAAGACCAAGTAGTGTGAACTCGGCATTACCGCTCGCACTGGATGCCGTATTGCTCAAAGCCCTGCATGAGCATCCAGGGCAACGCTTTGGCACAGCAAGCGAATTTCTAGCACAAGTACGCAGTGCTATAATAGATGTACCAATGCCAGCTCCTTTAGCCAGATCATCTGCCTTATCACAATCGAATGCCATCTATCCAACTGCTAGGCCGAACATCATAGAATTTGTTGCCAAACCAACAAAAGCGATTGCTCCAGTTCCGTCCCCCGCTGTAGCAGATTTCAATAGTGTTGAGCCAAGCAATGCAGCAAAAGTAGATTATGCTAGAGGTAAAGCAGGGATCGGAATACCGCACCACACCTTTGTTGGTAGAGCAAAAACGCAGCACAAATATCCTCGTAGTCACAACGGACGTTTACTGTTTCTCCTGTCAGGCTTACTCTTGCTTGCTTTATTGCTTTCCTATATCGGTTTTGCTTACCTACAACCCACATCCTTTGCTCGTGTTATACATGCATTTTCCCCCACCTTCACAGGTGTAGCGACCGTCACTATCGTGCCTGACAACCGAACCGTGGCACACAGCTATATCATCTCGGCAGTGACAGGAACGCCCGACCCCAGCCAGCGACAGGTCAAAGCGTTTCCCCTTTCCGATACACCCACTGCCAAATCAGCAACCGTTGCCGCTACGGGACGCAAAGATACCGTTGCCTCACCAGCCACAGGAACCTTAAGTTTTGTAAACGGTGGTGGCGCACCTTATACCTTTAGTACAACAATCCCAATTAGAAGTAGTAGTGGCATTGTGGTCTTTCTCGATGCACCTGTGACCGTCCCTGCTGCTGATCCTGTTGCGGGGACATTTGGCAAAGCGACGGGAACGGCTACCACGAGTACTACGGGTGCAAACACGAATATCCCTGCTGGCGGGATTAATACATCGGCTTCGGGTAATGTTGTGGTTATTATGAACAACAAGACGTTCACAGGTGGCCAAGACGATGCTCATTATAACTTCGTGCAGCCCGCGCCGACAATAGTCACTGGCAATGGGTAAGGTTTAGCCGGAGATGAAAACATAGTATCTATGGGAGGTCAAAGATGCCTACTCGTGTGGAGATTTTGGATATTCTTAGCAAATCGCAAGAGCAGCTGTTCGCTCGTATACAAGCATGGCCACCCGCAGAATTAGAGCGTGCTTGTACAACGAGCGAGACTCCTGACAGCCCGCCTTGGCGACCAAAAGATCACTTTACCCATCTCGTTCGGGTCGAGCGAGCGTTTCAGGGAATGATTCGCCGAACCATTGAGGGCAAGACAGACCCGGTTGGCTTTAGCAGGATAGGCGCAAAGAATCGCGATGAGGTGGTGGCCTGGATCCATCAACAAAATCAAGCTTATACTGAGGCGCATTATGACGATAGCATTGAACATATCCTCGCTGATCTGACCGCCGCACGTCAGGAGAGTCTGGCACTGCTTGCGCAACTCACCGATGAGCAGATTGCTCTGCCCATCCCCGGCGCACCTTGGGCAGATGGGACTATTGGTGGCATCCTGATCACGAACGCCCAGCATGCCGTACAGCATCTTTCTTGGATACAGGAAGGACTCCGCCAGCAGTCATAATCAGTGGTTTTTCTTATCAACATCCCCCAATTAGGAAGATAGACATACCTATTTGCAGATATGACTATTCCTTTTGTATATTTGATAGGGAAAAACCCTTTAAGATTCCACGGTTATCAGGTACAATAGCAGCAATGGCAGAGTGTGGTGGAGAGTTATATATATACGTGGATGATGCTATGAAAACTATGTGGTATAACATAGAGGGAAATACAAAGGTAATACATAAATTTATTAGTCTGCTCGTTCATTCTTTATAATAGTTGACTTGTATTTCCTATTTAGGGTTCAGTTATGAGAAATGTATTGTAGCATGTATGCCATTACCAACGTAAACACGTCTATTTTAAGAGATTAAGAGGGGTAAGATCATGAGACAGGGAAATGGCACTGATCTTTTGGGCAATGATCCACGCAGTGCAAGTGTTGGAATTATCTATGTATCTGCCACAGATGAACGAAAAAGTGTGCTCGCTGCCCTGATAACGCAGGAAAAATTTCAACGAAAACAAGTCGCAATTGTGTTACCCCCCGGACAGAATAAAGCATTTCAGCGTCCTGTAGATTTTGATGATTTGAAAAATGTACGTCGCAAACTACAGACAGAGATTGTATTTATCGCCCCCAGTGGTCCGGGTCCTGCTGAATTTGCGCGTCAGAGACGCTTCCATGTCTATTCGTCACTAGAGAGCTATGCAAAGGCACTGCGCGAAGACCAAAGCCTTGGCGGTAATAGCAACGTAGAGAAAAAAAGTGGTCTCTTTGGCCTGGGCAAACCGAAATCTCCTGTGCCGTCCGAGGCCGTCGATGAGCAGCATCTACCTGCACAAGCGGTGCCCATTGAGCCGAATGTGGCACAGCAACGTGGTGGCCAGCAAGGGCATGGTGTAGGTGTAGCGATGGGCGGTGCGGTGGCAGGAGCTGCTGCGATGGGTGCCGCCGACTTCGCGCTGCATGCCCATGATAACGCCATACAGGATGTGCCCACGGCACAGAATATACAATCACCTATGAATGCCCGTGATGCTCAAGCATACACAAACAATGCTGGTGCTCATGTACCTACGACACCGCGACCAACCTTTGATATGAACGATGACCCATCGCAGTTGCCGCCACCGCAGGTCATTCCTTCCCCAACTCCTCCTCAAAATGTGCCATCACAGCCAAATGGCGGCCATACAGGAGGGTATGCAGGGGGGCAAGGGTCCAATCCCGGCCCAAATATCATCGAGCTCTCACCTGTGAACAAGCGGGCCAAACCAACAGTCAAACTGCCTATCGCTGGGGTGGGGCAACCAGAAGTACCCGCTATAGCTCCAATCCCGTTCAACTCAGGAACCAATAAAGTGCCATCAGGGAACACAAGCAAAATGGCTGCGGCAGGCACTGGTGTGGTAGCAGGGGCCGCACTCGGTGCCACGATGTTCAACAGAGGTGGCGGAGCAGGAACGGGCACATCCCAACGCGCCAGTGCTGGTGGAGCAGGAACAGGCACGCCGCAACGTGCTAATACTAGCAGACCAAAACAGCCCAACAATCGGCCACGTCGCAGAAGAAGCGGATTCGTGCTGCTCATCGCGGCATTGGTGCTGCTGGCTTTGTTGCTTTCCTGTGTCGGCTTTGCCTATTTGCAGCCCACCACCTTTGCCAGTGTTGTACGCTCGGTCAACTCGGTCGTACCCAGTCTTGCGGGCACAACGACCGTCACCATCGTCCCAGATAACCAGATTGTCGCACACAGCTATGTCATCTCGGCGGTGACGGGAACACCTGATCCCAACCAGCGCCAGGTCAAAGCATTCCCCCTTTCCGAGACCCCCACTGCAAAATCAGCAACCGTTGCTGCCACTGGACGGAAAGATATTGCCGCCACTCCTGCCAAAGGAACCTTAAGTTTTACCAACGGAAATACAACCGCCGCCTATACCTTTGGTACAAAAACTCCTATCGTGAGTACTAGTGGTATCACGGTATTTCTTGATGCACCTGTGACCATTCCCGCTGCTGATCCGAGAGCAGGAACTCTGGGCAGAGCAACAGGAACAGCCACGACTGCAACGGGTGGAACACAGGCCGATATTCCTGCCAATGGAATAAATATCGGTGGTACGGTTTCTATCTTTAATAATAGTGCCTTCACCGGGGGACGAGACGCTGCACATTACAACTTCGTGAAGCAGAGTGATATCGATACTGCGGCCCAACCGTTGCAAGCGTCGCTCACGCAGGATGCGCAAAACAAGCTGAAGACGCTGCCTGCGACCGGGCAAGCTCTTGCCAGCGGGTCGCA
>JBBPYR010000133.1:0-10441 GCA_038199755.1 Ktedonobacterales bacterium | reverse complement strand
AGTGAGGATGATAAACGTGATGGGAACAATAGGTAGAATTTAGAGAGAGTACCCATTGTTGGTGTGTGAGGTGTCTGCTAAGAGAGTGAGATGTGGAGAATTTTACAAACGCTCATCGTTTGCTTCCTTAGTAAAAAGTATACCTGCTTGCTTGCTAAATGTCAAGGGAAATACAGTAATTTTTTTACAGATATTATAATTTCCTGAGAAGTGTGCAAAATTGTCCTATTTCGTATCATGCCAGCGTATTTAGCAGTAGTACCATATATAAACGTAGGGGAATTTGAGTAAGATGGAGGGTGCAGTGCTGTGTATACTCTTTCAAGTGAATTTTTTACCAACAGGCTTGAGCAGTCAGTGTCTTTGCTGCCCAATACAGAGGAAGTAGCTACATTACAATTGCTGCTTGCTACGCTACAGCAGCATGATAATGATACAAACGAACATGCCCATAGAATGGTTCATTGGGCGGTCGCAACTGCTCAGCATTTGCGATTATCAGAGCAAGAGATACAACGACTTCGCTTAGCAACAGTGCTCCATGATATTGGGAAAATAGAGATCCCTTTAACGATCTTACGCAAAGCTGATTCGCTGACCCGCGATGAGTGGAATGTCGTGCGGAGTCATGCCGAGGCAGGTTATCGCATCCTCCATAATCTAGGCGGCATTTTTACTGCCATCGCCCCTCTTGTCTTAACACATCATGAACGCTGGAATGGAAGTGGCTATCCTCTCGGTCTACATACAGACGAGATTCCTTTTGCCTCACGCATTTTGGCCGTGGTAGATTCTTTTGATGCCATGACAGCAGTGAGACCATATAAAGATGCACGTACCTATGCCGATGCGTGTGTGGAACTAAAAAGGTGTGCAGGTGTATTGTATGACCCCCGTGTCGTAAAAAGTTTTCTTGCGGTTCTGCACGCTCACCCAGTATTCGTTGAAATCGCTTCCGCTACTTCTACTGCCTTAGCAGCAGCATAGCCAATGAGCAAGAGCAGAGAGGGCCACAAGTGTATTCCCTTGTGGCCCTCTCTGCTCTTGCTCATTGGCTATGTGTTATTAGCTATGCAAAATCTTTGAGTAAGCTTACCTGAATGGGTTGTCGTAAGGTGCGCAGTGCCTTCACCTCAATTTGGCGAATGCGTTCACGTGTGAGTTTGAAGAACGTACTTAGTTCTTCAAGAGTATGGCAATAGCCATCTTGGAGACCATACCGTAGCTCAATAACCTGTCGCTCACGTTGATTTAAGTTCTCTAACGCAGAGGCGATTTGTTCGCGCAACACTTGGTGGGTGACAGCATCGGCTGGTGCTGTGACTGAACAATCTTCCAGCATGTCCGCGAGATGATACTGCTCTTCATCAATCAAAGGAGCATCCAGTGAGATAGGAGTTTCGGCCATGCTCTGCAACTCTACGACGCGCTCCTTGGTAAGAGAAAGGGCAAGCGCAATTTCTTCAGAATTTGGGTCACGCCCTAACTCTTGATACAGTTGGCGCGTCACACGTTTCATCTTGTAGATAAGCTCTACAACATGAACCGGAATATGAATGGTGCGTGTATGTTCCGCAACTGCTCGGCTAATGGCCTGGCGAATCCACCAGGTCGCATAGGTGCTAAAGCGGAAACCACGCTGCGGATCAAACTTTTGGGCGGCACGGATCAGGCCAAGATTTCCTTCTTGTATGAGGTCAAGCAGAGAGATGCTATGATTGTTGTAACGCTTTGCAATGCTGACAACGAGCCGCAGGTTTGCCTCAACCAGCTGCTGTTGGGCAAGCATATCGCCCGCGGCCACTTTCAGCGCGATTCTCATTTCTTGCTCCGCGTTAAGCAGTGGATAGCGGCCAATTTCTCCTAAATATTGCCGAATGGCATTATCTAGGTCCATCTCTCCCGTCTCATCTTCCTGTTCCTCACCCTCATCCTCAAAAAAGCTTTCGTCATCCGCATCGCTAGTGGATAGCAACGCTAGTTTTTTGGGTGAAAAATTGTCATCACGAGTAGATGAAAGCCGGTGTTTTCCTCTTTGGGGCGTTGTTTTGTTAGGCTGTCGCGTACCGGCTGTTCGCTTTTGCCTTGTTTGTCCAGTAGTTCTCGCACTGTTTGTAGATGACGCTACCTCGTTCACTTCCACCTGTGACACGTTGCATCCTGCCTGAGCGAAGCTAGACGCGCTAACGTCATTGCTGAGATGGCTGAGATGAGACGCAAGCGTGTCGTTGGTGCTTGGTATATTGAGATCGATAGCGTCGTTCGCAAGACGATAAGGATGTGATACTATGGCTACCACAAATACCTCCTCATTAAGGAAAAATCCTTTTCCCTCTAATCCACATTCCACAAATTGGTAACCGGAGCCGGAAGCAGTAACTTTTTGCTGTAGATGCCCACTACGAACTTCCTATCCAAGAAATCGATCTTGGACTTCTCCCCCACTGAAAAATCTCTGCAATATATGTGCCAATATAACAGTACAGCGATATATTACGCTATTACTGCCCCTAAAGTCCATAAATCCGTAAATGTTGACTAACCAGGAGTACTAGGAGGGATGCTTCGGCGTGTGTTTTTGGAGGGGTGATGCTTCTTTGCCATGCTCACAACCTGTAAAAAATTTCCTATTGATGAGGATATTTCCACAGTTACTTTTTGTCATAGTGTGTTTCTGGGCTAATTATGCTCTAAATACATTGTAACAGAGCAGCAAAACAGCAAAAACGGAAGAGTAGTGCGTTCATTTTCTCTAGAATATACCTCTTTGGGGGATAAAGAGGGCCTGTATAGTCTGAAAATTGAGTAGATGACCCCGAAAAAATTGCGTGTATATATAAAGGTAGTAGATTTATGCAGATAGATAGATGGACTGTTGATGCTGATGGATACAGCGACGGCGAAAACAATGTGAATTTTTCTGTCTGGATTGATCCCGTGGGCCAACAACACATGTCTGCTTCCTATTTTAACCAGGAAAAGGCTCCACAGGAAAAAATGAACCCCATTACTCCTACGCCAATCCCTCCCCGTGCGTCCGCCCCAGGGGTGGTCAACGTGCGTCCGCGCTATCCACACTCGTACACCCTCGTGCAAGAAGAGGATGTAACACGTATACCAACATTGCCGCAACCAATCATGTGGCAATATGATTCGACGGAATATCAGGCCGAAAGTAGCCTCTCTTCGCTTTCCCTGGTCGTGCCAGAAATGGCCTCTAAAGATAAAGAGAGGCGGTATGTCACACCTCATCCTCATCCAGCTATTGAGGACCTAAAGACTGCACCCCCGGCAAAAAAAGGGAAGCAGCAAAAGCCCCGTCAGCAAAAGAAGAAGCTGCAACTACCAATGCCGCGCGCTATTTATGATATGGATACCGTTCCGCCTCAGAGCGCGAAAGCCCGAAAAATGAGCGTGTCCTTACCAGGCAGTGGGCGTGCTCTTTCCACGTTGCGCCCGCAGTTGCCTCTTGTTCCTGCTGAAGAAGGGGATTTGCGCTCCTGGACAGCGGGTGGTGGAGCAAATTCCATCCATGCAAGACGTATTGCCAGCGAGGATCGTCGTGCTGCGCGCTTCAATCCGCTTGACCGTATGCGCTGGTGGTTGCTGTGGCCCGGACGCATAGAATTTCTTTTGTGGTTTGCAGGCACGATTACGCTGATGGTGGTGACATGTATATTTCTCTTCGCAACCATTGTCAGCTTTGGCGTTATCAACCCTGGCGGCAGTAGCCGCACGGGCGATACTCCATCGTCTCTTGCCACAAGTACCACTGGAAATACCCCTTGCACCACCCAAAGCAGCTCATGTAGCAATGCGCAGACACCGGGGAAAACACCTCTGCTTTTTTCCCTCATTACGCTGGGGCCATTGACGCCAGGCATGTCTCTTAAAATGAAAGGGCAAGGCTTTTCCCCACGTGCAACTGTCACCTTTACGCATGACGATCTCTTGCCTTGTGAACCACCTTCTCAGCAGACGGACACGCATGGAAGCTTTATTGTGGAGATGCAACTAGGACTACAGTGGGCGGTCGGTAAACATGTAATCACCGCCTATGACACCAGCAGCAAGCGTCTTAGCAATGCTACCATTACGATTTTGCCGGGGACGTTCGGCAAAAGTACTACGCCTACAGGAACAGGAACGGCTCTTCCCACTACTCCTGTTCCTGGTATTCCTCCTACTAGTGTGGCGGGTGGTGGACAACCAAATCCCTTGCCAACACCTGTTGGGCAGTACCCAGTTACGCCCACACCCACTTCTGCTCCCGCCACACCCACGGCTACAGCAACACAGACGCCGCCGACACCCACACCCACCGTTGGTGTGCAGCCGACGCCCACGCAACTGCCAAAACCGACACCCACCGTTGGTAAGGGTAAAGTCATCACACCCACACCCGGCAATAGCAGTATCACACCATCACAGGTGACAGCATTGAATGCAAATGCGACCTACTCTACCCTGCATACCTCGTCTAACTTGTGGCTCTGGCTAGTACTGATTGGCTATGCTCTTTCAATGGTCATGCTGGGTGTTGCGGGCGTCCTTCATCGACGCAAACAGGCACAACGCACACGGTCCTAGTGCCGTGTGCCTTTTGTCCTATTCGTCTAGTACAAGAAGCCTTATTCCTTGGCATCACGAATATACTGTCGTAAGATGCTGATAAGTATTGGTGAGCAAGGGTATACTGGGATAGGTAGTTGTTGTAGGAGTATATGCTTATATACTCATGTGAGGAGTAAAGGTTTCTATTATGTGCAGTAATTTTGCTGAAGAGACGTTGAAGACCTATATAGACGATGCGGCCAGTGTTTTTTCTGATGTGCCTGCGAATTGTGCTTATGTTTTAGTCGTGGATGATGACCCCGGCATCCTTTCTGTTGTGCTTTTACTGTTAGAAACGGAAGGCTATACTGCTATCGGTTTTTCAGATAGCCGTAAAGTCCAACCTTTTTTCGAGTATCTTTTCACAACAGGTAAGGAGAAGGGCGTACGATTGCCAGCCGTTATTTTGCTTGATTTGATGATGCCCGTGATCTCTGGTTATGATATTGCGACGTGGCTTTCTCAAAGAAAAGAGACTACAACCCTACCGATTGTTGTTATGACAGCCGATCATAGAGTAAATGATATTGAAAATGTGCTGGGGGCAACTGACTTACTCAGTAAGCCTTTTCAAATTATGTCTCTGCTTTCCAAATTGGAGAAATACTTGGCATTACCGCCAATTTTGACAAAGCAATGATCAAGCAATGACGATGTATATCCCAACGGGTCATTTATCCTATACTTTTGTCTCTTGTCTCTTTTCGGTTTGCACGCCATAATAGCATGGGTGTGTATTCTATTAAGGCCCTTTATAACCAATTATGTTACATGAGATAAATTAGCTAGGAGAAATAAACTTTTATGCAATGGCAACGGGTTATAAAGCCCAAATTTCATATAGGCATACCACTTCGTATCAGTCTTGCTCTATTTTGTATATTGACAAGTATTACACTTGCCTATGCATTACTGATTAGCTCGCATAATAGTGTTCATGCCGCGCCTACATTGAGCGAAATCAACACGAATGGGGGCAACCCTTGGGGTATCGGTTTCGATAATGCTGGCAATGCGTGGGTTGCATTACCCAACTGTGATCCTTCTCCATTCTGTGGTTCAGCCGTACAGGGTTCGATCGAGCAGGTCAGTCGGGCAAATTTTAATGTAGTCCATACCTTCGGTGAGCCGGGTGGCTTCTCCAGCCCTGTCTTTGTGGCTGTCGATTCAGCTGGCAATATTTGGTTTACCGAGCCTATGAACAATGCTATTGGTGAACTAACTCCCAGTACCAATAGTTGGCAGCAATGGAATGTGCCTACGTCGGGTGCTGGCCCCTATGATCTTGCATTTGATGCCAGTGGCAATCTCTGGTTCACCGAAATTAACGCCAGCAAAATTGGTGAATTTAGTCCAGTAACCCACCAATTCAATGAAACGCCAACGCCTACCTCTGGCAGCATGCCCTATGGCATTGTTGGACCTGATCCAAGCACCGGCCAGATGTGGTTTACCGAAAACCCTTCCAATGTAGCACGTATTGGCAGCTTCGTGCCGCCGACTTCTGGTGCGTTGAGTACACCAAACGTGAAAGAGTACCTGACCAATTCTGGTAGCTCAAGTGTGACGCCACACCTGATTACCTTTGATCACAGTGGCAATATCTGGTGGTCCGAGGGATGGGATAAAGATATCGGCAAACTGGTGATTAGCCAGGCAGTGCCTGGAACGAAACAAGGGGTTACCGAGTATGGTGTGCCAGCTTGTTCAGGCTCTTGTGCTACGCACATCTCCGGTATTGGTGTTGATAGTGCTGGCACCGTTTGGTTTGATGACTCACTGAGTGGTCGGGTCGGCTCTTTTGTGCCGAGCACCAATACGTTCTCAATGATATCCCTGCCAATTAGCAGTGCCCATCCGCATGATGGCCTAGCTGTTGATGGTAGCAATAACGTCTTTGTCGCGGAAGAATTTGCCAATAAGCTAGCTAAAATCGTGACCGGCGTCCCACCTGGACAACCAGGACCCTCGCCAACAGTGTCGCCATCTCTGTCGAATGCGCCTGTGAACAAAACCTGGTATTTTGCAGAGGGACGCATTGGCAATGGGTTCCGTGAGTATCTCACGATTGATAATCCCAATGTGAGCAGTTGTACCGTGGATATACAATATAACTATACACCTGATGGCCACCCGTCGGCGAACAAATTGGTCACGGTATCTGTGCGAGCCGCGAGCCGCTTAACCGAGTTGGTGAATGGAGATCTCGGCTTTCTTGACACCGGCAGGGCTGCCGCCTCGCTATCAACCGTGGTGACGGTTAATGGCGCGGCCACACCAGCCTGCAATGGGGTCGTTGTGGAACGTCCCATGTACTTTGCTAGCTATCGCGGTATCTTTAGTGGTACAGATGTGATTGGGGCGACACATCTCAGCAACTCGTACTACTTTGCAGATGTGCCAACAGGACCGAGCAACAGTTCATACCTGACAATTCTTAATCCGAATAATGCCAGTGCCAGTGTGACTGCCACCTATTATTATGGTGGCAAGGCCGTTGGCTCACAATCGACTAGCGTCAATGCGAATGCCCGAGGCACGATTGCCCCCGGTGCCATTTCGCTTCCTAGCGCGCATGTTGCAGCGATAGTGACCTCGAACCAACAGATTATGGTCGAGCGACCCACCTACTTTACAGGGCAGGTTGTCGGCGGCACCCCTGTGTATGGTGCCTACGATATTGTTGGTGTGCCGACACTTGCTAACGATTGGCTCTTTGCCGAGGGGTATACCTCCTCGACAACGCAGGAATACTTGACGATTGCCAATATTGATCCGGCGAGAACGACAGCAAATGTGACTGTTGCGCTCAAATCGAAAACTGGCGCGATCCGTAAATATACCCTTTCTCTCAGCCCACAGAGTCAAATCCTGTGGAATGTGAATATATATAATCTCTTCGTTGGCTCCTCACCAGAGGTGTCCGTAGAGGTGACTTCTAGTGGGGCCAACATTGTGGTGCAGCGTGAAATGTACTTTACCTACAGACACACTATACCCACTGGTCGTGTGACAACGGCAATTGGTGGTACCGATGTCATCGGCCAGGTTGGACCCGCCACTCATACTGCTTATAGCTTTGCTGAGGGCTATAGCAACACTGGTTACAATCAGTGGCTCACGATTCAAAATCCCACCAATGCGCCTGAGACGCTCACTATGACAATGGTGAATGGCCTCGGACAAAGAAACACCCAAACATTTACTGTCGGTGCAAATAGCCGCTATACGCAGGATATTTCGGCAGTGGTGCAACGTGTTTTTAACGCCGGAACTAATAGTGCGGCAAATTCAGTCTCAATGACGGTGACGGCAGCTAACGGTGCCTACTTCGTCGCTGAGCGACCCATGTATTGGAATACGACTGGCCTCAGCTTTGTCACAACAGGCGGTGGCGACGTGATCGGATACGTGGGCGGTTAATCAACGATTTCGATTAATCAAAAGGACACCCTATGTCTATCTCACGAAGAAAGTTGTTTCTCTCTCTTATCGCACTGGTGACACTTGTCGGCAGTGCTTCACTGGCCTTTGGTTTACAGGGGCAAGTGAAGGCGAGCTATGCGGCAGTAAATGCCCTGACTGCTACTGATCTCTATCCACCAGCGGGCTCTGACCCATGGGGAACAGCTTTTGATAGTAGCGGTAACGTGTGGGTTGCCATGCCGGGCTGTGATCCCAGCCCACAATGTGGTAATAGCACACCACCGGGGAAGATTGTTGTGTTCAATCCCAACACGAATAGTTGGATACGCACCTACAACCTGCCTTCCGGTTATGCGCAACCTCTCTTTTTAGCTTTTGATCAGCAAGGCCGCGTGTGGTTTCCCATGCCTATGAATAACTCGCTAGGCATGCTTAACCCTGCCACTGGCACGTTCCAGCAATGGACCGTTCCTACGGCCAGCTCTGGTCCATGGGGCGTGGCAGTTGATGGGAATGGGAATGTCTGGTTTACTGAACACTATGGTTATAAAATAGGTAAATTTAACCCTGCCACTCAAACGTTCACTGAAATCTCTACTCCTTCAACTGCTAGTCTTCCTTATGGCATTACTGTAGATAAAGCGAATAACGTCTGGTTTACTGAAAACAACTCGTCTGTTGCCCTCATTGGCGAGTATACTGCTCAGGGCCAGCTCTCGGAATATAAAATTCGTAATGGCTCGACCAGTGGCCTCACACCGCATCTCATTACTATTGATGCTACTGGAAACATCTGGTGGTCCGAGGGTTGGGTCAGCATGATCGGCGAATTAAAAGTAACTCAGGCGCAACCGGGTACTACCAATGGTGTGACTGAATATGGATATAAGCCGAGTTGTGCAAACTGTGGCTCCCACACCTCTGGCATTAGCTCCGATGGGTTTGGCAACATCTGGTTTGACGACTCGCTACAAAGCACCTATGGCTCGTTCCCGGCTAGCGGTAGTGGCTCTTTCAGCATTTACAACACGCCCACCTCGAATTCACATCCGCATGATGGCTTGAATGTGGATGCGAATAACACCATTTGGTTTGACGAGGAATTTGCCAACAAACTTGCCAGAGTGAAGCAAACAAACGGTGGGAATCCATCACCGACTGTAGGTGTCTC
This sequence comes from Ktedonobacterales bacterium, assembly GCA_038199755.1. GTDB lineage: Bacteria > Chloroflexota > Ktedonobacteria > Ktedonobacterales > Ktedonobacteraceae > JBBPYR01. Next base: position 1,230 of record JBBPYR010000133.1, on the reverse strand, counting down.
GCCTACAACAACCGCCACCACTGTGGTATCGCCTACCGCAACTTTGACCGCTACCGCGACTTTGACTGCTACCGCGACTTTGACTGCTACCGCTACGTCCACACCAGGGCAAGGTACGACTATCGCGCATGATACCTTCCAGCGGGCCAATCAATCCCTCTGGGGTAAGTCCTCTGATGGTCAAACTTGGGGGGGAGATGCGAATACCAGTAGCGTCTTCTCGATTTCTGGCAACACCGGACGCCTTTCTGGTGGTGGCAATAGCTATAATGCTGTGCTTGGTCCAACCCATGTCAATGAGGAGACATTGTTCTCAGGCTCTATCAGTAGCTTTTCCAACACCAACCTTGGTGCGGTTGTACGTTGGACTGATGGCAACAACTGGTACAAAGCGTATATCGATGGCACTAGCCTCATCGTCCAAAAGAAGGTGAGTGGTAATGCGACTGTCTTAATGACGGTCCCGTTTGCCGCGTCAGCTGGCACCTCCTATACGATACGCTTTAATGTCACTGGTACGACATTGAGTGCAAAAGTATGGGCCACGGCTAGCAGTGAGCCTACGAGTTGGACGGCGACCGTTACTGATAGCTCTCTGCTATCCGGCTATTGTGGCTTACGTATCCTAGACCAAAGCAGTGCAATTGTGACCGTTACCTCCTTCACCGCCACCTCATTCCCGTAGGAAGCAAGATGGAGGAATAAAGTAGAGCTAGCCTGTCAACCACACGGTTGACAGGCTAGCTCTACTTGCAAATGAGCATGGCGACCGCAAGGGATCGTCATGCAACAATCTTTCATTCTCTCTACTCCACTTGCTTTTCTGACTTTTCTATGCTACACTTACAAGCAAGCAGTAAAATCTGCTTTAGTAAAACAATCTTCTGATTTCTCTCGCTGTAAACTACATTCAATCTTTTCTCCACTCCTCATCCACACCATTTCCCATATGAAATTTCATCCATCAGCTATTACTCGCTTCGCCGAGCTTATATTGGGGCGTCCCCTCTATCCCTATCAGAGCGAAATCGCCGAAGCTATTCTTTCCTCTATCGTCGCGCAAAAGGGCAACATCTATACCGTGATGATGGCGCGTCAATCGGGGAAGAATCAACTTTCCGCCGTGCTGGAGGCTTTTTTGCTGACCTGCATGTCGGAGGGAACCATCGTCAAGGCCGCCCCCACTTTTAACCCACAAATCACCCATAGCCGTTTGCGCCTCCTCTCCCT
>JBBPYR010000132.1:0-11424 GCA_038199755.1 Ktedonobacterales bacterium | reverse complement strand
GCCAACCTACGCGAACTGATCCCATTACTCGCGCTCGCGGCGGTCATTGTCTTCGTCGGTATCTATCCAACACCATTGATTAACGTCATCACACCTAGTCTGCACCAATTGATGCAGGCGGCTACGGCAATAGTGCGTTAAGGAAAGGGAAATGTTTCATGGGTGGAGGAATTCAGCCAGCAGATCTCTATCTGCTATCACCCCAACTAAGCCTGACGCTACTTGCGCTGGTAGTCATGGGGGTTGATCTGTTTGCACGTCGCCGTATCGCGGTTGTCGCTACGGCCTTGATCGGCCTCATCGTGCCGATTGGCTTGGCTATCTCGCAGGCATTGACACTCAATGATGGCAGGGCTCATCATGCCTTCTTCAATATGCTCACCATCGATGGGTACGCCATCTTCTTTGAACTCACATTCCTGCTGATTGCGGCTGTAATGATGCTGGCATCGTATAACTACGTCAGCAAGTATGTGAAGGCGGATGGAGAGTTCTACACCCTCATGCTCTTCTCAGTGGTGGGTATGATGTTTATGGCGAGCACTACTGAACTGATCAGCATCTATATCTCGCTAGAACTCACGAGCATCCCGCTCTATGTCATGGCGGGCTTGATTCGCTCAAGCGAGAAGTCAGCGGAGGCGGCGGTCAAATATGTGCTGCTTGGCGCAATGTCTTCGGCAATTCTGCTCTATGGTTTCGCGCTGCTCTATGGTCTGTCTGGCACAACCGATCTGGCAGGTATCGCCGCCCTCATCAAAGGCGGTATCCACACGCACACCAATGTCATTATCGGTACCGAGGGCAACCTGCTAGAGCTATTGGCAGGCGTGCTGATCCTGGCAGGCTTCGGTTTCAAGATTTCGGCGGTCCCCTTCCACATGTGGGCACCCGATATCTATGAAGGCGCACCAACTCCAGCCACCGCCTTCTTCTCGGTCGGCTCCAAGGCAGCAGGCTTCGCCGCCCTGATTCGCGTCTTCATTGATGGTGGCTTGTGGCAGATTAACTTGACCTCACAGGTCATCATCTTTTCAATAGTCGCGGTGTTGACGATGACGCTCGGTAACTTCGTCGCAGCTGTACAGAGCAACGTCAAGCGTATGATGGCCTATTCCAGCATCGCGCAAGCGGGCTACATCCTGGTTGGCTTTGTCGGCAGTTTCGCTTCCGGAAAGTCAGCGGGGAACGCAGCCGTGCTCTTCTTCATCCTGGTATACGTCATAACCAATCTGGGAGCCTTCTCTGGCATCATCGCTCTTGCCAACCTGACGGGTGGCGAGAAGATCGAAGACTTCCGTGGCCTGGGTCGTCGTGCGCCTCTCTTGAGCGCGTGTACAGCACTCTGTCTGCTCTCACTGGCAGGTATTCCCCCGATGGCGGGTTTCTGGAGTAAAATCTTCATCTTCACCGCTGCCTGGGGCCTGAACCAAAGCTGGCTGGTCATCGTCGCCCTGATCAACAGTATTGTCTCGTTGGTCTACTATGGCCGTATCGTCAAGGTGATGTACTTCGACGCCCCGCTCAAACAGGACCGTCTGCTCACACCAATCAGTCTGACAACCTCGATCACGCTCACGACTGCGGCCTTGATCGTGATTACGTTTGCCGCCCAGTTCATTCTCGGCTTCGCCAGCCCCGCCGCCGACAGCCTACTCGCGTTCTTGTTGGGGAAATAAGTACAGGGTAACAAGGACAAGAGAAAAGGGCTTGCATGGTGCAAGCCCTTTTCTCTTGTCCTTGTTAGATATCAGTAAGCCCTGCATCTTCAAATGCACGCTCTAATAAATCTGTCACCTTGAGCGCAACCGCCCACTTGCGCAGATAGGCGAAGTCGAGCGTCTTCCCACGCACTTTGAGCACCCCCAGGATATCATTCCACTGGCGGTCCGACACCTCACCACCCATTCGATACCACTCCAATTTGTTAAGGATGGTACCCTCTGGCGAGGCGAGGTAGAAAGGGCGTGTATTAGGCACAAGTATCTCTTGCTGTGTTCTATGACTTTCTTCCTGATCAAAAGGACGAGGCTTAAATACGAACACATCAACTTTAAACATAGTATCTAGATACAGCAAATTGAATGATCCATTACGCCTTATAGCATCTCGGATCATATCCTCATCAATATAATACTCGGCTTCAAGCAATTTCACGAGAGTCTTTACATGCCGTTGCTGCAAATCGGCAACAAGGTCTACATCAAATGTTGCTCTCATAATGCCATAAAGAGAACTCACTGCTGATCCACCAATGTAATAATCGATATCGAGTCGCTCAAAGACAGCAACAACCGGAGTAATCGCTGCAACAATCTTATTTAGATTTGCATCCATCTTTTTCCCTATGTACTAGCTCTGCACGTACTCTCGCCGCTAGAGGGGCTCCATATTGTCGCTCTACCAATAACAATGAAACCTCTTGTTCACTAATATCGGGATGCTCTCGTCTAATTACCTGTTTTGCAGCTTCTATAATGAATTGGCTCCAAGCATCAATTATCTCAAAGCGTTTAAAGATAGAAGCTTTCCTGATCATCTCTATCTGCACCCGCTCTATGTCTGGATGAGTGTCCATTGATTGTGTTCGCATCTGTGCTTTCCTTTTGTGTGATGTGCTCTGGAACAAGTGTACCGTATTGGAATAAGCCTGTCAATATTAACAGCATTTATATTATTGGCCCATCTCTCCTCCTACCAATTGGCCCTTGTCTAACCCCTTTTCGATTGGTTACACTATAAAATATAGGCCAATCAGGAGAAACGCATGCGACAACAGACATCCAATCATCAGCCATTGCCGATTTTTACGACGCCCATTAGTGAGTTGTTACAGCTCGAACGTGCAAACGGGGTTCCACTCTATCGTCAGATTTGCCAGGGGCTGCGCGAGGCCATTCTTTCGGGCGAACTGGCCGAGGGGGTACGCCTGCCCACGGAACGCGCTCTGGCACGTGAACTCGGCGTCAACCGCACAACAGTGATGAATGCCTACAATCAGCTTGCCAGCGAAGGATTGATTGAGGGCCATGTTGGGCGCGGCACCATCGTACGGCGCAGTTACAGCATGCAAGACGAGCGCGATTTTGAGCGTGATAACCCTTCCTGGCTCTTTGGCTTGTCCAGCGGAGAGGACGCAGTCTTAGGGCCGGATGCCCGTGTTCTGAGCGAACTGGCATCGATGGGTGAGCGCAAAGAGGTGATATCATTCGCCGCGGGCACACCTGCCACCGACCTGCTCCCCAGTGCAGCTATACAAACAATTATCGCAGAAGGACTGGCAGCGGGCAAGCAACAAGCTCTTGGCTATTGTCCGGTAGAGGGCTTGCAAAGCTTGCGTCGAGGTATCGCGGCACGTATGCGTGTACGTGGCGTCGCCATTGACTTTCAACATATCCTCATTCTTTCGGGCTCAACGCAAGGCCTTGGCCTGGTCGCACGCTTCCTGCTCACCCCAGGTGATGAGGTCGTAGTCGAGGTGCCAACCTACCTGGGAGCGATTCAAACCTTTCGCGCACTGGGAGCACGTGTCATCGGCGTACCAACCGATAGCGAGGGGATGCGCGTCGATCTACTTGAGTCCATTCTCGCACGGAGGCGTCCGCGCTTCATCTATACGCTACCGACATTTCAAAATCCAACGGGGACAATGCTCTCCCCTGACCGCCGTCGTCGCCTGCTCCAACTGGCGAACCGCTATCAACTTCCGATATTAGAAGACGATTCGTATAGCGCGATCTACTTTGGCGAGAAAGAACCGCCGCCCCTCAAGGCACTGGACACACACGACAATGTGCTCTACCTGAGTACCTATTCTAAGACAATCGCCCCTGGCTTGCGTGTTGCTTGGCTCACTGCCCCTGCCCCCATGATCGAGCGGCTGTCGCTGCACAAGCAGGTATTTGATCTCAACACCAACGCTTTTGGGCAATGGCTGGTATCCGAACTGATACAACGCAACATGCTGGATGAACACCTGGAGATACTACGCCAACGCTACCGCCAGAAGCGCGATACCATGTTGCGCGCCATCGCCACTCACTGGCCTGTGGGTGTGCGTGTCAACACACCCACGGGGGGTTTTCATCTGTGGTGTCGCCTGCCAGGGAATATCCAAGCCCGCACTCTTCTGCGTGAAGCGGCCCATGAGCAGGTAGCCTTTGTGCTCGGCGAGCCATTTCATGTTGATGGTGGGGGTCAGCACTTCATTCGCCTTAGCTATGCCTCTCCCGATGAGACACACATAGAAGAGGGCATCAAGCGCATTGGCACAGTAATGAAGCGCATTATGGCACGTCGCTTTCCCCGCGAGGAACAAGACACCCTTTACGCAGAACATTTGCCAATGGTATAGTTGAGCAAAGAGCAGGAGGCAGCAACGCGAAACATCGCATTGCTGCCTCCTGCTCTTCGTTCAAATTAAATTACGTTAGAACCCTGGCATCCACACAAAACTCACGCCTGAGCCGGGCGTGAACGTCACAAACGTTTCGCGGCCCCAGTTACCTGCCCAGTTATAATTGCTGGTCAAGACAGAACCGTCGGCGTTAATCTGCTCGACGATGGCCACATGGCCATACCAGCCCGCGCCTTGTACTCCCGGTTGCAACACAATAATGGAATGCAGGTGAGGCGCACCGGAGATAATCCAGCCCGATGCGCTGGCACCTGCGGCCCACTGCCAAGCATTACCCAGCCAGGGCACCCAGTGGCCAGTCAGTGCGAAATAGCGCATGCTCGCCCAATAGGTGCATTGACCGAAAAAGAAATGGTTGCCAGCACCACCAGCACCCGCGTACCCAGCCGGAGCGGTTGGTAGGCCAGCGTAGGTCTGCCCACTGCCAGGATCATACCCATCTTGCGTCACAGCGGTTGCGGTCGCCGCCTGCTGCGCGATTAAGCCAGCATTATTGCCTTTACTATTGATAAGATTGGTAATAGGAGGAAAAATATGTCCTAGCGCATTTCCATTATCGCCACCCGTAGGAATCACCAGCACCAACGCAACTAGCACACAAAGAGCCAGTAGCACCGTCACGGCCACATGCACAACAAGACGACGGCCCTTTGGTGGGCGCACGGGATACTGGCGTTTGCCGTGACCACGAATGAGAACGGGTTCGCGCAAAGAAGACGTTGTCGTCGGCTTGACGTTAGAAAGTACCTCTGGCAAGCTTTGCGTCGTCACCATTGGTGGAGTAGGCATATATTCTTGTAATTGGCGAGTGACATTGGGAAGCGCAGCAGGCTCTGTGAGTGGTCGCGTTACCATTGGGACTTGCGATGCCACATTGGGAAATGACAGATGATCCGGCTTACTTTGCTGGCCCACTTGCTGTAGATTTTGTGGCATGGGGGTGAATCGTACACCTACCTGCGGCCCCGTAATGGGAGCTTCTTGACGTTTATCCATTGACGACATACAAATTTCCTTTAATCCTAAAATATCGCATAGTGTAAACTATGACCCCACTTCCATATCCATCACACCCAACATATAGCAAGCGATTCCTTGCAGAGCACTTGAGCGGCGTTGGTGCTCTGAATAGCAAGCTTTTACTTCGCTTGTATAACCCTTACAAGAGAATGTACCCATTTAGACCCAACTGGTCAAGCATTCAAGCCAAAGCATAGGACTATAGGACTACTCAAAATTTTCTTGTATGGGTGATTTGCACACACATTTGCATATATGTTTCTTTGTACATCACCCATACAGCGAAATCCCTTATGCCTCTACCATGACTTCTAACAAGCCTGGATTGCCTATTTGCTCCTCACGGAACATATTGCGGACAATCACCGCCCAATGTTGCACAGCCTGATCTTCTTGGCCTGCTTGCTCTTTACCGTTTCCAGCCGTGGCAAACCAGTGAAGCAATATCTGTTGTATTGCTTCTTCCCCTCCGCTTGGCAGTACGGTTGAGCCAATGGCCGCGAGTGGCACACGCAACTCGTTCTTCTCACAAAAATCCAGGCTAAAGCGTTTGACCTGCCCTCCACCCACAATGCGTGCAAGGGCATCGGGCAAGCACACATGCGCGATCAATCCAGGCTCATACTGTGGCACTTTGATAACCAGGTCCAACTCATCGCCCACATGAAAACGCTGCTGTATCTGCCCTTTCTTTTCTAAACGTACCTGAACCGCTAATTGCCCCTTATAAGTACTCCAATTTTCCACAACCTCAGAAGTTACCTGCACTGCAATCAAACCATCGACGCAACGGACAGATTCCACCTTTCCATCATAGCTCAGTGCTTCCCGTAAAGAATATTCGCGCCCATTGAGCAGCACTTTGCCCGCATCCCCGTTCGTGACCAGTCCAGTATGACGCAGTTCGATCAGCAACGACAGGGCCGCCGCGCTATCCACCGTGCTATACAGACGATTTTCCTCATTCATCTGACGAGTAATGTAATTCGTCGCAGCGATAGCTCTGGGCAGATTCGCCGGTTCCCTCGTAGCGAAGAGAGCTGCCGCTGCATACGCCGTCTCCTCGCGTGTCGCCACCGACTTGTCCCACAGCCGATAAGAAGCCTGATTGCTTGGCATCTCGACATAGGTCTGACCATTGTGTTCCTTCAGGCGTGAGCGCGCAAACGCGGCAGCCTTCGCTTTCTCACGAGGTTTCGCCTTGTCAGAGATAATCACCTGATAGGCGGCATGACAATCGGACACATTTCTGGGTGGCGACTCAATCTTATAGTAAGAGGCCGCGTCCTGGGTCATAGCATGAATAGCAGTGAGCATTTCATGAATGGAGCGTTGCTGCAAACCCACATGCTCAGCTGTCGGCAAACTTAGCAAGCGTTTGACAGCGAGAGGAGCATAGTGAGTGTCAGGTTTGCGCGCACCGCCCTCGGCAGGTGGATAGAAACAGAAACCACTTTTGGGCAGATACATACTTTCTAAGCGTTTGTACCACACCACCAGCGCGGCCTCATACTCTTGCGCGATCTCCCCATTGTTCTGGTTGGTGATATAGCCAGTATACATAGCCATAAATTTCGCCGAGGTTTGCTCAATACAACCATAGGGATACATGGCAACCCCCTCGACAAAGGCCTGGAAGGGTTGCTCTAAGCCTGGCAGCGGTTTTAACTCCAGCACACCCACTTCTTGCACCGTCACCTCTTCACCAGGATTGAGCAGACGTGTGCGACGCATGATATGGCGCAATTGGCCGGGTGCCGTGACATAGCGTTCACTCACATCGACACCACCCTTACGAGCATCACGCACCATCGCGGTAAACATGCCTGGACGCACAGGAAAGCGTAAGACAGAGCCAGACGGAATGGGCAAGCCGGGAGTAACGGGTGTGCCATTCTCAAAGAACAATGGCAGCACCTCATCATCATAGCGAACCTCGGCAATTGCGGCACCCGAGGCCGCTCCCACGTCCAATCGTCCCATCACTGCGTCACCAGGGAAAACGAAGGGCGAGACAGTCATTTCACCATAGACAGGCTGCACAGCTTGAATTGTTGTCTCGGTGCGCTGCCAATCCAATGTTTCCGTTGCAAGCGCAAAGGCTTCGACGGTGTAGAGGGTCAGGCTATCGCCCAACGTTACCTCGACCGTTGCCTCGCCCCGTACAGACACAATACTGTTATGAATAATTTCCGGAAATTGCATACGCACTTTCGCCAATTGCGCTACTGGTTCTGGTGCTGCCACTGGTGCCGCTGCTGCTAGCGGTGCCGCTTCTTGCCGCACCAGCGACGACGAGCTTACAGCTGCCATCTGGCCCGTTACCCGTGGCATAAAGCGTTGTAACGGTGACCTACCGCGTTCTGGTGCCGCTTGCTGTGGTGGTGCCCCTGGTGACATCATGGGCATAGTAGCCATAGTCATTGGCGGCGGAGCAGGCATTGCTCCATACGTCATCGCGTAAAATGGTGCCTGTACATTCATCAACAGCCGTTCAATTTTGCCTGTTACCGCACTCTCATGCCATACAGTAAGATTCTTTTTGATGGCCGCGGCAAACTCCACTTGGGGATCGCTCGGTGCGAGCAAACGCTGATCCTTGACGATAAGCTGTACCGGAATGGCACGCTCAGCCTGCCCAGTTTTGATGGTGATAGCGATACGGCTGCCTGGTTTTGCTTCCTTCGGTGCCTCACACTCCAAACGAATATCAGAGGGGTGGAGCACGGCGCACCAGCCTTCCCAGGCTTCACCAGCAACAAAGGCACCGATCAAAATCACCCCATAGGGTTGTGGAATGGGCAGGCGCAACACCTGTTCAGCTTTTACCTGCTCGTGATACTGTTCTTCGCTCGTGCCTCGCGTTGGGTCCACCACCACGGTTCGCACCAGTTCAATAGCAGTACGCGCAATAATCTCTACCTCTGACCCAATCACGCGCCGTACAAGCAATGGCTCATTGTTGCTTGCGCCGCGACTAATATACATACCACGACAGGCATTTGATTGTGGCATGGGCAACATACTTAAGAGACGAGCCTCGCCCAATTCACTCACGATCAGTGTCTCACGCCGTTGTTGCTCGGCCCCTTTCAGCACGACCGTGGCAGTGCGCTCTCCCGCTATCACATTGAGCGTATGCACGCCATCACCCGCTAACTTGATCGCGCCATGGCACCGTCCCTCATGATCGCAACGCAACTTCGAGCGTTCACCAACGCGCTGCCCACGTACTTGCAATTCAACTTCAACTGCGTCGGTATAGGGCTGGTTAAAGGCGGTGACGGACAACACATAGCGCAATGTATCTCCGTGCAAGTGCTGCTCAAGCAGGTCCGCGTTCAAAGCAGCAAGCCGATATTCCGCGACCTCAAAGCGGCACTCGTCCACCTCCACGCCTTGTAGCTTCGCCACATATTCGCCCTCGGGCAAGTCACGCATAGACCATAGGCGTAAGCCATACTCATCAAGCAGCACTGGATAATCGGCATAAGGGCTGCCACTCAGCATCAACACTAAACGCAATTCTGTCTTAGCATGCTGTGGCGCGGCAACGAGCAGGCGAATAGTATCACGTCGCGCACGATACAATGCTTTATCGCAGGTCAGCGAAACCAGTATTGGACGTGGTAACGAGGTGGGGGCAATTTTTACCCCTGGTAGTGTCAATGTCTCATTGCCACGAAAGAGCACGATTGGGCGTGCAAGCTGCTCCGACAAGCCAGTGGCGGCAAGCAACTGCGTCATCCCTGAACGGGCCAACCACTCTGTCTTGAGGAAGACAAACCAGTTTCCCAGCAAGGCAGCATCGCCAAGTTGTTGAATTGCGCTCATATCTGAAATCGTCACCAGAGGATCATACGTACTTAATGGTGGTTGCAATGACATATGGTTTCTCTCTCTTTTACTATATACAGAGGGGTTGTTTAGTGTATAATCGGAGTTACATTACATCATTAAGGACCGAAATACAAGAGGAAACTGGTGCATATGCTATTACGACCTACTCGTTTACCGTTCATTGTAGCGAAAGAAAACAGGAAGAACTACGCCCGTTTATCCATTCCGTTACTGCTGCTACTCGTGTTGTTCACCGCTTGCAGCCCAGGGAGCTTTACTAACCCAGCGGCGCAACCGACATCCACAGCTAAACCAACGCAAACTGCTATCCCCACATCTACACCTGCAAGTACAGCTGCCGATGTCTGCCCCATATCACTCAGCAATGAGCCTGGCTGCTACACACCGCACGCGTTCAGGGTTGCCTATGGCGTCGAATCACTCTTTGAGCAGGGCTTTACAGGGAAGGGACAAACGGTAATTGATATTGTCTCGTTTGGCAGCCCAACGCTGCAAGCAGACCTGGATGTTTATGACAAACAATTCGGCTTACCCCCTATTAAGCTCCAAATCATTTCACCACTCAATGAGCCGATTTCGGACCCTGATAATCAGCAAGGCGGCTGGGTAGGAGAAACCACCTTAGATGTAGAGGTCATCCACGCCATCGCCCCCGATGCGCAGATTATCGTGTTGACCAGTCCCGTCGCGGAAACCGAGGGTACCATTGGCCTACCCGAATTTCTCAAGCTCGAGCAGTATGTCATCGATCATAAGCTAGGAAATATTGTCTCGCAAAGCTGGGGTGTCTCGGAGCTCACGCTGCAAGCGAACATCGACCCGGCTGGCCCACAACAGGTCAAGCAATGGGATAGCTTTTATCAACAAGCCACCACCCAACAAGGTATGACCTACCTCTCGTCCTCCGGCGATAACGGCTCGACCGATTATATCGATTTGCACGCGAAGCAGTTGGCCCATGTACAGACGACCAGTTTTCCCGGTGATGATCCCTGGGTCACTGCGGTAGGCGGCACACGGCTACTGCGTAGCAGCGACAATATGTTTAATGAAAGCGTCTGGAACTCTGGTGGAGATGCCAGTGGCGGCGGTTTTAGCCGTTTCTTCTCCACTCCCAGCTATCAACAAACGCTACCCACCGCTACGAAGAGCCAGTTCAACAATCGCCGTGGCGTACCTGATGTCGCCGCTGCCGCTGATCCCAGCACCGTATTAGCCGACTACGTCAGTGGACAATGGACATTGATTGGCGGCACCAGCGCGGCGGCCCCTGTCTGGTCAGGCATGATGGCAATCGCGAATCAGATGGCGGGACACCCTCTCGGTTTCATCAACCCTGCCCTCTACAAGCTTGCCAACTCATCCAGCTATGCCAGTGACTTCCGCGACATCACCCTTGGCGATAACACCAACCAAGTGGTGCATGTTCCAGGCTATGCTGCCGTCGCAGGATGGGACGCGGCCACCGGCCTGGGCACCCCCAACGCCGCAAAACTCATACCCGACCTTATCGCCGCCATGAAGTAGAGATATTCCATCCTATCGTGGTGTGTGAACGCGTGGTGCAGTTCCTGCACCACGATAGGATGGAATATTCAGCCATTGCAAAAGATTTACAAAAGGCGGGTTTTGTCTTATAGTATAAGCTGAAGTGAACAAAAGAGGATTTAAAAAAGGAAACCTTCTGGTGATGCCAACCCTCCACATCAATCTACTAGGCGACTTCCTATTGAAGTCAGATGATACCCCCATCACCACAGTCACACTTCCCCGGTTGCAATCCCTACTCGCCTACCTCGTCCTACACCAAAACGTACCTCAGGACCGCTCTCATCTGGCCTTTCTGCTCTGGCCCGATTCGACGGAAGCCCAGGCGCATACCAATCTGCGCAAATTGCTGTATCAACTGCGCCAAGCACTGCCGGATGCAGATCGCTACATCCATGCCGACAAGCACCGTTTACACTGGCAGCCAACAAACGATATAGCCCCCTGGACGCTTGATACCTTGGAGCTTGAGCAGGCAGTGGCCGAGGCCGAGCAAGCACGACATACCCAGGATAACGCAGCTACGCGACAAGCATTAGAACACGTCATACACCTTTATCATGGGAATCTACTACCCG
>JBBPYR010000131.1:0-8991 GCA_038199755.1 Ktedonobacterales bacterium | reverse complement strand
GTAGCGTGGGGGCGGCACACGGTACCCAACGACTGCACGACAGAACTCGCCACAGCGATGACGCAGATACTGGGCCGCGCATAACTCTCCGGTTCTTGGCATTTGGCCTGCCATAACGGTGTCACCACGCACCGGGTGCGTGGTGACACCTTTATGGCAGGCCAAATGTTATGTTCTTTAGCCACGGAAGAGTAAGCCGAGCACAATTATGCCTGCCAGACCGAAACAGAGCCAGCCGGGGAGCATGAGATGGGAGTTGTTCATGAGAAAGATGCCCGCCGCAAGTGAGGCGACGAAGATGACCGCCCATGAGAGGCCGTTGCCGCCATATCCACGGGTACTGCCAATGCTCGTGCGCGCCCCACCCCCACCTCTGGTACGGCTGCGACGGCTACGGAAACGGATCAGGTCGCGGGGATCGGTGCTGGCCAAGCGCACTTCGAGTTGGCCCGCTTCGATTTTGGTGATGACCTGTTGCAATTCTTTTGGCAGGGAGAGCAGGATGCGGCCCGTGTCGAGCAGTTGGCTAAGCACCTGTTGTATCGTCTGGCCAATATTTTCGGTGCCAAGGCCCAGAAAGGTGCGGGCATAGGGCGTGGCAACTTCGACAAAGTTGAACTCAGGTGCTAATCCAGTCGAGACGCCCACTAAGGTGCTGACCGCACGTCCGGTGAAGGCGAATTGCGCGGGTATCTGGAAGGGCTGGCCGTAGAGCAGGTTTTCGACATCCTGCGCCACGTTAGGCATCTCCAGTTCGCGTGCCTCGCCGAGCGTCATACCAAAGTAATTCTCCATCATCAAGCCCATGCCACGCTCGATTGAGATCATATTTGCCCCCTCACCGATGAAGCCGAGGCGTTCAAGGGCGGTGACGAGCGCACGTGAATCACGCGTCAGGAAGCTGAGGAAGAGGTCTTTGAGCGATTTTTTCATGCCGCGATTAATAGTGCCAACCATGCCGAAATCAATAAAGGTGATAATCGGGTTACCTGTTGCATCTGGATTGTCTACCGTGACGGGTCCCTTCTTGACAAAGATGTTGCCAGGATGGGGATCGGCGTGGAAGAAACCAGCGGTGAAGAATTGATAGAAGTAAGCCTTGACCGTGCGTTTAGCAACCTCCAGGCGGTCAAGACCTGCCGCCTCAAGCTTCTGGTAGTCGTTGATCTTGATGCCATCGACCCATTCCATAACCAGTACCCGCTTAGAGATATATTCTTCATAAACATGGGGAATATAGATGGTATCGTCATCCTTAAACATATCGCGGAAACGTTTGGCATTTTCGGCCTCGCGTACATAATCGATCTCTTCATAGACGGTACGCCGAAACTCACGATAGAAGCCCACTAAGTCAATCAGGTTGTTATCCATGAAGCGCATGATAACCCAGATGACAAAACGGAGCGTGCTCAGATCGCTGGCTACAAGTTGCTCGACATTGGGACGCTGCACCTTGACCGCAACGGTGGCACCATTCGAGGCAAGGGTGGCCTTATGCACCTGTCCCAGTGAGGCGGCGGCGGTACATTGAGGGTCCAGCGAGGTGAAGAGGGTATCAACGGGCTTGCCCAATTCCGACTCGATGACATACACCACGTGCTCAAAGGGCGCGGGCGGCACTTCGTCTTGGAGCGCACTGAGGACTTCCAGAGCCTGTTCAGGAAGCAGGTCGGCGCGTGAACTGAGGAATTGCCCCAGTTTAATCATCAAGACACCGAGTTGCAGGGCGGTCTTGCGGAAATTGACCAGAACCTTTACCAACACCCCCACGTTAGGATGGACATCATAGTTGCCGCGTTCACGCGCCTTGACGACACGCTGGCGCTCTCGATAGATAATCCAGATGGTGTTTAGCAGGAGATATGAGATGCGCCACGCACGCACCATTTGCGAAAAACGATTAATGCGAGCCGGTTTCGTACGCATACATTTAAAAGGCCTTTCTCTAGCATATATATCATACAATAGGACATTTTCTTGAAGACGCCCATATCGTTCACTCCATATACGCATAGCCTATAGCTACGTTGTAAGAAGGTAACTTCAGAGCGATGCGCTAAAAATCTAGACATATAGCGTACAATGGTAGCAGCCAGTTTATACATCATTTTAGAGAGGATTGGTTTCCCCCATGCATTGTTGCAATCGTAGACACTCCATAGACCTCGGTGATGGTTATGGTTTGTTCTTCCTCAACGAACTAGTGAGCGAGCCCTCGCCAAAGGCCCGCTCCTTTGAACTGCCCGATGACTCTGTACATTATGCCCCCGATCGTCCTGCTGACGTGAAACATGTCAAGCTAGAGATCGCACTGGACTTTGAGCAAGAGACGATCAGCGGCACCGTCTACACCAGCTTTAGCGCGCTCTATGACGAGTTACAGTCTATTAGCTTTGACGCTGTAGAATTGGATATCGAGCAGGTCACGCTGGAAGATGGCACGAAGTTGGCATTCACGAGCAGCGACAAGACGCTGATCGTGACGCTTGATCGGCCCTATCGCCACGGTGAACGCTTTACGGTCGCGGTCAGCTATCATGCCAAACCACGGACCGGCTTGCACTTCATCAAGCCAGCCGCAGAGGACCCGACGCGTCCAGAGCAGGCGTGGACCTTCGGGCAGCCGCGCTATCATAGCCACTGGTTCCCCTGCCATGACTCACCCAATGACCGTGCCACCACAGAGATTATCGTGACCGTGCCAGCACGTTTCCTGACCGTCTCCAATGGCAACCTGCTCAGCGTGAGCGATAACGGCGACACCAAAACGCACCACTGGCGCCACGATATTCCCCACGCGGCCTACCTCATCTCGCTCGTCGTGGCAGACTTTGCCATGATCGAAGACAGCTATAATGGTAAGCCCGTGCGCTACTTCGTGCGTAAGGATCGCCAGAGTGACGCCCACTTCTTATTCGACAAGACGCCACAGATGATGCGCTTCTTCTCCGAGTTTACCGGCGTTGAATATCCCTACGATAAATACGACCAGACAGTGGTTGAGCTGTATACGGGTGCGATGGAACATACCACGGCCACCACCCATAGCTTTTCCTTGCTACCCGATGAGCGCGGCGACCTGGATATGGATGCGGTATCGGTCGTAGCCCATGAACTGGCTCACCAGTGGTTCGGCGACCTGATTACCTGTCGCGACTGGTCAAATGGCTGGCTGAACGAGGGTTTCGCCACCTACTTTGAAGAGATGTGGGCTCAGCATGACAAGGGCGATGACGAGTTCAAATACTCCATGCGGAACACACGCAACTGGTATCAGGGCGAAGATAATCACTATCGCCGCCCCATTGTCTACTATGTTTTTCATGACGACGGCTTTGAACTGTTCGATGGTCACATGTATGGTAAGGGTGCCTGGGTGCTGCACATGCTGCGTCACCAGTTGGGCGAAACCGCCTTCAAACGCGGCATCAACACCTATATCCGCCGCTTCCGCGAAAAAGAGGTCATCACCGCCGACCTCGAACGCACGCTGGAAGAGGTGACTGGTCGCAGCATGGCGCAGTTCTTCCAGCAATGGGTGTATAGCGGTGGCTATCCCGCCTTCGAGGTTAGCTATTCGTGGGATGGCGAGCACAAAATGGCGAAGGTCAAAATCAAGCAGACGCAGAAGGTTGATGAGTTGACGCCCTGCTTTGTGACGCCAGTTGACCTGCTCTTCACTGTTCCCACCTCGGACGAGGCGGCAAAAGATGAGCACACGAGCGAGACACGCACCGTCTTTCTGCGCGTGCTGGTGGGCGAGGATGGACAGGTGGAGCAGAGTTTCTACCTGCCACTCGAACGCGAGCCCTTGCTAGTGCGCTTCGACCCCAATGACAACCTGCTCAAATCGCTCACGTTCGAGCGTTCCAGCAAGATGCTGCGCTACCAACTCGCCCACGACCCCGATAGTCTAGGACGCATCGAGGCGGCAGGGGAACTGGGCAAGAAAGACGATGATGAGAGTCTGAAGGCCCTTACGAATGCCCTCAACAACGACCCCTTCTGGGCGGTACGCGCCGAGGTCGCCGAGGCATTGGGAACGATGGGCTCGGAGAAGGCGCAAGCTGTATTGTTGCAAACGCTACCCACGCTGGATGCGAAACAATTCTCGCGTGTCCGTGCGGCCATCGTCAATGCACTGGGCAAATTCCAGGCACCGCAACAGACAGAACTGGCTCAACGCTCAGCCGAGGCCCTGCGCAACCTGCTCGAAAAGGGCGATATCAGCTATCGCGTCGAGTCCGCGGCGGCCCAGGCTCTGGGCAAAACGCGCACAGAGGGAGCGGTAGAAACCCTCACTAGTCTGATCGAACGGCCCTCACTGTATGACATCGTGCAGCGCGGCATCTTCAACGGCCTTGCCGCCACGGGCGAAGATCGCGTTGTGGATATCATGGCGGGCTATGTCAACAATGCCAACAATGCTCCCACACTGCGTAATGCCGCAACTGCCGGTCTGTGGGGTATTGGCAACAACAAGTACCGCTTCAGTGAAGAGGCACGCCAACGGGCAGTCATGGCTCTGCTGGCCGCACTAGAGCATGATAGCTGGTCGCCAGTGCGCGGGACCGCAGCTTTGGCTCTGGCTACGCTCGGCGAGAAGCGTGCTGCCGGTGTGCTAGAGAAAGCTGCCAGCCGCGAACTGGAGTCCTCAGTGCAACGGCGTATGCGTCTCGCCGCCTATGATCTGCGCTCAAGCGGCAAAGAGAACGTGCAAATTAAAGACATGCGTAAAGACCTCGACGAGATGCGTCAGGAGAACCGCAAGCTCAAAGAGCAGGTGGGAGCCCTGGAAGCACGCATAAAATAAAAGGAGTATGATAATGCATATGAGGAGCACAACCAGCGGTTGTGCTCCTCATATGCATTATCATACTCCTTCTATCTCAATGTAGGTTCTTGCGTTTCCGGGCACTCTTGGGTTCCTGAGGATCTCGTCAAACTGTGCTCCATACTTGCCCCTGAGAATGTTCTGGGCGCGTTCGTGCTCCTCTGGCGACACTTCATGAGCATGTGCCGTGATGCTATCGCCCTGCACGTTGCCCACGCGGTCACTGGGTGCCAGCAAGACGTGGCCATTGTTGTGAACACGTTTGAGCTTGCCCGCATTTGCGGAGGTTGTGACGTACAGTTTGCCGTTATCGTGCGCGAACCATACCGTTGTGGGGACGGCATTGCCATTCTTGCGAAAGGTGGTCAATACCATAAACTGATGCGGATAGAGAGGGGCGAACGTGTCGCCACCCTGCTGCTGTTCAAATGCCATGGATATGAGTACTCCTTATGATGCTGTGATGCTGATATGCAATATTGCGTTTTCCCACTGTAGCACAAAAAATGGTTACATGAATAGGGAAACATTGGGCGTCATGATGGAGGTTAACAAATGAACATGGTAATCAACAAGATGCTGTAGGGACCAGCTTGAGCGCGTCCCTACAGCGGTTTGCATCATTCCAAGAGTATTTCGTTCATATTCCATCATGACGCTCCACCCCTACTTTACGGTGGGCTCAGCCTATGCTAGACTTGCAGAGGAAACCATCAAAATGTGAATAGAGAAGAAAGTAGGATAGACATATGCCCGAAGAACTATTGCTGAAAAACGAGCATTTCCTGAGTACCCATAGCGCATTGTCACATGTCGGCCATACACCACGCAAACGGATGGCGGTCGTCACCTGCATGGATTGTCGCCTCGTCAACATGTTTGAAGATGCCCTGGAGTTGGAGCGCGGCGATGTCGTGGAGCTGCGTACTGCCGGAGCCACTATTTCTGAACCCGACCGTCCAGGCGCGAGCAACGATCTGATTCGCTCGCTAGCCGGTGCCATTTACCTGCTAGGTGTGCGAAAGGTCATGGTCATCGGCCATACCGAGTGCGGCCTAGCCCACGCTAACCCTACTGCCCTTACCGCCTCGATGCAGGCATTGGGGGTAGACCCGCAAAAGCTGATCGAGCAAGAACACCTGGGCGACATCAATGGCCTCGTGCGCTGGCTCGGTGCCTTTAACGACGTTCATGTGAACGTTCACGAGGTGGTCGAGGTTATTCGCAACAGCCCCTACCTGCCACGCATTCCCATTAACGGCTTCGTCATTGATATCAACACCGGCAAACTCACCCTGGTTGACCGCGACCCCAGAAGCGGCGCGTAGGCCGCAATGAGATGAAGACTCTCGTGTCTCCTAGTGTATAGGAAGACAATTACAGGGTGTGATACAATGCTTGTAGCTAGCTAACCAAACGATGTGATTATCTGGCTCTGTACACCTATATTTCCAATTAAATGTAACCAGTAGGGATGCCCACAAGGGACATCCCTACTGGTTGTAAGCAACATTCTCAGGGCTAGCTTCCCCCAGCTTTCAGCATAGAGAGAACATGCCCCTATCAGACAGTAGTCAAAAACAACAAAGTGAGTAAGGAATATGTACGTAACTCCATCAGGGAAAAAACTTGTCACGGTCATTCCAGGTGATGGGATTGGACCAGAAGTAGTGCGGTCAGCCCAGCACATCATTGAGGCCACAGGTGCCGCGATTGAGTGGGAAGAACGCTACGCGGGTGAAAGCGTCTTTAGGCAGGGCGTTCCCTCTGGCGTCTTGCCAGAAACCATCGAGTCTGTCCGCAAAACACGTATTGTCCTCAAGGGACCGCTGGGCACGCCCATCGGCTATGGCGAGAAAAGCGCGAATGTCACGCTGCGTAAACTCTTCGAGACCTACGCCAACATTCGCCCCGTGCGCGAAGTGCCAGGGGTCAAGACGCCTTTTAGCGGGCGTGGCATTGATCTTGTGGTTGTGCGCGAAAACGTGGAAGACCTGTATGCTGGTATTGAATATATGCAAACCCCCGGCGTGGCCGAATGTCTCAAGTTGATTTCACGCATGGGTAGCGAAAAGATTGTGCGCCTCGCTTTCGAGTTCGCCCGTTCCGAGGGACGCAAAACCGTGCATTGTGCGACCAAAGCCAACATCATGAAGTTTACCGAGGGCATGCTCAAACGCACTTTTGAAGAGGTGGCAAAAGAGTATCCCGATATTCAGGCGTATCATATCATCATCGATAACTGCGCCCACCAGTTGGTCAAGAAGCCGGAGCAGTTCGATGTGATTGTCACCACCAATATGAACGGCGACATTATCAGCGACCTGTCATCGGGCCTGGTCGGTGGTCTCGGCTTCGCACCATCCTCTAACCTGGGGAACGAAGTTGCCATCTTTGAGGCGGTGCATGGTTCCGCCCCCAAATACGCGGGCAAAAATGTCATCAATCCGACGGCCATGATTATGTCGGCCATCATGATGCTGCGCCACCTGCACGAGTTCGATGCGGCGAACGCCATCGAGAACGCTGTGCTGGTCACACTAGAGTCCGGCATCCTCACCCGTGACGTGGTGGGCGATCAGAAGGGCACATCCACCAGTGCCTTCACAGAAGCGATTATTGCCAATCTGGGCAAGCAGCCACACGATTGGAAGGTGCGCGAACGTACGCCACTCAAGATGCCACATGTTGACTCGCGTCCCGATTTCGTGCATGTTGGCACACGCCGCGTTGTCGGCGTCGATGTCTTCCTCGAATCGCCGCTGCAACCCAATGAGCTTGGACCCAGCATCGAGCAACTCACCACTGACACGCCCTTGCAATTCAAAATTCTGGCGAATCGCGGCACCAAAGTGTATCCCATGACGGGAGCAATCACCGACTACATCGACCAGTACTGTGCTCGCTTCATGTTCAAGGATGACACGGCTAGCTACTCCAACCAGCAGGTTGACGCCGCGATCTTGAACCTTGTGCAGCGCATTGCCACGCAGCACAACTGGTCACACCTTGAGAAACTGCAAGAATTTAACGGCGAACCCGGCTACACCAAATCGCAGGGAGAGGATTAAGGATCACACACGCAGCAGCGAAGCGCGCTACAGGCCCCTGCAAGGGCGTCATAAATGTCGCCCCTACGATGCCTGTAGCGCGCTTCGCTGCTGCATGAGGTTGGTTGGGCGGTATAGCCTATTGCGCGAAATAGGGTCGTGCGAGGGTTGCAATCTGGGTGCTCACACGATGACGTGCCAGCATTTTTTGCAACCATAGATCATGTGTCCAATTAGCTGAAAGCGTGGAGAGACGTTTGTCCAATCCAGTACGAAACGCGACATCATAGAATACCTCGTTCGTCAAGAAGTACTGCCGAAGCTGACACACCAACGCATCAGGGTTACGCGCAATAGAATGCAAACCGACCCCTATCTAAAACCGTGGTTAATGTTGACGTGGCCCCTCGGTGAGCAAGTTAATGGCGTGGGGCAGGACGGGCAGGATGTATTCCAGGCATTCTTTGACGGCTTTGGGGCTGCCTGGCAGATTGACGATCAGGGTGCGACCACGCACGCCAGCGACACCTCGTGAGAGCATGGCCATGCGTGTGTATTGCAGGCTGATGGCGCGCATGGCTTCGGCGATGCCGGGCGCGGCCCGCTCAATGACTGCTAGCGTTGCCTCGGGTGTCACGTCGCGAGGGGCCAGCCCGGTGCCGCCCGTGGTGAGCACGAGGTTGAGATGTTTGTCATCGCTCCACTCGCGCAACACTGCCGCGATCTGCTCTTGCTCGTCGGGGATAATCGCGCCCGCGCTAATCACGGCGTCCGGTATTTGTGCGACCAGAGTGCGGATATTTTCGCCGCTTGTGTCCTGTCGCTCTCCCTTTGAGGCTCCATCGCTAATAGTAAGCACACCAACTGTTATCATAATCTAATCCCTACCTTCCGTAGGGACCAGATTATGCTGATGAACGAATGAAACGGGTAACGATGGGAGGGAACCGCTGTAGGGACCAGATTTATCGCGTCCCATACGCATCAACCTAAGCGAACGGCTCAGGTTTCCGTAGGGGCGGGGGAGGCGGATGATGAGGGGATGGGACCCTCTGGGTCGCCCGTGCCTGGGGAACCGTGCCTTTTCGGGGCGTTTTCCCCACC
>JBBPYR010000130.1:0-18579 GCA_038199755.1 Ktedonobacterales bacterium | reverse complement strand
GTTTCCGTAGGGGCGGGAGAGGACGATGTGGGGAGGGGTGGACCCTCTGGGTCGCCCGTGCCGGGGGAACATTCCCTTTTTCGGAGTGTTTGCCCCACCCCACGGGCGACCCAAGGGTCCACCCCGCCTCCCAGCACCTCTCCCGCCCCTACGGAAACGGGCGAGCCTGTAACCCATCCATTCTTAACTTGATGCGTATTGGACGCGCTCAAGCTGGTCCCTACGAAGGTTGCATGATTGGTAGAGCCGACTTTGCAACAGCTCTGAGCAAAAACGAAATGCGATATACTATCTCTAACAGTTTTGCTATGTAAAGCAAAAATAGCTATCGGCGCGTGAAGGAGAGCAACTTAAATAGGTGCTAATACGTCCTCTATCGATAAAATTCCCCATTGTATAGGAGATGAGTAATGACACAGGCGAAAGCGTTTACGCTGGCACAATTAGTTGCCGAACGCGAACAAGCGGGGCAACTGTATCACGAATTTTTGCAGGTGCCCGCCATGAGTGCGGGACTCTACCAGCTCGTGGCGGGAAACACCGACCCACAAGAACCGCATACAGAGGATGAACTATACTATATTGTACAGGGCCGTTCACAGTTTTTGCTTGGAGACGAGCAGATCGCGGTTGAACCGGGGACACTGATCTTCGTACCCGCGCTGATGGATCACCGTTTTCACACCATCACCGAGGATTTAAGCATACTGGTGTTCTTCGCACCCGCTGAGTATAGCAATCGGAAACTCAAAGACTCGTAAGAGGTGATAAAAGCAGTCAATGAGCTATTGCATTGCAAGATATGTAACCCATATACTATAGATTATGATGAATGAACAGATACCAGTAATCGTCATCGACGATACACTTATCAAGCGGCGCGGTGTTTGTGCGTTTGTAGAGGAGACCTCGCAGCTTTTCCTTTATGGACAGGTGGGTGATAGCGAGAGTGCTTTACAGTTGTTGGAAACGACTGTGCAGCAGCAAACGAGTAATCCGACGCTCAGAGGTTGGCTGGTGTTCTCTGATCTGCGGCTAGGTAGCAATAATGGCATCGAACTGGGGCGCGCACTTCTGGAAATTGCCCCCGATGTACGTATTGTGATCTATACGCAAGACTCCAGTTGGACACTGGCTGCGGAAGTGTTTCGTCACGAATATACTCGGCGTGGTACTCCACGCAATGTAAGCAGTACAAGTAGGCGTACGAGTAAAAAACGCGGCTTACATGGCTATGCGCTGTTCAAAAATATGGCACCAGACTACCTTGAGCAGATTGCTGCGACGGTTGTTCATCACAACGAAACCTTCGTTGATGCGGAAGTGCTCAGTTATCTGCTCAAACGATTGCAAGGGCAGCGTCTCACGCCACGCCAGGAAGAATGTGCATCCTTTATCGCGCAGGGCTTGAGCAATGACGATATTGCCTTGCGTATGGGCTTCCTGAACGCGAAAGGGGGACCCAATATCGGGCCGGTAGAAAATCTCGTGAGCGAACTCTATACCTTCTTCGCCATCTATGGGGCTCCCGGCGATCCCGGCAGACGCGTCCTGCTTGCACATGCATATGAGGCATATGCTGGTTTGCGCGAGTGAGATAACGCGTTTAGGGAATCTCTTGCATGTCTGACTCTAGTAATGGTAGCGTTTTCGTCCTACGCACCGGCTCACTATAGAGATATGGCAAGGGAAGACGCAGCATAATCGTTGTACCATGCTGTGGCTGGGGATACACAATTGAGCTCATCATCAATGTGCCACCAGCCTCTTGCGCCTTCAGGCGTGCTTTGAACAGGCTCGTCTTTTCGGGTGCAATATGTTCCGTATCGAATCCGCGTCCATTATCGTGTATCAGCACTTCCAGAAACGGCCCCTGTCTAAGCGTTTGCACCTGGGCTGTTGTTGCTTTCGCATGATTGTAAATATTCAGCAGTGCTTGTGTTACGATATAGGAGACCGCTTCCGCAATCTTTTCTCCCTCGGGCGTCTGTTCCAGTGTATTACTTAATGGATCTAACGCCCACAAATCCATTCTCACGACCAGTTGTGTTTCAGGGTGTAGCGCGGGCAGGTCTTCACGAATCAACTTTTCCAGGTGCAATTTCAATCCCAGGCTCCGCCGCTGGTACACATCTTCGACCAGCAACTGTAATCCGCGCAAATCACTTTCTAGCTCTTCACTGATACCACGCATTTTAGCAAGTGCATCGAGCAGCGGTTGTGCCGTCACTTTGCCCGCCTGGTTCTGTTCTGCTTCTCGATGCACTTTATGCTGCCAATATGCCAGCAAGGAACGAATACGGAGTGCCTGCTGCTTCGGTTGATCGTGAATGCGCTGGGAGAGCAGTGAGCGCAGATGGGCGTCAGCATGCAGTAAAAGCGAGGTTGCCTTCTGGAGTTGCTGATTGCTCTGCAATAGTTCCTCGCTTGTCTGCTGCAACTTTTGGTTGGTCTGGAGCAGTTCTTCTGCCGTCTCGCGTTGCTGTTTCAATGCTAGACCGCGTAACTCCAATGTCTCTTGCAAGCGATCCACTAAGCGCAGCGAACGGATGGCGTAAGCAAGAATCAATGGATAGACTGCCGCCAGCACATAGAACATTGAGAGCGGCAGCAATGTTTGACCATTAAGCAAGATGGGAAGAACACCGAGACAACCGCCAAGTCCAACCCCCCCAATCCAGAGTGTAAGCAGGTCGCCAATACGCCGCCGTACGTGAGAGGGGATACGGGCGTCTTTGCTCGTCCGCTGTCGTTTCCAGCCCAGACGTCCGACATGGAAGAGCGAATTAACGCCAATACAAAAGCTAATGATACCGCCTATGACCGCGTAACTCAAGCTGGCAATCAGATTGGGACGGGTTGGCACCTGCTTGAAAATGAGAAATGAGCTCCATTCATACGTCAAAAGTGCTATCAACGGGATATAGGGTAGCCCATCGACAATCATGCGCGGCATGCGTTCCGCTCCTATTATCACTGGGCGATAGGTGAGACTCAGATGAATAAATGCCGCCCCTAATAGCGCAAATGAGGGAACCCATAAGAGTTGAAACACAGGGTCAGCGGTATAGAGTTGTTGTACATTGCCCCAATGACTAGACAACAAGAAGAGCATCGCAGGGGGTAACAGCGTGAGTCCTTCGACCGCACCACTCCAATCGCGCGCCGTTGCCAGCAGAGTAGCTCCGACCAGTAACCAACTTAGCCCCGCCAGCAGTGCCAAGCCGTAGTTGCTCCACCACATGTCGAGGGTGAAATCTGTCACCTCCAAGGTGATCGTGCGTACCTGCTTGTCATTTATCTGTACCGTATACGTAATTAACTCTTTCTCATGAGCATGCTGATAGACACGTGTTAACGCGTCCTGTCCTTTAACACCATTCGCACTGACGATACGCGTGTTGCTGGTTAAGGAGTTGGCAGAAATAGGAATGTTTACGAGTTGTGGCGGTGAAGAAACAACAACAATCCGCCCATCCGTGTTGTCGATGGCCCAGAAAAAGCCGCCAAATTTACTATTTAGCTCACTTAACAAGCGCGCATGCCCAATACCGCTCAGTACGAGCAAGATCAATGCTACCGCGGCATAGCATAAGGTGAGCCGAGGACGTATTTTTTCCCACCAGTCCTTCGGTGTTGTTTGCGATGAAATAGACACATACCAGTCTAACATGTTCCTAAGATTAGATGCAAGAAGCAGACAAAATAGGGTCGTCCTCCTCCAGCGAGGAGTGCAGGGGACCACGTCCCCTGCCGGAGCGCGAGGTGTCCTCGCTAATTCTCCTTTTCTCCATGCGGTCCGCAGGCCCGCAGATGATTATGAGTAGATTTCAGGGCAAAACCCTTGACAAGTATCTGACCATGGTGTAAAATCATGACTATGAAGTCATAAATTATTGATTAGTCAGCGCATAGCAGGAAAGTCACAGAATAACAAAGAAGTCATTTTATGGGAGACACGCATCATATGCATACAACACCTGCACCTCAATCATTAAAAGAGAAGCAGCGTCAAGAGCGTGAGACTCTCATTCTCAAGGCAGCTGAAGAAATACTGGTAGAAAAAGGGTATCACGAAACCTCGATGGATGAGATTGCTGCTCGCGTGGGCGTTGCCAAGGGCACGGTCTATCTTCACTTTCCTAGTAAAGAAAACCTGCTCGTTGCCATTTTTGAGCGCGACATGCAGCAATTTTTGCAAAGCCTGGATGAAGTCATAGTTTTGTCAATGACGAATCGTGAGAAGCTAGAGGCTCTTTTGCAGTTCTTCTATGGTGGCCTGTTTAGTAAGCGGACCCGCTTGCTGTATGCCATTGCCACCAATGCCGATCTCCAGCGCTTGCTCATGGCAAAAGAGGGTTGTATGCGTGATTTGTGGCGGCAACTGGGCGAACGTGTTACCAATCTGCTTGATGCTGGTAAAGCTGCCGGTGAGTTTGATAGCTCTATTCCGTCCAATGTGATGATGAGTGCCTTTTTTAGTCTACTTTCGCCGCGCAGTTATGAGCGTCTCGTTGTTGATGAACAGATGCCAGCGACGGAGTTAGTGGGCTACTTGGGCCAAATCTTCTTCAAGGGCATCGCAATAAAATAAAGTTATGTATTGTAAAATTTAAAGGATTATTCATATGGCAAAAACATCTGTACAGGCTTCAATTGAGCCGACGGCAGAGCAGGACTTCGAGCAACCGCGCTACTCGCAACGTGAGACCTTACTCACGATGGCGGGTGTGCTGCTGGTCATGTTGCTGGCGTCACTTGACCAAACCATCGTTTCGACCGCTATGCCACGCGTCATTACGGACCTACAAGGGTTTGATCGCTATACATGGGTTTCAACGGCTTACCTGCTTACTTCGACCGTGATGGTTCCCATTTATGGCAAGCTCTCAGACTTGTTTGGACGTAAACCCATCTTCTTGTTTGGTGTTGTTGTGTTTTTGATTGGTTCGGCCCTTTCTGGTGCCTCTCAAAGCATGAATCAGCTTATTGCCTTTCGTGCCTTGCAAGGTATTGGTGCAGGGGCGCTCATGCCAATCGCTATCGCCGTCGTTGGTGATTTATTCTCTCCGCGTGAGCGTGGCAAGTGGCAGGGTGTTACGGGTGCGGTCTTCGGCTTCTCGTCGATCGTTGGCCCTACCGTCGGTGGCTGGATCACCGAGAATGCCTCTTGGCGTTGGGTCTTCTATGTCAATCTACCAATCGGTATTATCGCCTTACTGGTATTGATTTTCCTGATGCCCGCGCTGCGCAGCAATGCTCAAAACAAGAAGGTCTCTATTGACTACATTGGTGCAGCTCTGCTGGTTGTTGGCACCATCCCGTTGATGCTTGGCTTTACCTGGGCTGGCTCGTTTTATGCCTGGTCCTCACCGCAAATTATCGGCTTGTTTGTGGGTGCGCTCGTGGCCCTCACCGCCTTCATATTCTATGAAGCTCACCTGGAGCGCATAGGTGGACAGCCGATCATTGAGCCGGGGCTCTTCAAAAATAGCATCTTTAGCGTTTCCACCTTGGTCACGGTTGTGTTTGGTATGGGCTTGTTCGGGAGCATCTTCTTTATACCGCTCTACGTCCAGGGTGTGCTTGGCACCTCTGCCACCAATAGCGGCCTCATTATCACTCCCTTAATGCTTACCTCGATTGTGGGTAGCATCTTCGCAGGCCAAATGACTTCGCGCTTCGGCAAGTACAAATGGATCGCTATTAGTGGTATGGTGATTAGCTTGCTTGGCACCGCCTTGTTGGTACGCCTTGACATCAACTCGACCAACGCCGATATCCTGATTGCTATGTTGGTGCTTGGTCTCGGTATGGGCTTTAGTATGTCTCTCTACACGCTGATTGTGCAGAATGCATTACCAACTCGGATTGGGCAGGCGTCATCGGCTCTGGTGTTCTTCCGCTCGATTGGTGGCACCATCGGTCTGGCGGCAATGGGCTCGCTCATGACCTCAGCCTACCTGCCCGCGTTCCACAATGCGTTGCCTGCTACGCTGAAAAAACTGTTGCCTGCCAACGTTCTGAGCTTCTTCGACAACCCACAAATTCTGTTGTCCGCTGATGCGCAAACGAAAATGCAAGCGCAGTTCGCCCACTACGGGCCACAAGGAGCCGCCCTCTACCATTCGCTGATTACAGCAGTGAAAATTGGTTTGGTGCAAGGCATTCATAATGTCTTCGTGCTAAGTGCAATCACAATGCTTATCGGTCTGGTTGCTGTGCTGTTCCTCAAAGAGATTCCGCTGCGTGGTGGTCCAGTTACGCAAAAGTCAAGCGAACTTGATGAGGCGACAGACACATCTGTCGAGCATATCGTTCCGGTTGGCCTTCATTAAAATGAGATGTTTGTAGACACCGCAGCGGCAGCCCCACAATTGTGGAGCTGCCGCTGCGGTGTCCATGTTATGTTTACAATGTATTGCCGGAGCGCAAGTTATACACCTTGATTGCCACTTGCAGCGTGAGCCAGTTGCTACGCTCTTGTAAGTCGATGTCGCATAGCGATTGCAAGCGCTCCAGGCGTTGGATGAGTGTGTTACGATGCACAAACAGGCGTTCAGAGGTCTTGGTGAGGTTGCCCGCACACTCCAAGTACGTCTCCAGTGTATCGAGCAGGTCAGTATTTTTGCGGCGGTCATAGCTGTCGATGCGCGCTATCTGGTCCTGGTATACGTCGCGCAGGTCATCCATCCGTGCGATTTTGTAGAGGTAGCGATACACGCCCAGATCATTAAAGTGCGTCACGATTGGCTGGAGCTTGGTATCATTGCTATGCTCATGATGCAAATTCTGCCCCATCTGTAACGCTTCTTGCGCCTCGGCAAATCCTCGCCGATAGTCGCTGATGATTTGACAGGAGTTCCCGATGCCAATAGAAAGGCGTACACCATATTCAATGCGCATCTGCCGTGCAAACTCTTGCAGCCAGGATTTCAGGCGAGTCCCTGTCGGGTCCTTATGCAAGGCAATAATACACGTCAGTTGGTTCTCAAAGTCGTGTACTAATGAGCCAGGATAGGTGTCCTGAATACGTCGGCGCACAATCGAACTGATGCGCTTGTATGCCGCTTGCAATACTGCCCCTTGCGTGTAATCCTCTGTCGCTGCTGTTCCTTCCGCTGTACGTACCAGTGCGGGCAATGGTTTGGGTGGTGGTGTTGCTGCGCGCCCATCCTTACTAGGCGTGCTGCCGTTTTCGTCGCCTTGCCGTTCATCGACCGGGGCTATTTCGACCATGACAACCGCGTGCGACTTCGTGAGATCGCATCCCAGGAAACTGGCACGTTGCCGC
The DNA here is from genome assembly GCA_038199755.1 of Ktedonobacterales bacterium. Taxonomy (GTDB): domain Bacteria; phylum Chloroflexota; class Ktedonobacteria; order Ktedonobacterales; family Ktedonobacteraceae; genus JBBPYR01. Next base: position 11,285 of record JBBPYR010000130.1, on the reverse strand, counting down.
AATGAGTCTTCTGTATCGGTTGTCCCTTGCATCAGATCATCGAAAAAGCCTTTGACCAGATTTTTCTGCGCCAATTGATTGACGAGGTGGCTGTTCTTGATCGCTATGGCGGCCTGGTTCGCAATCGTTGTTAGCAAGGTATGGTCCTCAGCCGTATAGCGGCGCGTGTGGAGGGCATAGCAGTTGATTAATCCTAGATGCTCTGTGCCAGCAATTAAGGGAGCTGAAATCAACGTCTTGTATTGTCCGTCTTTTAGCGGGTTCAAGCGTTCCAGGGGAGAAAGTGGTGCTAAGGTTTGATTAGCAGACTGGGCGCTCGTGGCTAGAAATGACGCTTCATTCACATCGCGTAGTTGTTCCAAAATGGCGCGATCAACGTCGATAGGAGAGAAGCTGGTACGCTCATTCAAATTTGGTGAGCTTGCACGTACAATCAAACGCCGTTGTTGTCGTTGTGCCTCACCCTCGCGCCCTTGATCCATCAGCAGGACGACACACAGGTCAGCTTCCATAATCTGCACGGTGAGCGTTGCTAATGAACGCAACATATCATCCAGATAGAGACCGGAACTGATGGTCTGGCTCAACACCGAGAGCGAGGTCAGGATGCTTAATTTCCGTTGCGTGTTCTCGTAGAGTTGTGCGTTTTCTATGGCACTGGCGACTAACGCGGCTGTCGTGCTAATGAAGCGTTGATGTTCTTCCGTAAATTCATGAGGAGCAATGGCTTGCAGCGTGATGACGCCGATCAAGTGTCGATCTTTGGCGATGATAGGCACCGTCATGATCGATTGAAACTTTTCCTCTTCCAGTTCGGGGAAATAGTAAAAACGGGGGTCGTCCATCGCGGCGTCTTTCAAGAAGACGGGCGTGCGATGCAAGGCTACCCAACCAGCGATACCTTCGCCCAGTGCCATGCTGATCTTGCCAACGAGGTGTTTATGCTTTTCGCTTGCACCAGCCAGTACCAGTCGTTCTTTTTCTTTGTCATACATGTAGATAAAGGCGATGTGGCACGAGGTTGCCCGCACGACGGTATCGACCAGATGATGCAGCACCTCCTCCAGTCTGAGCGTCGAGCCAACGGTTGAGATAACTTCGTTCAGGAGCGCGTTTTCTTGCATACGTATAGCCAGCGTGGTACGCAACTCATCATTTTGCTGGAGTAGCTGTTCTGTTATCGTCTCAGCCGTGTCAACAGCGTCAATTGTGTCAACAATGTCAGCCGTTTCTATAGTATTAGCGATGTTTGTTGCGTCTATCTCGTTGACCGTGGGAGAACGAGAAGGTAAATGTTCTTGGTTGGCTGAAATGTGAGATGACATGCAACCCTCCTGGTGTCGTGCAAATAAAATGGATGAATGAAAGAGAACCTCACCACTGCTGCTGTCATCGGAACGGTGGTATAGGAAGTGCCACAAAAAACATGAAACGACCATGAGGCATGCTTTTTTGCTTGTCCCTCAACGGTCGCCAGTGACATCTTCGAATTGTATGTATATTCAGTACATCATTGTATAGATGCTATTGTACCCATTTTCCTAGCCAGAGTCCAGAGTATTTTCTACAAGTTTTATTACCGAGCTAGTATATTCTCGATTTTGCACTATTTTCACTGCATTTCGTCTGTTATAAATGGGTAGTTTTGTGGTACTATACAATTGTTCCGTTTGTCCTGGCACGTGCTGTTTCACAATTTATCATTCCGTTGAGTGGTTTTGTGCGTGCCACCACGAATTAAGGAGAACATTTTGCATGGCTTATGACACCGCTACTGACACTGTTGCCATCCCTGAAGAACGCGGCTTGGAGACGCATGGCATTGAACGTGTCTCCCCAAGCACACGCACCCACGTGCGTATCCTCGACAACTTCACTATGTGGCTCTCCGCTAACTTAGTGATTTCCACCATCGCGTTAGGGGCACTGGCTGTTCCCGTCTTTGGCCTGGGCTTCTGGGATAGTGTGCTCGCCATTGTCCTCTTCAATGTGCTGGGCATCCTCCCTGTAGCCTTCTTCTCGACCCTGGGGCCGAAACTTGGCCTGCGCCAGATGACGATCTCACGCTTTTCCTTTGGCTGGGTGGGCAGTATTATCATGGCCCTCTTCAACGTTGCGGCCTGTATTGGCTGGTCTGCCGTCAACGTCATCGTAGGTGGTCAGTTAATATTTGCCTTGAGCGGGGGCAGTGTTCCCCGTTGGGCTGGCATCTTAGTGATTGCCGTATTGACAACGATTGTCAGCATTTACGGCTACCGCTTTGTTCATCGTTATGAGCGTTATGCTTGGATACCAATGGTGATTATCTTCGCAATTATGTTGGTCATTGCTGGACCAAAATTTTCCATCGTTGCTACTCCTGCCTTTAGCATAGCGACCCTCGCCTCTTTCATGTCATTTGGTGCTGCGGTCTATGGCTTTGCTACCGGTTGGAGTTCCTATGCCGCTGACTACAACGTGAACCAACCAGAGAACACTTCTGCCAGTCGTGTCTTCTGGCTCACCTTTTTAGGCGTCGCTATTCCCTGCGTTCTGCTCGAAGTCTTTGGTATGGCCCTGACTACTGTTGCGGCCTATGCCAAACTCGGTGGTGGCGATCTCCTGTCAGCCGTTGTCAAGCCGCTGGGTGGCTTTGGCTCTCTTTTGCTGGTGCTGCTCGCGCTGAGCGTCATCGCCAACAATATCCCCAACGATTATAGCCTGGGGCTTTCAATGCAGGTCCTCGGCAAGGCGTTCCAGCGGGTCAATCGGGCGGTCTGGACACTGATCGGCGCAGTTGTCTATATTCTGATCGCTATTGCTGGTGCGTCCAACTTTAATGAGACGTTGAGCAATTTCTTGCTCCTCGTTGCGTACTGGCTCGGTCCCTGGGCGATTATTCTGGTGATCGAACATTTCGTCTTCCGTCGTGGTGAGTACAACGTGAACGATTGGAATACACCCAGCAAACTTCCAGTTGGTTGGGCCGCGATTGTCTCTATGATCGTCGGCCTGATCGGTGCTTGGTTGGGCGCGGCCCAGGTGCTCTTTGTGGGTCCTGTCGCCGCTCTATTCAACCCACCATATGGCATGGACATCGGCTTCGAACTTGGTGTTGTGCTAGCGGCTATCTCCTACTTCATCCTGCGGCGTATTGAACTTAACGCTAACGGGCGCTAGATGGTAGCTACCTTGCTCTAATGGAAAGCATCACGTTCACACTGGGTGATTATCCAGCGTGAACGTGATGCTTTCCCTTTTGACAAATATGTTTATGGTACGAGAGGGGAGAGAAGATACTTATGCAGTACGACCTCATAATTCGTCATGCCCAGCTTCATCGCCGTCAAGGTCTGATGGATATCGCGGTGCAAAATGGACAATTCGCTGCGTTGGAGGCCGATCTCTCGCATGCTACTGCGTCGCGTGAAATTGATGCCGCTGGACGGCTTGTCGTGCCACCTTTCATTGATGCGCACGTTCACCTGGATGCTGTGCTCACAGTCGGTCAGCCGCGCTACAACGGCACTGGCACCTTACTTGAGGGCATCCAGATATGGAGTGAACGCAAGCCGAGTTTGACACGCGAGGATGTTAAACAGCGCGTGCTAGAGGAGGTGCGCTGGGAGGTGGCGCAGGGAACGTTACATATTCGCAGCCATGTCGATGTGTGTGATCCCGAACTGATCGCGCTGCGAGCATTGCTGGAGGTGCGTGAGGAGCTACGCGATATCTGCGACATCCAACTCGTTGCCTTTCCGCAAGATGGCATCCTCTCGTTTCCCAACGGCAAGGCACTGCTGCGTCAGGCCATGGAGCTCGGCTGTGATGTGGTGGGCGGCATTCCTCATTATGAATGGACACGCGACATGGGGGTCGAGGATGTGCATTACGCCTTCTCGCTGGCGAAAGAGTTCAATCGTGATATCGATTGTCATTGTGATGAGACCGATGATCCCCATTCACGCTTCACCGAAGTAATGGCAGCTGACACCATTGAGCAGGGCTGGCAAGGCCGCGTCACCGCCAGTCATTGTACCGCCATGCATTCGTACGATAATGCCTACGCTTTCAAGCTGATACGCCTGCTGGCCCGCGCCCAGGTCCATGTAGTTGCCAATCCCTTCGATAATATCGTGTTGCAGGGGCGTTTCGATACCTATCCCAAGCGGCGTGGCATCACACGGGTCAAAGAATTGCTGGCGGGCGGCGTCAATGTCGCCTTGGGACACGACTCGATTATGGACCCCTGGTTTCCGCTGGGGCGTGGCGACATGCTGGCTGCGGCACAATTGGCCCTATTTCTCTGTCATATGAGCGGCTATGAAGAGATCAATGATGTGCTTGATCTGATTACTCATAACGCGGCAAAAGTGCTACGCATCCAGGATCGTTATGGCATTGAAGAGGGCAAACCGGCCAGCTTCCTCATCCTGGAGGCTCCCAACGCATTTGAAGCCTTGCGCCTCATTCCACCGCGCTTGCATGTCTTTAAGGCTGGCCGCGAGGTGGCTACCACCGCGCCCGCACGCAGCGTTGTACGCCGCGCCGATGACAGTGGTGGTCAGGAAGTTTCCTTCCGCATTCCCTAACGCTGCTGAACACTACTGCTCATGACCCCAGAATGTTGACTGCACGAGCCGCCAGCAGCGCAATCACGATGAATGAGATAAGCGATTGGATAATCATCAAAGCCTTGGCTATGCGTGTCAGGGGAAAGGTATCTGTGGGGCTAAACGCCGTCGATGTATTGAACGCCAAGAACACGTAGTCGAAGAAACGTGGTTCCCAGCTTTGTGTGTTGCCATCTGTTTGTTGCGGAAATTGAAAATCGGCGGCTTGATGATGGGCCATATGTCGCGCCTTTGGTCCACCCCCATCAAGCTCCCAATATAAGAGGGCAAAGACCAAAATGTTCGATATCCATAACAATCCCGCGTCACGCAGCAGGTTGACCGCTATCGTATGCCCACGAATGACCTGTACGAGCAGCAATACAATGCCGCCTATCAGACCAATTGCTATTATAGCCAAGATAATCACACTGATGGTGCGCCGCATTTTATAGGTGTTCAAACGATCAATAAAGAGTGTCGAAATGAAGAGAAGCAGGAGTATCCCTTCAATCACTGGTAACAGCCAGTTTGGGCCAATCGTGAGATATTCTGGCAGGGCAGTATACAGGGCGATCAGTGCGACTATACCTGCGACAACTTCAATCAACCGTGTTGGCTTGAGCTTATAAAATGTTGATGCCTTTGCTGGGTGAGGAATAGGTATCCTGATCTTTTTATCAGGTGTCTGTGGATCGACGACATGTATCTCCATGTCCTTGCCATCTGGTGTGGCATGTGAAATGTGTATCTCCATATCGCGTTCAGGCTGATCTGAATGCGAGATATGGATTTTTGTGATTTGCGCTGCCTGCTTCGTTTGCGGCGTCTCATCTGTTTGAGCCATTGCTTCACCTGCACTTATTTGCTATTACACTATTGCAATTTTACTATATCATGTCTAATTCACTTGTCAATTGTCGTGTTATGGGGCCCAGATGCCTGCTCACAAGGCAGCATATTACCCTGACAATCTATTCATCTATGGCTGTGTCTAGTGCAAATGGACAATTTATCTGTTATAGTAGAGGATAGCAATTCATTATTTTGTTGTAGGGGTAATAAAGGTTGATGGAAGTGGGTTCTCTCCATGAAGCAGTACAGGCTCCAACAGTAATACAGGCTCTACTCGCCGAATTTAGCGCAATTACTGAGTATCGCACGCTACGCGATAGCTTGCCGAGACGCCTGGCTCATTTACTTCAGTGTCGCTGTATCTTGTTCTATCAGCGTATTGGCGAAACGCTGCAATTTGTAGCAGGCTCGTATGATGATAAGCCCGGCTGGTCTGCGGCGTTGCTTTCGGTAGTACATATTAATCCTGTCAGCCTCAATAGTACCATCGCAGAGTCATGCGCATGGCGTGAACGGCATGCTATTGCTGAGCCTGCCATGTATCCTATCCGTGTTGCTGTGCCGCTGGTCTATCGCCAGCGTTGCATTGGTGTGCTCGTGGCGATTCGCGGTGGTAGTAACGCTCCCTTGTATGCGTCTCACTCTTGGCATGACGATGAGATACCCGTGTTAGAAACGGTGGCTAGTGTGGTTGCTCTCCTGCTGGAAAACACCCGCCTGTTAGAACGCGATAGAGAGCGCATTCACGAACTCTCTTTACTGAACAGTATCAGTAGTCAGATGAGTCGTGCTTGGTACCAGGCTGACCGTCTTCACGCCATTGTCATTCAACGGATGCGTGAAATTTCTACTGCCGAACAGTGTGCGGTGATGGAGATCGCCACACCCTATGATCCTTCCTCGTGGATTTCACAGGAATTGCATAGTGCGATAGTGCAACGTTTTGATACGCAACGTTCGTTGCAGGCGTTTGTCGTCGAACGTCCCTTTAGTAGTCATGATACCTTGGCTCGGCTCTGCCTTGAGCAGTTGCCCGCCCACATTCAGACCTTCTTCGTGATACCACTTGTGAGTGGGCGTTCCGCGAGCAAGCCAATCCAGGCTACGCGCTCCCTTCATGAGCCAGTGCTGCAAGAGCCCAAACTGCTCGGTTATATCGCCGGAGGCTGTCATCGCCCCTGGAAGCTGCGCAGGGAAGAGGTGTTGCTGCTTCAAGTCCTGGCTGGACAGGCGAGTGCAGTATTGGAAAATATGACGCTCGTGGCAGAGGTGATTGAGGCCCGCAACGAGGCTCGTAAGCTGTTGCGCCAAGTGTTAGACGATCAGCGTTTCAAAGAGTTGATCCTGGCTAGTATCCCTAGTGGCCTCATCACGACCGATGGCGCGGGCTGCATCACAACCTGTAATCGGGCAGCACAAGCCATGCTTGGTTATTCTGCCTATGAGGTGATTGGTCAACCCTTGTCTACCATTCTTGGTGGCTATGCTTCTACCTATGAGATTGCTACTGAGAATGCTGTCACCACAACCCCGCTCTCGTCTGATCTGGTTCGTCGTGCTCTGCATGTGACGGAGCGGCAACACGAGACGCTGGTAACGTGTGATCGTCAGGGGCAAGAAATTGTGCTTGCCGTCGACACGGTACCATTGAGTGATGAACGCGGTGGCCGCGTTGGGATGTTGCTGACCTTCAATGATACGACTTCGATCTATCGCCTGGAAGAAGAGAAACGGCGCCTTGATCGCTTGGCCTCGCTGGGCGAGATGGCCGCGAATGTCGCGCATGAGGTGCGAAATCCGCTGGCCTCCATCAAGACCTCCATGCAGATGCTTCTCAGTGACTTGGAATGCGATCCTTCGCTGTCAACTGGTGAACCAGAGCCAGTTGCGGCTCTAGCTGAACGCGACGAGTCTATCCAGGAATCGATTGAAGTTGTGCTGAAAGAGGTCGAGCGGCTTGATAGCATTGTGCGCGACCTGCTGCTCTTCGCACGTCCACGCCAACTTCACCGCGCCAAATGTGATCCACGCGAGATCAGTGAGCATGTGCTGCGTATGTTGCAGGGCCAATTGGCGGAAGCGCATGTAGAGGTCCACCGCGTCTATGGAGAGGTGCCGCCACTCTGGGCGGATGTTGGACAAATTGAGCAGATCCTTTTGAATCTGTTTGTTAACGCTATCCAGGCCATGCCCGATGGTGGCATTTTGACCGTCTCTTCACGCGTGGTGCAGGCGAATCTTCTCAGTCGCGACCCGCGCTTCGGCTTGCTCTCGCAGTGGTTTGAGTTGACGATCAACGATACAGGTGTTGGCCTTACCACAGAGCAGTTGCAGCGCATCTTTCAACCATTCTTTACCACGAAGGCGCATGGTATGGGACTGGGTCTACCGATTACGCGCCGTCTGATCGAGGATCATGGTGGCACAATCGAGGTGGAGAGCCAATTCGGCTTTGGAACGACAGTGCAGGTGCGCTTCCCTCTCCATGCTCAAGAGGAAAAAGAAATGAGTCTATTGTGAGTCTTGGCATCCTTATCATTGATGATGAACCACATTTGCCCCATCAATTTGCCCGCTTTCTCAAAAAGCATGGCTATGATGCATATACCGCTGCAAACGGTGAGGCTGGTTTACAGGAACTGCAAAAAAACACGATTGATCTTGTCTTGCTCGATGTACGCTTGCCCAAACTGAGCGGATTAGAAGTGCTACAGCGCATTCGCCAAATTGATGCCGAATTGCCGGTTGTGATGATTACCGCTTACGCCGATGTACAAACGGCGGTGGCCGCAATGAAATCGGGTGCCTCCGATTATTTGCTCAAGGGCTTTGATCTGGAAGAATTGCTGCTAGTGGTGCAACGCTCTTTAGAGATGAGCGCGATGTCACGTGAATTGCGTCAATTGCGCCGTGAACGTAGCGATAATTATCATTTTACCTATCTCGTTGGTCATAGCGAACGTATGCGCGAGGTTTTTGAAATGGTTTCGCGCGTTGCTCGCAGTGATACTGCATCTGTCTTGATTATGGGTGAGAGCGGTACGGGCAAAGAGGTAGTGGCCCATGCCATACATGAACAAAGTTCACGCGCCTCTGGTCCTTTTCATCCATTAAACTGTGCGGCTATCGCGAATAATATCTTAGAGAATGAGCTGTTTGGTCACGAGCAATATGCCTTTACCGACGCCAAGAAGCAGAAGCGCGGCTTACTCGAACTTGCTGATGGGGGAACGCTTTTCCTAGATGAGGTCGGTGAGATGTCCCTAGATATGCAGGCCAAGCTCTTACGTGTGCTAGAAACGCACTCGTTTTTTCGCATTGGCGGCAGTAAAGAAGTCAAAATTAATGTGCGCATCCTGGCGGCCACGAATCGCGATCTTGCGCGAGCCATGAAGGACGGCTCCTTCCGCTCTGATCTCTATTTTCGTCTCGCGGTCCTCAAAATTGTGCTGCCACCATTGCGTGAACGCCCTCGTGACATCGTGCTCTTTGCCTCGCGCTTCATTGAGGAGTTCAACAAATCGCTGGGGCGCACGGTCAGCCGCATCTCACCGGAGGCGCAAAAACTCCTCCAGACTTATAGCTGGCCGGGGAATGTTCGTGAGCTCAAAAATGTCATTGAGCGTGCTATGATTTTGAGTAATAGCGACGAACTGCTTCCTGCCCATCTCCCGCAAGAGATTGTTGGTAATCTTGATACCTACAATGTCTCGCCTGTCGATCCCTGGGAGCAGTGGTTTAGTCTGCGACCAGCGGCTGCCTGCTCATTAGAAGACGTGACCGCGCGCATTGAAAAATATATGGTACGTTGGGCATTAGAATCCACCCGTCATAACCGTACTCGTGCCTCCGAGTTGCTCGGCTATGCAAAGGTGGATCAACTGCGCTATCTAATGCGAAAGTATAGCATCGACTAGTTTTTATAGAGGGCTGTGCCATAGTCAGGGAGCGCAAGGAGCTCTCCCTCTATTTCTTGCCAGGCGCGTTGCTCTGCCTCGTTGCGGCTCAACGGTGTGCGCTGTGCAGCCGCTTCCTGGAATTTTCGCGTGACACGCTGGCGAAATGTTTTTAGTAGCGGCGTTTGTCGCTCTGTTGATGGTAAGACGCGTAGCTCAATGGAACTTGCAGGATAGAACTCGTGTTTGTGGAAGGCGAGTGCGATGATGTCACTAAACGTCGTCAACAAACCCAGTCGTTGTTGCGTGAAATAGCCTAGCTGATTACTGGATGCGAGCAGACAACCTGCGATATTTCCTTCAAAGCGCACAGGGTGGACGGCGGCACTCACTTCAAATTCATCCTGAATTGCTGGGATGGTGCTGTCCTTGCTCAAATCGTCGTTATTGACAATATGGCGCATTTCAGTAGCATAGCCAGACATTGACTCAAGACCCATAAAATAGACATCGTGCTCAAGGTCGGCGGTCCAGGGTGGTGTGCCTTTACCGGCTCGCTCGTGCAGACTGCGAATCTTACCATCTTCCGGCCGGGGTGGCATACATTGAATCAGCTTGATAGACATGCCCAGACGGTTTGGATCTAGTTGGGTAAGTGCTTGCTTCAGCACCATATCACTAATGCGCCAAAATAATAGGCCTTCCGTCGTGGTCGTGCGCATCGTCAACACTTGCGAAAAGAAATCGGAGGAAATGAGTTCTAAATTATCGTCCCGTAACCATGAATTGATGTCGGGAAATTGTTCTTTTAACGCATCAACGAGGTCCTGTCGATTGCGTGGATGAATGGCCTGCACCAGTCGCATCAGGTGTGGGCGTTGTGGATTCGACTCTCCACTTGCCCAACGTGTTAGTGTCATGGTGGTTACGCCTAGCTCGGTAGCAAGGCGCTGGCGTTCGCTTGGCAATCTAATAATGCTTTGTAACACATTTGACCAGTGAGGGGATGTGGTGTCCATGTTTTTCTACCTTTGACTACTATTTCGTTTGCACTCCTCTGTATCATAGCAAAGGTGCGTCTGACCGTCAAATAGCAGTAAAAGCGACATTTGCCCTTTCAAAACGTAACCTTCTCCGCTCCACTCGCTATTCCTCTCGTTGCCCTTTGCAAGCCCTTGTAAAAGCACTTCCTGTCGTGTATACTTGCGAACGTGAGGAGTGTTTCTATGTCAGAGCATCGCCATATCCTTGTTGCCACTCTGGGCGGGCAGCCGCAGATTGTCACCTTTACCCTCGACTTGCTGCTGCAAGCGGGCTTCCCCGTCACGGAGGTGATTGTACTCCATCCTAAAGCCACGCACGCACGCTTACAGCATTCCCTTGACTGTCTGAGCAAAGAGTTTCCAAACGATCATTATCATGCTGCCGGAAAGACCATCCATTTTCGCTCGCACGTTTTAGAGCTTGATGGTCAGCCGATTGACGATATCGCGCAAGACACACACGCCGATGGCACCCTCAACACTATACACCTGCTGATCAGCACGCTCAAACGGCAAGGAGATCACATTCATCTCTCGGTCAGCGGTGGGCGTCGTCTGATGTCACTCTTCGCCATCTCTGTGGCCGCCATCAACTTTGACCGTCACGATCATATCTGGCATCTCTACACCCCTGACGCCATCAAAGAGCAAGCGCAGGAAGGTGCGCTGATGCACGTACCCCTGGACTCAGGGATCAAGCTGATCAAAGGGCAATTTCTTTCGCTTGGCCCATACATCTACCACGAATCACAATCCTTTCGCATGGCCCAGGAGGAGCGGCGTCAGCAAATGGAGGCCCACGAACACGCCCTCTGTTCACAGGTTGTGAAGCAAGCCACACGCGCCCAACTGCGCGTGCTACAAGCCTTTGCCAAAGGGCTCAGTCCGCAACAAGTCGC
>JBBPYR010000129.1:0-8938 GCA_038199755.1 Ktedonobacterales bacterium | reverse complement strand
TAGGCTGTGTTCCTTATTCGTATCATAGAGTGCCTCAATTACCTGCTCAGTGGGCGTTTTCTGTTGGAATTCCTGTATAAGCGGCAGAAATTCATGAAGATATATCCCGCGCATGGCATCAAGAAGCTCTTGACTCTCGTTCTCTCCCATTTGGGTAAACCTTTCCGCAGTGAACCGTTCTTCCAGTCGAGCTAATACCTCCAGAGCTGGTATATAGGCACAGCTATAAAATGCTTGGGTTTTGGAAATGTCTACCTCAGCGATCAACCTATCCACAGGAGTACGCTCACCCAGAATCTCTATCGCCGTGGCGCGGACACTGTCATAAGGATCATCGAGTGCTGTAATCAATAGATCGAACGCAACCTCCGCTCCTAGTCTTCCTGCTGCTTCTACTGCAGCCGCTCGTACGAGCACTTCTTCATCGCGTAGACCTTTGGCTAGCTGGTCCACCGGAGCCCGGTCCTCTAGATTGCCCAGAGCCTCCACTGCTGCTCTTCGCACACGCCAGTCATGATCCCGTAGTCCCCTGAGGAAATGGTCGAGTAGATCATACTCTCGCATCTCACCTGCCGCCTGTATTGCCGCTTCGCGAACAGTTGCTCTGGTGTGCTTGAAAGCCCTGACCAATGCACGTACCGATCTATTTCCTCCCAGTTCTGCCAGTGCGTGGGCGGCTGCAGAGCGCACTTCCTCGTGTTGGTCGTCCAATGCACCGGTGATGTAGTCAACCGGTGCATTTTTCCCCAGTTTGCCGAGCACGCGCAGAACCGCCTCGTGCTTTGGCAGACTTGTTCTCGCATTATCTGCTATCAGTTTTTTCGCGATACCCGAAACAACAGATGGGCTAAAATAACATACATCATCTGCCAAGGAAAGGAGTCGCTCTCGTCGTACCCCGTGTCCACGATGTATTGCCTCAAAGAGTGCCTGGGTCCAAGTATCTGCTATCTCCTCCTCAAGCCGTATCCACTCTTTACCCTTCCATCTCCGCAACATTTTCATTTCTCCTGTTTCGCCCAACGAACGGAGTATCAGTGCCAATCCTAAGTCGCCAACATCACCTTCTGGCTGATTCCGTAGGGCGGCGAGTGCATGCAGCCAGGAAAGAGCCTGCTGAACGCCTGCTTCCTGTGCCTTGTCTACGAGCACCCCTACCAGTAGCCGTAGCACCTCAGCCCATCGACTGTACCTTCGCATCTCCCAAGCCAGAGCCCAGGCTCTTTTTCGGACAGGCACTTCTTGACTCATGAAGTTTTGAGCAAGATCCATCGCTGCAAGATACTCGTGATAGGTTTGATGCCAAAAGCCGTAGGTTTCCTTAGCAACCACTTCGAAAAGTCCTGAATTGATGAGATCGCGAGCGAGCGTTTCAGTATTCCAATTCTCTTCCATCCTTTTGCGGATTTCAGGAAGTACACGAAAGAGTATTTCGCGTGTAACGGTGCGTCTCTTCTGTCGGTGAAGTTCCAGTGCCAAGGCAGCGGCCACTATGTACACCGTCGTTCGTCGCAGCGAATCTTTTAGACGAGTTTTTAGAACGGCATCGATAACCTGATGGTACAGTTCTGCTCGGCTCGGTGGGAGTGTCCCTGTATCAACAAATACGAGGGCAGCAAGGCTTAAGAGCAACGGATTTTTCCCCCAGGTTGCTGCACGCGCATGCTTGTCTAATGCCTTTAGAAATGAAGATGGCAGGCGTCTTGGAAACCTATTCGTATCATATAGTTGTTTGTATATCTCGGGGAGTAGCCGTTGTGCCAGCTCTCGACGCAATACATCTGTCAAGGGTTGTAGTTCCCACTCCGCAAACCGCCCCCTCTTCAACTGTCCACTTTTATATTCGGAGAAACGGGAACCAACCACCCATCTATTTCCTGTCCGAGATGCCAAATCATTGATCCAATCAATAATTGTTTCTCTTTGTTCTGTTGCAACTTCATCTAAGCCGTCTAGGCAGACCAATGCATGCCCTCGCTGTATATCTTCCCAAATACTATGTGCATAGCTTTCATCTACTCCCAACTGCCCGAGCATAATGGGTAAGTACCGTTGAAGCGTTTGACTAGGTGCTGACTCGGCGAGATCAGGTAAAGAAATGAAAATGGGGGTCACGTTAGTGTTGGTGGTGCTTGCTTGTAAGGCTGCTTTGCGCACGAAATCTTTGAGCATTGTCGTCTTGCCGGAGCCGGGATTTCCTAAAATGACGAGACGGCCTTCTGGACATCTTTCAAGAGCTTCTTCGCCGCTACTGACAGTGACAGCCTTTCGTCTTCGCTCATGAACTTCTGGCTCTTCTTGCCTTGAAGACGGACGACGTGGATCATTCTCTCCCCTAGTGGGTTCGTCAAGAAAGGCGCGACGCTCTTCATAGGAAAGGTCTTCTGCCACCAAAGCGTCCTGACGTAACTTGAGCGGTTGAAATACAGCCTGGAGGGGGAAATCATTGGTCCTTCCGAGTGGCAGTGTCACCACATTGTATCGCTTGGCAACGATATCAAGATATTGACTACGTATTGCTGTAAATGTAAGAGGATCATATTGCGATTGTGGAGAAGCTGACATCAGCCGATTCAGCGGATCACTAGCCCAATCTACCTGATTGAAGTCATCGCATTCCATCAGACGAAGCAAATATGCTACCTGTTCTTTAGTTGAGATCGCATCAAGCTTTGCTAGTGCTCTCACAATGGAGCGTACATATTCTTTAGTCAAAGGTTTGCTACCATTGAGTCGCTTGCTAAGTTCTGATGGTGAAAGATAAACCTGGCCTGCTAGCTCCATCTGAGTAAGGCCACGCCATGTAAGATACTCATTTACCTGTTTGCCAAACTGTTTAGGGTCGGCCATAGAAACTCTCCCAAAATGGAAACAAAGCACAACAAAGCACAACGACAAATCCTTATTATAAACATAGAGAGATGTAGAGATGGATAAGATGCAAGCGTGCTGTCAAATATCGATTACATGCCCAAGCATCATTGATACCAGCAATATCCCATCAGAATAATAGCATTCGGAGAGGCTATTCTGCATCTTATATGGTTATTAAATGTAGTATACGCTAGAACATTATATCCAAAATTAGGCTTAGATGCAACAGTATAGGGAAATGAAGAGAGAAAACCCTCGGCTGGCTGTATCCTTTACTCTACAACCTGACAACTAGTCAGCAGATGTAAGGAGATGATTGCCCTGTGAAACTACGAGAATACCAAGAGCACGCCGTACAACATATCCTTCAGAAAATCTTGGCAGGATGTATGCGGATGTATATCACTCTGCCGACAGGGGTGGGAAAGAGCGTTATCCTTGCTGCTGTTGCTGCTCGAAGATTGCAGGCAGGCCGCATCCTTGTTCTTATTCACCGTCAAGATATTGCTACACAGTTGAGCAAAACGTTCCAACAAATGGATTTTGAGGTTGGTCTGGTAATGCAAGGGCATCGTGAATTTGCATCTCTGGTTGTCGTTGCAACGCCACAATCGCTGATACCATCCATGCTCGAAAGACTTATCAAGGCAAGGGGGATACCGATTGCAACTATTTTTATTGATGAAGCGCATCATGCAATCGCAGGCTCGGCGTATGAGCACATTATTACGGCACTTGAGTCTGTCTATGAGTCATCGATCCCAGTTATCGGTTTTACGGCTACGCCCTACCGCAGCGACAAGCAGAGTATGCTCTCCCTACTGCCGACCTGCGCGTTTGCCCGCGATATCCCCGATATGGTTCGCGATGGCTGGCTTGCTCCTATCAACTGGGTGCCAGTGCATGTCGAAATTGACCTCTCGCAAGTAGCGACGAGGAACCAGGATGGAGAAGACGATTATGACGGACACAAACTGTCTGCTCACTTGGTGCGTACAGCCATCACTACGGCTATTGTGCAAGAGGTTGCCCCGCAGATTGAACAACGTTCCACGTTGGTGTTTGCTGTCACGATAGAGCATGCTGAACAATTGGCCGCAGCGTTTTGCTCGCTTGGTTTTGTGGCTAAAGCCGTCTCTGGTAGACAAAGCCACGCTGAACGGGAACGCCTGTTTGCCGCTTGGCGTCTTGGTGAAGTGCAAATTGTATGCAATTGCTCGCTGCTGACGGAAGGCTTTGATTTCCCAGAAATTGCAGCGTTGGTAATTGCGCGTCCAACACGCTCTCCAAGTTTATACGTCCAAATGCTGGGAAGAGGGACTCGACCGGCCCCAGGGAAGCAAAACTGCCTCGTCCTGGATGTGGTGGGTAACAACCCTGATACAAGTCGCCAAATCGTGTTACCAGATATCGTTGGCGATACACAAGCGCAAGGGGGAACGCATCCGACAACGAAAGACGCAAGCGGCGATCCTTTATTGAAATCCATCTTGGGTACAGAAAGAGCAACGCGCCTCGCCTTGCTTGATCCCATTGGTCAATCACAGTATCGCTGGATCCCGTATCAACGAAGCGCACGTGAAGGCTACTTTGCCAAATTGAACAAGGACGAGACCGCCATTCTTGAACGTGATCCGCTGGGAAGTGGCCTCTATCGCTCCCGGTCGGTTATCAAGCTGAACGGAGGGACACACCAATCGCATTGGATACAGCAGGAATATCTCCCGTTACGGCAACAAGTCGCTCTTGTACATGAAGAGACGCGTGCCCAATATGACTGCATCTTGGGGAGTAAGGAGGAGGAGAAATGGCTCACTGAGCCAGCAACCGCAAAGCAAATCACCGCCTTACAACGGATGCGTCCACGGCTGGCTCGCAGAATCGCTTCCCAACAGTGGACGAAGCAGAAGGCATCGGATATCATGACCTACTTGATTCTAGAGAAAGAGTTGATGCGAGGCGAAAGAGAGGATAGAGCATGATGCACACATCCACACTTTCGCGATATATTAAAACTCATACATTTGCCTCTCTCGCCTTTACGAATTGTGCACAAAGTGGGAGCCATTGTAGCAAGGACATGCTGGACCCGTCCGCAAAAGAGATGATGGGAGCCACTCCTGGCTCCCACATCACCGCGACCCAATCACGGGAGCAGCCTTGACCGTTTGTGTTCGGAGCCAGAAGCCAGTCTAAGAACCATGATTTTTACCAACCAAACCTACATACTGTTGTCCTGTTGCTCTGTTCAAATTTTCTTACAAGAAAGGAATTACGATGGAAGCCAAAGAAGAACGTGCCGCCATTTATGCACGATGCACGAGCCTGAGCCCTGGGATCGACATTGACCTTGCACAACAACTTACTACTTGTGCTACTTACTGCTTTCAGCAAATGTACTCGCTAGACGAACAATACGTTTGCTTCGATGTAGGCGCAGGGGATCCCATGCGTGCGCCTGAACTCGGTCACTTACGTCAAGCTGCAGCCGACGGTCAAATCGATGTGTTGGTCGTCGCATCTGCTGATCGCATCGACGTACTCCCGGCATGGCAAGTCATCATTATTCGTGAGTTGGAGACGTGCCATGTGCGCGTTGAGAGTGCGCTAGAGCGGCACGGAACACATGTTGTCGTTGAACAGATCATCAAAGAGACGGATTTGGCGGTTGCCCAAATATTGCGTATGCGGGAACATGCGTCGAGCCAGCAGCAGAGAACGCCAAAACGGAAAAAGGGAAATCGCAAGAAATAAGAAAGCGATCTCAAAGACGCGGGAGAGCAAGATTCTTTCCTGCAGGAAAACGTCGGTTCATAGAAGATGCGGGAGACAAAAGGCAGGGTTTACTGTCGGTCAGTACCCCAATGATGGCACTTCCTCAAGCCGGGGAAGGGGACTGTTCCAACAAGATAAACCGCCCCGTCTCCCCCATTTACATGATGCTTGGGGAGAGTAATACAAGATAAAGGAAGTGGAATTCTCTAGAGATATCTAGCTGGACGCTTTTATCTGGCTTATGAGGCTAAAGGCCAAGCTAGAAGGTGACTAGAGGCACTTGAAGACCTCTAGAAAGGATGTCCTAACATCGGCTATACTGCTAGTGAGCGTTGACGCCTGAACCATTGCTGATCTGTCGTCATCATACGAAATTCTGTACCAGATTGTGAGGAGAGCATGCCCGAACAACAACTCAATGTCTGGATCCCTGAAGACTATAAAACATTTTTAGATCAATGCGCCAAACGCGAGAATCGCACTGTCAAGGCGATCATCAAGGGGCTTATTGAACGGGAGATGGCGCAAGCACGTGGCGAAGAGATGGAACGCCAGAGTTTGCCAGCCATGCGGGCGATGGTCCGCGAAGAGGTGCAGCGAGGAACAGGGGAATTGTATACCAGGCTGCATGACTCAGTATTGGGTGATCTCCGCAATGACCTGAAGGAGTCTCTGCATCAAAACACCACCAAACTCGCCAAACTCCTGACGCGAACCGTCCGCGACAGCGGGATACTTCGTCGCCTGCTCTACTCGCTGGTGTCAAAGGCAACGGGTCGTGAGTTTGCGGCAAAAGCCTATGAGCATGCCGAGGAAATGACGCGCAAAGAATTATCCGAACGAGTCACCGCGCTCCCCCTCTCGCCTTTGCTCGAAAAGGAGCTTGAGGGATGAACGCATTCCCAACCAACGAATTTCCATCCGACGATGCGCTCTTTGAGGATATGGAACGTCATGTCTACGAACCGCTTCCCAGTGACGTGGTCGCAGCGGAATGGTTGGAATTGCCCACGATTGAGCAGGACTGGCTGGACCTGCCTACTATTGAGCACGAGTGGATGGAGACCTCCTGGCTGCAACCAGAGCAGCTCTCCCCGCTGCCAGAGCAGACGAACGACATGGACCTAGATCTGGATTTCTAGAAGGAGAGAGACCGTATGATCGTGAAAGGCCGATTTGCGCGGGGGAATCTTGCCTCCGCCGCGAAACATCTCAACGCTCACTTGCGGTATCTGGAACATCGCAGTCTTGACGAGAGCAACGAGCGTCCCGAGGATCGTCATCTCTTCAATCAAGACAGCGACAAGATCGAGCGCAACGAGGCAGTGCATGATGTGATGAGCCATACGAGCACCCGCGTCAATTACCACAAAATCGTGCTTTCGCCTGGAACCGATGAGCCCGTTGAGGATTATCGGCAGTGGACGCGTGCGATCATGCAGGACTTGGAGGAGTACCAGCAAACAACCCTGCACTGGTATGCATCCTATCATGCTAATACGGACAACCCTCACGTCCATGTCGTACTCGCTGGTGCGGGCGAAGCTTTGCACACAGGAGAGCAGGAACCCGTCACCTTGTATCGTCAGGATTATGATTATCTACGAGAGCGTGCATCAGATCATAGTGAGCACGATTGGTATGCCCAACTCGTGGAGCACCTTCAGGAATTCCACGAGCGAGACACGATTCTCTCCGATCAAGAGCAAGCTGTTCAGTATGAACAAGAACGAGGAGCGATACGTGATCATAATGGTGGAAAGGATTATGAACTATGAAATGGCTGTTACGGCTGATTGGGATTGGGCTGGCAGGAGCCATGCTCATCTACGTCTTGTCTCTCTATTCGTTTCTTGTCCCTTTGCTACTACACCGTCCTCAAGGATGGCTGCGTCTTCTCCTCACGGAATTCCTCACAATCAACGCGACTCCAGGAAAAGGACCCAATCTCTTCATCATCCTGGGCATCCTTGCCGCCATGATGGTTGTGGCCTCATGCTATCTGGCATTACTCCCACAAACGACCAATCATGGATCAGCTGGCTTCATGAACCGGAGAGAAGCGGGGCGATACTCCACCTCACTACTGGCAGATTTCCGCTCGCTGGTACGCGTGCCTTCTGTAGCGGTCACTGCGACCACCTCACGTTTTGTGATTGGCCAATTTCTCAGGCGCCACATCTTTTTAAACGAGGAGCAGCAGCGTGAACATGCCCTGATGGTCGCCCCGACTGGAGGTGGCAAGAGTTCGCAAATGATCATTCCCAATCTCTTATGTGAGTTGGGGCGTCGCTCGGTATTCATTGCCGATGTGATGGATGAGCTCTATAGCATCTCTGCCGGGGCTCTAACGCGCCACCATCAGGTATGGCGTTTTGCACCGACGAACCCAGAGGAAAGTATGGGGTACAATCCTCTGGCCTACGTTCAAGCTGAGAGAGATGCCGCACTGCTTGCAGAGTGTTGGGTCGAAAATACCGGCAAGAGCAAAGAACCCTACTGGGACCAATGCGCCATCTTTCTCATCTCGGCGTTAGTGATGCACCTTCGCCTCGCAGAACCGGATGCCCCCTTTGCTCGTTTGGGCATTCTGATAGCGCAAACCCCATATGACGACCTCGAACACATACTGGGGAACTCCCCTGCGGAGTCAGCACGGCAACTGGCACAGCCCTTTCTCGAGTATATGTCCAAGAATGAACGCTTGGTTGGCAGCGTGATGACGACCATTATCAATCGCTTTCAGGTACTCGCGAGCCCAGAGGTGCAAGCGGTTACCGCGAAGAACGAGATTGATTTTCAGCAGATGGCGGAGGTCCCGACTGCCTTATTCTTGTGTGTATCACCCGATGAGACGTCGTTTCATCGGCCACTGCTCGCCTGTTTCACTATGCAAATGTTCCGTCAGTGGCGTAAGGCGGCGAGGACAAGTGCCAGGAAGAGCTTACCGCGTCAGATCGCCTGCTATCTCGACGAGTTCGCCAATATCGGCGTGATCCCTGACTTTCCTTCCTTTATCAGCACTGCACGCCATTACAACATCTGCCTGTTTCTCGCCATCCAGAACTTCTCACAGTTGTCTGCACGCTATGGGCAAGAGGGGATGGAGACCATCCTCAACAATGTGAAGACGCATCTGGTCTTCCCAGGAGCTGGACTGCGAGAAACCAAATATTATTCGGATCGCCTGGGGCAGATGACAGTGCCTTCCTCGACACATCATACCAGCGGCGCAGGGAGCACAACCCAAGAGAGTTGGACCCAAGGGGAGACGGGACGCTTGCTGATG
>JBBPYR010000128.1:0-11030 GCA_038199755.1 Ktedonobacterales bacterium | reverse complement strand
CCTCAATAGGGTCCATTTACGGGCATGTTTACGAGGCAAGACCCGCAAATGGTAGTAGATCCATTCTACCACGCAGCTGCGTTTCGTTGAAACCAGCTGGGCACCCGTTTGTCTCTCTCTGGGCAGCCCAGCTGGTTTTTCTTTGGAAGGTCTCCAGAAAATAGTACATAGGAGGTAACATTCATGCAAGAGATAGATCTGACCCCCCGCACCGCCAGCAGTGCATTGACCCCTACCGGTGGGTTTCTGACTGGCTTCACCCATACGCTCAACCCGTACGTGGGCTGCCGCTTCGCCTGCGCCTACTGCTATGTCCAGGGGAGTCCCGTGCATCGGTTCCATCAACCGCATCTGCCTTGGGGTGACTATGCTCATCCCCGCACAGATATTGCGAATCATTTGGAACATGAGTTAGTCCGGTTTGCCAAGAAAGGCGAGTTGGACCAAGTGTCCATCTTTATGTCGTCCGCAACTGACCCCTATCAAGGGCTCGAACGCCAGTGGCGGTTGACGCGGGCGTGTTTGGAGGTCCTAGTCAAGTATCCACCGGGGCTGCTCAACGTGCAAACCCGCTCGCCCTTCGTGCAAGAGGACTATGCGCTCCTTCGTCAACTGGGACCACGGTGTTGGCTGAATTTCACCGTGGAGACGGATCTGGAAGCGGTGCGCCAAGCCATCACGCCGCGCTGCCCATCCATTGCCCAACGACTGGTGGCGTTACGCGCAGCGCTCGATATGCCCCTTAATGTTCAGATCACGGTTAGCCCTTGTCTGCCCTACTCCAGCGTGGAGACGTTCGGCCATCTGCTCCTCAGCCACAGTCAGCGCGTGATCGTGGACAGCTACACCAGCGGGGATGGTTCCGGGGGCAAACGCACCACCAAAACGGCGATTCCCGCGCTCTATCGTGATTTGGGCTGGGATGACTGGCACAATGAACAGGCGGCCAGTGCCTTGTATCAGTGGTTGCACGACCAGATCGGTGACCACGCGGGATGGTCCCAGACGGGCTTTACCGCACTGGCCAAGCCTGTCACTAATACTCGGGCCTAAATTTGTTGATTGATGAGGCTAGATCGAGTGGCTCTACACACTCGACGCAAGCAGGGAAGGATGGGGAGCTATCGCCACCAGCGTAGCTTCCCCTTAGTCTGAGGCATAACGCCTCAAAGAAGGAGAAATACCGATGCCATTCAATGGACAAGAATTCTTACATGGGACAGCGCAAATGCTCTACACGCTCTTCGTGGTGCTGACACAAAATGGTGGGGGTCTTCAACCATTCCGGCGCATGCGCTGGGCTGAGCAGGAACTGCTGAAGCTCGATCCGGGTCTTACGCGCCATCATGCGGGTACAGGCCTCTGGGTTCCCCCACCGCGTCGGCCTATCTGTCGAGATCTCATCGTCCCATTTCAGCTGGTGACGACACTTGGTCGCCAACAGGAGGCCCGGGTGATCGCGCTGGGCGCAGAAATGGCCCAGGTTTTTGAACAGGAAGCCATTTTTATATTGGCACAACCGGTGTGGCGGCTCAAGCACACCCATCTGTCTATGCCTTTCCCAACGCGAGTTAGCCCTTGATCGTCTGCCGCGGTCGTTGTCTACCCATCAGCTTCCCAGAGGAAAACACAACGACCGGCAGGCAAAGGAAACTCTGTTCGCACAAAAGAAGGAGGAGGACATGCCGGACTTTGAGTCTCTTACGAAACGAGAATGGGACGTGTTGTATCTTGTCGGTCAAGGCTTCACCAACCAGGAAATTGCCGAGCGCTTGATCATCAGCGTGATCACAGTGGAACATCATTTGAGTAGCATCTATTCAAAACTAGGGGCAAGATCTCGCCTTGAAGCTGTCCTCAAGGCCGGTGTGCTCATTTATGCAGGGCAGGAAGCGAGCTGACGATGAAGAGGCAAGTAGTAGGGAATCGTGTTGTCACTTACACTTTAGCCAGCGCCATGTCAAAGATGGAGGAAAATAGCCATGACAAGCGGCAAGGTGAAGAAGTACAATAGAGCAGCGACAACTTGTTTTTTATTCGGAAGCATTACCAAAAAACGAAAGGAGATAAGCATAGCATTAAAAAAAAGGACATTCATCACTGTTGCTTGAACAAAGACGAATGCCCTCATCTAGGGTCCACTTGCGGGGAGTCGTTGGTCGCGGTACCCGCAAGACGGTGGTAAGACGATCTTATCACAAAGCTGTCGTTTCTCAGAAAACAGCCAGGTCCCGCTTTGTTCTCGGGCCTGGCTACTTTTTTATTTGCGCAATCCCCCGGAAAGGTCGAAACCAAGATGGACAGTTCTCTCAATCTTCCCCCGCAAGCCATACGTGACGAAGATCGCTTCATGCCCGCTGCCACAAATCAGCAACAAGCGCTCAACCTGATGATGGAATGGCGGATGTTTTTACGCATGCTCGAAGCCGTGTGCCGGGCGTACGGATGGGAAGTTGAATACGAAACGCCCGAAGACGCATCGTGCGCCATCTTTGCGGATAATGTTTGTGGTTGCAATTCTGCCGACGCTTGGCAGCAGGCGCCGTTATTAAACGAGTGACCAGAGAAGAAAGAAGAAAGGAGTAGCCCAATGAATGATGGGAAAACGCTTGTGTGTATCACCAAGCAAGATCTATCGATCTTCTATTCAGGAGAAACAACGCAAGACAACCAAATTTCAGACTTTGTGGAGCAGCGGTATCCGTGGAATTATGTGCAAAATCAAGCACAAGCTATGGCCTACCAGCATGCCTTTCGAGTTGCGCTCCGGCATGGGGCAACCACGCAAGCCGAACTGTACAAAAAACAATTAATTACCTTGGTATGCAAGGATGTCGCCGAGTACAGCAGCGCCCTCATTACTCGGCACACGGGGTATGTGGGAAATCTATATCAGCATACAGGGAACATGAATGTGCACACAGCCCAATTTTACAGTCCCCCGTTTCGGCGGGGTCTCCAGGCATGTGAGTGGCACTACATGCTCCTTAACGGCTATCCGGACTGGATTCCACCACATGCCATGGTGGCGCTCGATGTGCTCGATCAAGCGCAGGTACCGACCCAGAAACTCTGGGTGGCTCGGCTCGAGAAGCAGAGAACCCCACTGCCCGATCCCTTGTTATGTGTCCAGTTCGGTCCGTGGTTCGTCGCCATTGCCGAGTGGGTGTAAGACGCAAAGTCACGGAAGCATCGAGGAGAAACACATGTCGAACCCTTCTGAGTTTGACCCACGACAACAAATTGAAGCATTTAATCAAGCACTGCTTCGTCTGGCAGAACAGCAAGAGCAAGCGAGGCAACAGCGCCTTTTGGCACGCCACTGGGCGGTCATCAACGATCTGGAAGCAGAGCTACCCAAGCGCAAAAGACGAAAGCGCAGCGAGCAGCCTGCCCTACTTCAAAGCGCCCTTACCAGCGCACGCCACTGGCTTATTGAAAAATTGGTGATGCTTGAGTCAGATGAGACCGAAGCATTGCCTTTACCCGATGACAAAGACGTGATTGTGATTGACGCCAACTATACCATCATTACACCAGAGAGAAAGGACACGGATTATGGGAGCAGTGATGCGAGGGAACGCACTGAACACCTTGGAGCGGCAGCGCGATCAGACCAGCAATCGCGCCGTACTCGCCATCAGACAGGGGGCACAGCTACAACAGACCGTGGGGAGCGTGTTCGCACTGACCCTCGCAATCGCTCAACAGGAAATTGATGCTGCCCGCCGTGCTGGTCAGATGACATCCACCAAAGAACAAGCACTCGCTCGCCAGTGCGACGCATACCAGCGAGAACTCTTAGATATTGTTGCCGTTACCCATAACCGATTGTATCGGCTGTTGGTGCGGCGCTAAACCATAGGGAGGAAAACACATGGCCGCTCTTGCGCTCATTGGGATTGCCGGGCTTTTGCTGTTGATTTTAATGATCCTCTCCTCAGAAGACGATGAGACAAATAAACTGGGGACGCTGCTAACCGTTGTCGGGTTGCTCGGCGCAGTTGCAGGCTTAACCTATATGATTGACAACGGGAAGTTCTTTCTTGTCGTTGGGTTTATCTTGATTGTGATTGCCTGGATAACCTCGCTCATTCTTCAAGGACCGTTGCTCATTCGTGGCGGGCTCCTGGTGGCGATCCTGTGGATGGTCTACGCTGCGCTTGACCATTATGGTCTGCTGATTGTCATGCTGCTGTTGGTCGTTGCGCGGTTAATTCACATTCTTTTCACCGATCCCCTGCAACAAATTCAGACAGACGCCGAACGCGCTGTATTTGAGCACTCGGCTCGCTATCTTAACAATGTGCGCAGAACTGTACGGAGGTAATCTATGACTAAGACAAAAGAAGAAGTCCAAACACTTGCCATCCAGAGAGCAACATCGGCGTATGGCCTGGCGTGGCCGTCCGGTTTTAGTGGCTCGCGCCTGACCAGAGGCATGAAACTGATCATCAACGAGGCAGAAAAGCGCGGGCTGAAAATTGAAAAAGAAACCGATTTGAGCATCCAGGTAATTCGCGCGTTACAAGTGATTATGCTAGAAATAGCACAAGCCCATGCCCAAGGGGTCTTAGAGCTGGGTGCCATCAATCAACAAGTCCAGGGTACGCCATATGAAGAGACGATTGTCAGTTTTAATGGCGTGCTGTCAGATCAATTCCGGAAACAACTCATCGCGCTGTATGGGGGGATTGCCCCAGTCCTATACGGGCAGTTGGGTCCCATCGAAATTGAGGAAAAGCCACAAACCTTGATCCAGCGGTTGCTAGGATGGGATGGACAATGATGGCCACCTATATCGTACGAGAAAATCCAGATGAGCCCCCGTTTCGTCGCTGTACGTTAGAACGGGTGGAAGAAGAACAATCATGTGCGTACGCGAAGCAGTTTGTCGCCTGGCGCGATACAGTGTGCCAAAAGGCGTTGGCGTCTTCCAATGTCATCCTGCTCAATCAAACGCGGCTCAAAGTAGCCAACCGCTACTACGAATTTTACGTGAGCGTGCCTGAATACCATAAGCACTGTCTCGGTAATGGCGATCATCTCTGCATTTTCTCCGTGTTTATCGAGACAATGCACAAGTTAAGAGAACACGAGTTGAACATTGATCCCCCGCTCTTGTTTGAGCCGCCACCGCCGCCACCGCCACCAGTGATAGAAGTGGTGGAAATCGACGGTCCGAGGCTCGGTGAATTCATTCGACGCTAACCCGTTGTCGTGCCTTTGTGCAGTCCCGCCAAAGGCACGACATTTATATTCACCACTCCCCATAAGCACAGGATGATCCCATGCTGTTTTTATGGGGGCGGGTGAAAACCTTGCTCCACCGAAACGGCACCAAACAACGACCTTCTGTCGGCTGCTGGATGATCTCTTCCCACTAGGGCAACTGCCTTAGCGGGAGCAGATCAACCTTTTTTTATCAGCATTTTGATCTGCTTTAAGAAGGGGGTGAAGTAACAATGTCAGAAGTTACCGTCTACCGGTATGGCGATGAGTTTCCGTTAATTGCACGGATGGATAAAGCCATCGTTGAATTAAAAAAACTCAACGAAATGATGGATCGCCAAGCGAAGCCTCCGCCGTATGTGCCACCCGCCGTGGTCACCCGGCGCGTCGTGCATGAACGGCTGGTCAAGCGCCCCTCACCGGCGCTCATCTTTCCGTTTTCGCTGGTTGCGTTCCTGCTAGAGAAAGCACTGAAAACGTGCGACTGGCTCATCCAGCAATTCGTGACTCGAACCATTCCGTGGCTGGTCGGCTACCTGTACCGCTTCCTTCACCCGAAGCAGCCGTCAAAAGAAGGCGTCTTCTGATGCCGGCAAGGGATTAGGCCGAAGCCTAATCCCTCCACTTTTTTAGTATAGCACGTTAACAGGAGCATAGTATGGAACAACAATCCACCGAAGTAGTACGGATGACGCCGCCTGCCTCCTATGCACGGTATCAGCGTCTGGATAGTTTTACAACCTATCTGCCACTGAAGGAGGCCAGAGAGCTCTGGTTCTTTCCTCCTGGGGCAGCGAAGATTCATATGGCCCTGATTGGCGCCAGTGGCTCAGGCAAGTCGAGACTACTAGGCCGCTTGCTTGGCTATTATGAGGTAAAAAAGCGAAAGCCACTGGTCATCATCGATCCCACGGGCAGCACGATTGATAATCTGCTCGACCGCATAGTTCGTCGACCAGGAGCATGGCGAGAACAGTTTTGGCCGCGCATCACCTATGTCGATGTCGGCGCAGAGGACTATATTCTGCCACCACCCCTCTTTTATCGCCTTGGGGAACGAGATACGCTGTTTACCATCGCGAACCGCTTCCCCTCTATCATCAAGCGGCAAGATCCCGATTTACAATCAGCCCCAATTCTCGGCTGGAACAGTCTTTATGCCTGCGCCATCAACGCTGGAATGATTGCCACCGCACTGGGTAAACAGCTCGATTTTGTGACTGCACTCGTTCAGCAGCCGGGAAGATTTAAAGAGGAATTGAAACAAGCGCTCGCCAGCGATCCGATGCTAGCCCCTGCAGTCGAGTACTTCCGTCAAATGATGGACCCATCCAGCCACAGTTTACGCGAGAAGCGTACCGGTAGCTTCATCACCAAGCTCATTCCTTTTTTCAGTGACCCCTTGTTGTTAGCCAGCTTTAGCGGCCAAGGCCAGGGTATTGACTGGGAAAAAGTCAGTCGAGAAGGGCATACAGTCCTGATTGACCTGCGCCATGTGCATGACCCCGATAGTCGCCAATTCAGTATGCTCTGGTATTTCAAATCCTTCACGGATTATATCAAATACCGCGGCATGGCAGGCCGAGCGCAGCCTATCACGTTAATTATCGATGAGCTGGCCGACATGCTCTCCCAGCAGGACGGAAATGGGCGTTCCTTACTCGCGCAAGACTTGGAAGAGTTAGCGGCGCGGCATGCCCGTAACTATGGCGTCAATTTGGTCCTGGCTTTACAGAGTCTCTCCTCGGTTGAACCTGGCGTGCAGAATGTGCTCCTCCAGTTAGGCACGATGGTGGCGGGCCGCATTGCAAATCATGAGGATGCCTTAATCATTGCGAAAAATCTGCTGATCTACGACCCATACTTGATCAAAAAAATCGAGAACGTCTGGATGGGTATGGCTGAATCCTTACGAAACGGGACCACACCACCGCCTTTTGGGCCTGACCGCAGTATCCCGACCGTCATTGATACCCGCACCGTTGAATTTACTCTGGAAGAGCAGCTGACCATGTTTGCCGACCAACTAAAACAGTTACAACGCTTCGAATTCCTCGTTCGGGCCGCAACCGGGGAAGGGAAAATCAATCATCAGGTGCGCGAGCTCAGCCTTGCTCATGAGGACGAGGGCCAGTACCCGGATGAATCCTATATCGCCTACTTCCGGCAATGTCTGCGGCAAGCCTGCGGCATTCCCGTCAAAGAACTACTCGATGAAATCAATCAGCGGCGGCCTGCGGTGCAGCTCGACCAAAAGCCGCCGAAGAAGAAAGCGGACAAGCCCAAAGAAAAAGCCCGTAGCGCCCATGATACAATGAATGGAGACGCTGCTCATGACACCCAAAGTCATTCTCTACCAAGAGCCACCACGGCGCCCAGCGCTCACACCAACGGAGACACCAATGGAGCCACCACCGCCCAAGCCTCGCCAACC
The DNA here is from genome assembly GCA_038199755.1 of Ktedonobacterales bacterium. GTDB lineage: Bacteria > Chloroflexota > Ktedonobacteria > Ktedonobacterales > Ktedonobacteraceae > JBBPYR01. Next base: position 3,364 of record JBBPYR010000128.1, on the reverse strand, counting down.
GACGACGAAGCCATCACCTGGCGATGAAGTAGCCAACATTCGCTTAACATGGCGTGATTATGCCTTCTGGCAAGAGCTGATGACGTGCCGCTATATGACTGCACCACAGATACAAGCCCTGTTTTGGAAAGAAAATCGCGGCGGCACACACGGCCAGATTGTAGCCACAAGACGTCGCTTGAAGCTGATGCACGATGCCAGGCTCATTCGCCGGATTACCCCCCTGGTCCAGCAACATACAGGCGGTACCAGTCCCTTGCTCTATGCTTTGGATAAAGCCGGGGCCCAAATGCTAGCCGAGCATTTAGGGATTGAACTGGCTTCGATTGACTATAAACCCCACGAACGCGAAGCCAACTGGCCCTTCTTGCAACATCTGTTAGATACCACCGATATACGCATCGCCCTTACGCAAGCGGCGGAAGCACGGGGCCTTCAGGTGGAATCCTGGTACAACGAACTGGAACTCAGAAGTGACGACCTGTGTGATGTCGTTTACATCACTGACCCAGACGGCACAAACCACAAAGCGGCCGTCGTGCCTGATGCCTTCCTTTGTCTGCGTAATCCCGATGGCAAGCGCGCGTATTTCATGGTGGAGGTTGATCGGCGTACCGTGACCGTAGAACCGAATAATTGGGCACAGCGGGGCTGGATGCGCAAGATCCGCACCTATATCGCCTACTTTGAAGCACTGGCCTACCAACAGCGCTATGGTGACGTGGTTGCCCATGTCCTCACGATTACCACGGGTGACGTGCGGCTTACCCATCTCAAGCAAGCGACGGAGAAAGTGACCCCGAGTAAGCGCTTCTGGTTCACGACCTTTGATCAGCTCACCGCTGACACCGCGCTCTCTGGCACCATCTGGCAACGCGCGAATGGAGAAGGGCTGCATGCGCTATTGGCGTCATGATAGACTGGAGACTGCACAAAAAACGGGCTACGCCGGCGAAGACGTAGCCCGTTGCTAAGTTCGCTGCCCTTATGCAGCATGTGTATACCCGTTCCCGGTGTCGCTCACTTCCTGCGTGACCTGACACCATCTGCCATCTGGCTTCCTGCGCGGGCAGGACCAGAACGGCCCCATCCGGCCTTGCCGATATTTCATCGGCGTGTTGTGCACCGGACAGAGTGGCGTCACCGCCGCTTGGGCTTGCGCTACGGTATCAATGCGCTTGCCCACGGCGGCATGGCCGTTGCTTGTGCTCGGTGTTGCTTCGGGCAACACTTGACCTTTCGTGCCAAATTCTGCAACAACCTCTCGATACAGCGCTTTGGCGACGGGCACCAAGTCGCGTAACTGTTCCGGTGTATCGGCTGAAACGTGACATGTATGCTTCCCGTCACTGGACAAAAATAATTCAATCATAAAGAATATCACCTCCTTTCCGTCTTCTTGTTCACGTCGCTACTGGTTTCGCGCAAGGTCGGCTTTCAGCTTCGACAAGCGACAGGATTGAAAATACAAATCCCGCTCAATGGGACAGCCCAGCTTGTCACGGGTCTCCAACAGCTCGGATAAGCGAAAGTAGCCGAGCTCCGAACAGGGACCATCGACCCAGCCAAAGAAAATATCTTGACCGTCAAACTCGATGGCGTACCAACTCCACGGGTGACACGGATAGAAGAATTTACATATCACCAGTGGGTCTTTTTCCTCTTCCGTAGCATAAAGCGCTGGCAATTGCTTTCTCAGTGCTTCGGTTAATAATTTCATCATTCATCACCTCCTTCCTCCTCGCTAAAGGCGATTTACGCCTGGGCTTGGGTTTGGACTGTTTTCAGCTTCTCCAAGATGATGTTGTCAAAAGCCCACCGTTTCTCATCCTCGTCTTTTGCGCCACTCGTCAACGCATCGAGTAAGACATAATCCATCAGGTCAATGACCGCTTGCAGTTCCTTTGCGGTCAACGGTATCGCTAGTATTTTTTCCATGATAATCACCTCCTTTCTGCGCTTACTGTGCATAAACTCAAATGTTAAAGAGCAACCGTTTTTCGCCATCACACATCTCGTCCTTTTTTATTCAGCTTCTGCCTGCTCGGACGCCATACCACCGCCATATGTGTCAAGGATTCCCCGTGGCATCCAAACGGGGAACTTTCGGCAGCATACAAGCCGAAAGCTTGTGCTTGATACATATGGCACCTTTCCCGTGGCCGAGCAGGCAGAAGCTGAAGTGGCATCGCTATTGCCGCAGCAATAGCCAAAAACTGCTTAAAACGGTCTACAACGCGCCTGATCGTTTCAATGGGCAAAGACACGCCCCTCAACCCTATCGCAGCGGTACGGCCTAAATAGCGGGCATAGCAGGGCATCTAACACGCCGCTTGCGATCAATGGTGTAACAAAAAATGCAACAGCAATCTTGTCCCGTGACTATCGGATTGGCAAACCAAGGGCATCTGTCGCGCGAGCGGAAAAATGGCTCACGCAACGCGTGAGACAACCAGCGCCAGCGGCAGGCGGGGAGCATAGCGTGGGGAGGAGGCCGCTGGCGCACGCCGTCGGCGAGGAAGCGAAGCGACGAGGCCGACTACTGAAGAAAAGCGAACGTGACCGGCGCAGCAGGTGCCGGGCGGGTGAGCGATCCGCCGTAGCGAGCGACCAGCGAGCAAGGGCACCGCGGTGGCGGCGGGGCAGCGGCCAATGGGCGTCAGACCATCACGGTGACCCGTGCCGACGAGGCGGATTGCTTCAGTAGTCGGGCTTCCAGCGTAGCCCATCCGCCGAGGCCCCATGACATGGGGAAGAAAAGCCCGCCGCAGGTGGGGCTTTTCTGTCCTCGAAAGGATGGGCGCAGCGCGGGGAGCCTGACGGCGCTCGTGTGCGTCGGCATCGAGCCTCGCACACGAGGTCCTTCCCGCTTCCCCGCCAGGCCTCGATGGCCGCAGCGGGGAGGATACTTGCTCATAGAGTGCGCTATGCCAAATAACGGGGTAAAGTGTTGTGGAGGGTGTTTTGTGAGCGGCGGTTTTCTGTTTTGTATAAAGAAAACACCTTATAAAACAGGTAACAAAACAGGAGATGTTTGACAGAAAAACAGGTAGGAAAACAGGTAAACAGGAAATGATGAGGAGTAGCATGCGCACGGCAGTTGTTCGAGGACGAGACGTACCCGCGTTAGCGGGATCAAGCGCGGCGCAGCGGGCGTGGGTGCAGCGGGGCATAAAGCTGTTGAATGCGGCGAATGCTGGCCGCCATCCGTTGTTTACGGGCGAGTTGTTCGGCGGTTGCTTTGCGTTGTTCAAGCAGCGATTGTGGTACAAACGCCATAGTATCGAAACGCCGCAAACGTAAAACGCTGGCGATTTTGCGTTTGTAGTATAGCGAGATTACCGCACAAAGAAAGAGTCATCGG
>JBBPYR010000127.1:0-25202 GCA_038199755.1 Ktedonobacterales bacterium | reverse complement strand
GCTTGATCGTAGGCTGTTAGGGCCTCGGTGGATCGGTCCAATTCGGTGAGTGCAGTACCCTTGTAGGCGTAGGCTGGAGCGTGAGCTGGATTGAGTTGCAACACTTGGTCGAAGGTGGTCAGTGCCTCTACATAGTGTGCGTTCTGGATGTGAGCTATACCTGCTTTCATCAGTGTCTCTAGGCTATCATGACCGTTAGTTGGATTGAGAACCACTTGCGAGGATGTAGGAAGTGGCGGTATCCATGTGTCGCTGGTTCCTCCATTATTTACCCAATGCTGCCACTCATAGCCACGAACTTTCATTTGTGGCACACGGTTAGCTCGTAAGAACTCTATTGCGCCACTCATGATGGCGTTGTACGCGGGGTGCTTGTGAAAAATCTCTTTTGAACTGAAAAATTCCCACAGTGTGCGGCTCGCGCCGTATACTGCCCAGCCACCAACCGGAAGCACAGCCTCCGCGAGAGCCACCAAGAAGCCATTAGGATCTGCTTCGGCAAACGGTTGCAATGGCCGTTGCAGTTCTATCCAGATACTTCCTATGTCCTCTCCACTTCCTTGCGGATCGAATTCAACGCGACCGAAGCGTTCCATCATGTGAATGATATTATTTGGTAGTGCATGCCGCTGCCTGCTGAAGAAACTCATACTTCCTGCTCTTTCCTTTTGTTCAATAGTCTATTTTTTCTCCTCAAACACTTTTTCCTTCTCTGGATAGCCGCTACGTTTCATCCGGGGACACTCGCCGTTTCTACACACGTAAACGACCCAGGTTCCTTGTGGTTCGTATTTCTCGTCTTGCGCGTACATCGGTTCGTTACATACAGGGCAACGTTTACCTCTTCCCATAGGTTTACCTATCCTTTCTTTCTCTATGTGAGTTATTTTCTATCCGAGGACATCATCGAGCTTGACATGTGGGGCATACTGGACTATGAGCTTCAGTGCTTCTCGGTAGAGCTGAGATGGAAGCCCTACCTGTTCGCAGGCTGCTGCAATTGTACGCAGCCGATGCGTTACCTCTCGAACAGAGTCATCGATAGGAGCTGCCGGGTGCATTTCAAGGCTTGCTCCGAGCGAACTTGTGTAGCCATTCACAATCTGCGTATCAGCGGTGGATGGTTGACGGTTGCGCATCTGTAGAACGAGGTAGTTTGAGTGTAACACGTCGATACTCTTCTGGTAAAAGAAGAGTGCAGTACCGAAGTCGCCGTAGCCGTAACACGCATATCCGCCTTGACCAATCGTCTCGCAACTCCCATAATAGTTTTTGATCATCTGTTCAAATCGAGCCTTGCTACGAGCAAGCCACTCATCATCTGGAAGGCTGTTGTCTACCGGGTCGATTGCTTCGGACGCTGGCACGTCTGATGGTTTTCTCTTCTTGAAATTGAAAAATCCCATCTAAAGCTACCTCTTTTCTGTTAACTTTTTTAAAGGGTATCTCGTAAATGTTGTCGGGTACGCTTCAACCCGCTGCATTCCTCTGTCAACTCAAATACCGGACACGATGATCACGCATTCGTGCATTCACCTTCCACCTCGGAACCCAGATATTTCGATACCAGACGTAGCCCAGCCCCGCACTGCCCAGTAGGAGGAAGAGGCCGCTCAAAATCGAGCCGCTAGTCAGTAGCGAGAAGCCCCACATAAACACCAGCAGTGGTGCTCCTATGAGTGCCATCAAGAGTAAGATTACAACCAACGTGGTGTAACATCCCCCATCGGTTAAGCTTCCCACCATAGATCCAACTAATAGGGCTCTCTGCGGGATGTTGAAGGTGTGGGTCTCCATCTGACGCAGATACGCCTCGGTATCACGTATGACTTGCTTCGTCTCTTGATCTAGATGCTTGATGTTTGCAGCACGGCTCAGACAGTTACGCATTTCCTGTATCTCTTCTGCACTAGTAACCGCATACCCATCCGACGACTTATCCTTTGGCACTGCTTCGGCCATCACAATCAATGCTTGCGCATAGTAGTAGCAGGCAGTCTCGTCGTCAGGTAGCGTCGAGTAGACGCGCCTGATGATCGATATAGCATCGGCAGGTTGGCCGATCTGAAGCAGTACGCCGCCAATCGCAAGCTGGTAAAGTGGCTCGGCTGGTTCTTGCTGTGATGCTTGCTCGTACATGCTGCGCGCCTCGTTCCAAAGACCAAGTTCTTCATAAATAGAACCCAAATTGAAGTAATACATGGAGTTCATTGGAGCTAGCTCGATGGCCCGTTTAGCCTCATATACTGCATCGTTTAGCTGACGTAGTCCCGCTTTGGCTCGTGATAGGACGAACCAACTCTCCGCCGAATCACTCAGTTGCATGGTCGCTTCACGGGCAGCCCAAGCGGCTGCGTGATAATCTGCTACTGCGAGATACTCCTCTGCCTGCTTTATCCAATCGTGGGACGCCATCTCAGCGAGAACGGGACTAGGAGAAGGCGTTACTAGTGCAGGTATAGGTTGTCTATCATAGACAGACCGTCGTTGAGCATCCGAAAGGGTGTTGAGTGCTTCTGTCAGTAATGCGAGCCGCTTCATAGCCTCGTCCCTGACGCTGTCTTCAGAAGACGCGGTTGCTCGTTTCCGCCAAATCCCTACTTCCCGTTTGTATGCTGCGCGAACATCCGATACTGAAGCGTTCCGTGAAATTCCCAAAATGGCGTAATAGTCTATTGGTGCTATCATGATTCCCTACTCCTTTGTCCACTACTAGGCAACTCGTAGGTATTGAGACGTAAAAATATATTAGTACCTCTATTGCTCATATCGCTCGTAATCTTTTCTCTTTTCATGAGCCTCTTTGAAGAGTCCTATAGGCCATCGGCAAGCAGAATGGATATCTCGGTACTCTCCGGACAGAGATACCCATCCTACAGAAACTGTTACTTTTTAGACTTGTCTTTGGATGCACCCTCGATAGCCTTCTTCCCAAGCTCGCGGACTATGTCCTTCTTGGGATGGCGCTCGGTTTGATGGTCCTCTCTCTTCTCCGGTTTCGTCTCTTTGTTAGTTGGCACGCAAATCACCTCCTTTTCTTATTTCTTAGTAGAAAATAGAGAATATTTTCTACTATTTTCTAACGAAAGTAATAATAAAGAGTAACATCAATACATATTTACAATCACTAAAACAGGACTCTTCATCACTACTTTTCTCATCTTGATATTACTTGTATTTAAATTATCGGTCAAATTTCGGCTACTCTGATGGTATAGACTTTGTACTGCTTGTCATGCTAAAATCGGGAAACAAGTAAGACGATTTTTAATGTGGGAAGGAAAAGCATTGTGAACCAGAGCCGCTCATCACGCGAGAACCAGCCTATCACACTGCAACAAAAAAAGACCTTGATTGCCGTTTATCAACAGACAGGGAATATGACACGCGCGATGCGTGAGGCGAGCATTCATAGTCCCAGGACCGCATATCTGTGGTGGCATCGCTTCTGCGAAGCAGGAGAAGATGCGCTCCAGCCACATTCGCATGCACGTAATACTCAGAAGCACTTGCCCAATTCCATTGTGGAGCAGATTTGCCAGTTGCGTTACCAAGAACCACACTGGGGGCGGCGTCGAATTGCTGATGAACTGACGCGGTATCATGGACAACAAGTCGCTAGTCCGGCGAGTGTGGAGGCAGTGCTACGACGTGCTGGCCTCTGGGAGCAGGGTGCTCAGCCTATGGAGACACCTCGATCTCGATCCGCAGGCATCCCGCTCTGGCTGAGTGGAGGCGTCGATTATGATTGTCTGCTGGAAACTGTACAAACAGGCATCCGCCTCTCTGTGTATTCAGAATCTCGCGCCGCAAGCCAAGTTTTGTATCAGCAAGTTTGGGGCCCACTGGAGGCTGATCCTGCGCTCCGCAATCGTCTGCTTGCCACTCCTGAGATAGGTAGCTGGCTATTGAGCAGTCGTTTGCATCTAGGACACAGCCTGATGAATAGCGGTCACTGGTCCCAAGCAGCGCATTACTTGCGCGAGACAATTGCCTGGATGCAGGAGCAAGAACGTCCTGTGGGAACATATCGGCGTTCCTGGGAGGATATACCGAACTTCGTCAGTTTGCGTCGCGATGATATCTGGCTAGGGTGCTATCAACATTTAGGGCTTGTACTCGGTAAAGAAGATGTAAAGGCAGGTCTTTCTTATCTTCAGACAGCACTAAGTGGCATACAGCGTAGTCATAACCCTGTAGTGCCAGGAGACCAGACCATGATTGGCAGTCTGGAACGTGATCTGGCTAATCTCAAGCTGAGATTGCGTCGCTTCTCGGAGGCGGAGGTACGCCAGCACTTGCTCCAAGCACAGCAGAACGCTGAAAATTCTGGTGTTCCCAGCGTGCAGGCTTACACACACATCACGTGGGCGCGTTTATATGATCGTCTGGCGCGAGCAGCGAACGAACGTGAGAAAGGAACACGCCGCCAGCAACGCGAGAACATGCAACAGTCTGTGGAGCAAGCGCTCCAATTGGTGGAGGAAGGGCGGGAGGATCATGATCTTCCAATGCGCCAGACAATGTGCTTTGTGGATACGGCTCAGCTTGTCCAAGCACACGGAATGTCTGTCGATGGGCAGAGATTACAGCGTGCCGCACACAACTGTCTTACCTACGGCTATGGACATCAGGCCGAAAAACTGCTCGCCATGCCTGATATCCATATCTGGTTGCCAGAGGACACGCGACGAAACCTAATCGGCCTCTTGCAAGAGGAAAAAAGTTGAGGACAGAACATAAACAGGAGAGGGAATACAAACTCAGTATTCCCTCTCCTGTCTGTGAAAGCGCAACTCTATCACGCGGTCTATGCTGCGCTTGCGTCGCGCTGCTGGCGCAGTTGGGCAATGATCGGTGCGTTCTTACGCATGTAGTACATGCTCCAATGAGCGGCTGGCATAATGACGGCGAAGCTTAAAATTGGGCCCAGCATCAGCATCACTGAGATCGGGAGACTGAAGACCAGTACCGCGCTCACAATAACCTGGCCAACGGTGAGACAGCCCCAAACAGTAGTCAAGACGCGGTAGCAAGTGCGAAACTGTGGGAATGCCCAGTCCGCGTTCATGCTTGCAAAACGTTGTGGATTGTTCTGTGCCAATATCGAACGCGTAACGTAGAACAAAATCGGACGTGGCAACAGCAGCGAGACAAGCAGTGCAATCCCAAACAGACCGCTCACCGCCGAACCTTGCAGCAGTAGCAGGCGCGGGCTATTGAATATCAGGGCAAAGATCGCACTAATGAGTAGTCCTGCGACCACGATTATACCGAGAGCATCGATATGCTTTTTCCAGAGAAAGCCGCCTAGCGTATACAGAGCCGGAACAGAACTAGCCAGCAACAGTGCGTCAATGGTAGACATGTATGGTCGTGCCAAGATATTGATCAGTAAAGGGAGAATCGCATTTATCAGCAGGTTCGGCAGCATCTGGCGTAGCATCATGCTACGATTGCCATTGTTATTACTCGTTGTAGCTTGTTTCTGGTTGAGTGCTTGTGAAAGAGGAGCAGTCTGTGTGATCATTGTCTTAACCTTTCTTCCTATGTTTGCTACTGTTCTTTTTCAGAACTATTTTGCTTATCTCGTGTGTTTCTCAGTGGTTCGTATCTTCATGTTGGAAGTATAGCGGATAAACGGCCAATCACCATCCACGCCAGGGTTGACTCTGGGTTGATATTTGCGCGCACATGCTTTCAACCCAAGGGTGGATGATAGTTGAGAGGGAATAGCGTATAATGCGGTAAAGCAAAAGGGGTGCAATGTTATCCAGAGAGATGCTGAAGAAAACACATGAAGAACATACTGAAAACGCTCTATATTTTCGAGATGATGCCTAAAGAACAAGGTGTGTCGAGCAAGGCACGCTGGTGGTATAACGTGCCGCCGGGCAAACTGGTGCCATTCGCGTTTGCGCGCACCCTCCTGCTCACCTCTGATCTATCATTGTTAGGTGTTGCGGTGGCTATTGCTTTCACGACCCATGCTCCGCTACTGACCACCGTAGGCCTTGAGCTTCTTTTTATCAGTACTTGGGCACTTTTAGTACTCGCCAGAGGGCTCAAGCAACTTTTGCCTATCGTCGGCATCTACCTCGTGCTGATTGGCCTTTCCAGCATCCTGAACCTTGTGTTTCCGGGTACGTGGGGCATGGTAGGCTTCTATGTACTCTCCGTCAGCATCCTGTATCGTTTCCCACCGCGCTGGTCGTTGCCGTTCGTTATAGTGTGTATACTCGCGCTGATCACGACGGATGGAGCGGTGTCACTTCCATTCTTCCATCATCCAGGGAATTTTGGCTTGTTAGCGTTCAACCTGGGTCTCGGGGTGATCTTGTGCTGGTTTGGCTGGACACGACGCTCTCAGTATCTTCTCGTGGTGAAACTACACGAGGTGCAGGAGCAATTACGAGAGCAGATGGCACGCAGTGAGGAGTTGGCTACAGAACGTGAGCGTACACGCATTGCACGCGATATTCACGATGTGCTTTCGCACTCGCTGGCTGTCCTTTCGATACAGGTGCAGGCGGCGCGGCAACTGGTGACACGAGACCCTGAACGGCTCGCAACCAAGCTAGATGATATGGCCGCACTCATTCACGAGAGCATCAGCGAGAGCCGCCGCGTCGTAGGCTTGCTACGAGAAAATCCCGCAACCCTCTCTGCAAGTGATGACCTGAGTGCAAGCCTCCGCTTAATTGCCAGCACCTTCAATGAACGGACAGGCATCCACTGTCGCTTTGATGAGAGCGGTACACAGCACAAACTCGCCGCTCAGCAGCGAGAAACGTTGCAACTAGCGCTGCGCGAGATGTTGACCAACACCCATCGTCATGGTGCGGCCCGAACTGTATGGATCACGCTACGCTGGCGCGAGGCGAGCGTGCTTTTAGAAGTGTGCGATGATGGGGCAGGCGTAAATGCTCTGTCTAGAGACAAGCGGGGAGAAGAAATGGCTAATGATGTAGGTGGACATCATGGGCTACAGGGCATGCGCGAGCGTGTCACTGCCCTCGGTGGCGAGGTCACAGCAGGACCGCTGGAAACGGGCGGATTTATGGTAACAATAAAGCTCCCCTTTGAGCAAACCAGCGCATTACCCACTCAGAAGGTGGCATACCGTGAGTGAACACAAGATTCGCCTACTGATTGTTGACGATCAACGTCTGATGAGAGAAGGATTACGCATCATTCTTGAGGATGCCATTGATATTGAAGTCATCGGAGAGGCCGAAAATGGGCTCATCGCGACCCAGATGGCGGAGCAGCAACAACCCGATGTGATTCTGATGGATATTCGTATGCCCTTACTGGACGGCATCGAGGCGACCGAACGCATTCGCAAGCAGGCAGCACAAAGCGCAACAGCGGGGCCTCGTATCTTACTCTTAACCACGTTTGATACGCCCGAACTCGTTATAGAAGGCATGCGCGCAGGCGCGGCAGGCTATCTGCTCAAAGATTGTAGTGCCGAGGAATTATGTACGGCGGTGCGAGCCGTGGCACATGGCCAAGTTCTCCTGCAAGCATCGAGTGCTGCCCAACTGCTCGCAGGACTCCACATGCAAGGAACACCCACCCCGACCTCCAGAGAGGTGTCCTTACCAGCAGAGGTGGAAAAAATGGGACTGACCGCTCGCGAACTAGAAGTTGTGCGCCTCATCGCCCAGGGAAACAGCAATACCGAGATTGCCGCGAAACTCTTTGTGAGCGATGCCACCGTCAAGACACACATCAATCACATCTTCTCCAAGCTTGGTGCCCGCGATCGCTCTCAAGTCATCGTAAAAGCGCGCCAACTTGGATTGGCCTAAAACCGTCACATATCGCCCTAGTGTCGCACCATACGTACGAGCAGCTCGGCTATGATGAGGAAGATGAAATCGAGTGCCAGCAAAACAATCAGCGCGAACCCGACGCGGGATGCGATGAACGTACTCACTTGTAGCAGCGTATTGGCGTAGTGAAGATACCAGAGCAGACCGAGAGCGAGGGCAGCCAACAGAAAAACCGTGGCAACAAACCAGCGTGCCCCCTGCCAGTCCTGACGGCTCGGCCACAGTTCCGAAGTGACCGTTAAAATGAGATAAGGGGTGAATGTTAACGTCCACCAAGGCCAATTAGCACGTTGTACCTGCAGTTGTAAACAGGTGTTGTGGAGTTGTTGGCAAGCTGTGAAGGGGCCATCCCACAGATTGTAACCAGTGGCAGCCCAGTACAACAAAATGAACATCGCAATGCCGCCGAAGAGTGGTGCAATGCCGCTCAAGCCATCGCCAATATAGCTGACGAAGCGACCTTGTGGCCGCACATACTGCACCTCCCCGAGTTGTAGCGATTGCCGCCCACTACTGCGATTCACACGGCCATTGCTCGTCTGGACGATAGGCTTGATGCGAAAGAACGTAATGCTTGTGATGCGGAAGCCAAAAGGCGCGAACAGCAACACCACCAGCGCATGACTGATCTCATGAATAATAACCCCTGGCGCATTCAGCCAGAACCAGATCAGTAGGCCACGTTCACGCATCAGCCGATAGCCGAACTCATCGATGCGACGGCGCAACCCTTTACGCGTGAGACGCAAAAGAATAAACAGAATACACACCCCTGCTATAATCAGCCAGGGTCGATAAGGGGCAATTTGTGCTGCTATTGCTGGATCAAGCATCATCTGTCTTCCGTGTTCATAGCCGAATACTTTACCTTTATAATTGTAGACGTAAATGAGTAATCAGTCAATCTATAGTAACGGTGTAATTTTGTCGGGTTCGCGTTGCTCTTCCTGATCAGAGTTGTGCTGATCGCTGCTCTGAGGCGGCATGACAATATCTGGATGCTTGCGTTCGTAATACACTCCCCATATACCAAAAGCAATCTGGCAGACAGACATAAGATATAACGCCCGATCGACGCCGAACAGGTCGGCGATACCTCCAATCAAGGGAATGATAGGAATCGCACAGGCATTATAAAACATGAGTTGCAGGGCCAGCACACGTCCCTTAATCCAATTGGGGGTTTGCTCTTGCATAGCGGTCTGGGCGGGAATGTTGATAAAGGCGATGGCCACACCCGCGCCAAACATAAGGATCGCCACGATCAGGAACAGCGAAGGATTGGTATTCCAACCGTTCGGTTGCAGAGAACGCGCGATAATGACGGTAATCGGTAACAGGGTTGTCGCACAGGTGAGGGCGACAAGCCCACTAATAATGGCCCGTGATCTCCCCAACTTTTTCGTGATGCGCGGCATAAAAATGGATGCCACCACAAGACCAATCCCAGCCGGAGCAAAGAGCAGTGCCATTAGATTCGGCGAAAGGTGCAAGAGTTTCGTGACAATTGGGGTCGCCAGCTGACCGATGATCAGCAACAGCACACCAGCGAATGAGAGCTGAATAACTGAGAGAAAGAGCGATTTGTTCGTGCGTACAAAGCTCCACCCTTGATAGATTTCGCTCCACATATTGTTCATGACATCCAGTGCTTGTGTGCCCTTGCTACCCGCTGTTTTCTTTTGTTGCATGCTGGCAGAGGGGATAGACGTAATCAGCAAGGCACACACAAGATAGAGTACGGCGATCAGTGCGTACAGTTCCTCTATGGGACTTACCGTGACATGAGATATCTGAAAGGTAGGCAGTAGGCTGAGGGCAATTGGGGCAAAGATAATGAAGCCCAGTGCTTGTGAGAGCATAAACGTGATGTTGAAAAGAGAAAGCGCGGGCATCAGCTCTTCTTCACTGACGAGCAGCGGAATAGCGGAGCCTTCAGCAGGCGCAAAAAACTGACCAATCGCCGAGATCAAGAAAGTGAGCAAGTACACCGGAACAAGCTGATGGCTATTCACAAGCAGCGAGATTACAAAAATAAAGGTGGCGATGGCTCGTAAACAATTGCTTGCCCACAGGACGCGACGTTTGTTCATGCGATCAACAAACACGCCAGCAGGGGCGCCAAAGATCACATTAGGAATACTAAACGTGATGATTGCTAGGCCGATGAGCGTGGTCGAACCTGTCACCTCTTCAATCAGGATGAGTAATGCGAAGTTGGATGCATTCAGAATGGTCATGGAGATGAGCTGAGCCAGCCAGAGGCGGAGGAAGTTTCTTTTTCGTAACAACGTCAGAAATCCCTCGCCGCGATTGGCTAGTTGCATAGTTGTGATCTCCTTATTCGTCTGCAAATGGATCGCCATCAGTTTTATCTAGGTGGGGTAGAACTTGCTTGATACGACGTTCGACCTCTGAACGTGGTAACAAGACCCGCCTCCCACACTTTTCACAGCGAAGACCGATATCGGCACCCAGACGCACCACTTCCCAGTCAAAGTTTCCACATGGGTGTGGTTTGCGTAAGCGTAAGCGGTCTCCCAGCGCAAATTGCAATGGATGCATAGCAAAAAAACTTTCTTTTGTATATGTACGGTTTTAATGATGTTATGTTTTAGATTTTGCTGCTTATCAGGTACTATTGAGTAGGGGCGGGGGCGGACGACGTGGTGTGGAGTGGACCCAAGGGTCGCCCGTGCCGGGGATACCACCACCTTTTTAGGCAATTCCCTACCCCACGGGCGACCCAAGTATCCACTCCCCTCGTCCTCACCGCCCTCGCCCGTGCCGGGGATACGATCTCCTCCTCGTGTCTTTTCTCCGGCACGGGCGACCCAAGGGTCCCAGCCACCCAACCATGCCACTCCCGCCCCTACTGATAGAGTTTATGTGTGAGAATATACTGTTCAACGGCTTCCGAGGTTTGATATTTAATCGGGCGTCCCTCGGCGACACGCTTACGCAGGTCGGTGGCAGAGATATCGAGTTGTGGTGCATCCACGACATGCAGGAGTTGTGTAATGCCGGGGAGACGCTGTTCTATCACCTTCCTATACTCTGCCTCCTCAACATGCCCCGGACGGCGTACTGCGACCAAGCCCGTCAATTCTGCCAACAACCCTTGTGGATCATACCAATGATGCAGGTCTTCTAAACTGTCCCAACCTATAACAAAATAGAGCCCCATTTGTCTTCCCCATAGCTGACGCAACTGGCGCACGGTATCCACGGTATATGAGGGACCAGGACGGTCGATTTCCATGCGCGAGAGCACAAAGTGAGGGTTTGAGGCAATCGCCAATTGTACCATGCTGGCTCGCTGTTCCGCGGATGTTACCGAGAGTCCCGGCTTGTGCGGTGGGTCGCCGGTTGGAATGAAGAGCACTTCTGTTAAATTCAAACGAGCACGTACCTCTTCAGCGATCACGAGATGGCCGTAGTGAATCGGGTCAAAGGTGCCACCCATGATACCAATACGTCGTTCATTGCTTGCTTGTTCTACGTTCAACGGTTCTGCTCTCCACTATGGCAGGCTACACCTCGCCTGCCGACTCCTTGACGGTGATATCAGCTTCGGGAAAAGCCTCACGCAAGGCGTACACGGCGTGAGAGACAATAGAAATCTGGCCAATACCAATCCAAAAGCGCGCTGTGACTACTGCCTTCTTCTCGGCATAACCACTGAGATGGGCAACCACTTCCGGCTTGACCAGGACATGTTCGACCCCCTTGAGTACCTCCACAACCTGGCTCAACGTCTCATCTTTGACAAACTTCTCTTCGGGTAGCGCGATACTTATTGTAGCACGCCGCTCGGAATAGTAGGTGTTATTGATCACGGTACTACCAAATACGAGTGAGTTAGGAATGGTGAGCTCCTCTCCACTCACGAGGCGCAGCTTCGTCGCCCGTAGCTGCACATCCTCTACCTTGCCGATAAAGGTTGCTGTACTAATCTGGTCGCCGATACGGAAAGGCCGCTCAATCAGGATGTAGAAGCCCGCTACCAGGTCTTTCAAAATATCCTGGATCGCCACAGTGAAAGCCACGGTCAGGATACCCACCGCCGTTACTGGAACACCAATCGGAATACCCCAGACAGAAAATCCCCAGATGACCGTCAGTCCCAAGATGAAATAGTAGAAGACACGTGCGACCAGGATACGCGTGTTCGCATCAACGCGGCTACCGCCAAAATTGCGCGTTGTGAGTGTTCTGACGGTACGTGCTATGCCGATACCCAGACCTATCAGCAGGAGTGTGTACACAAGATTGAGTATCAACTGGCTGAGATTGGGGAAATTTTTCTGATCTGTGATCTTATACCAGTCGATTAGTATCAACGTTGGGTCCCAGATCAGTGGACTGGCAAAGGCTGCTATAATCACCGTTGGCAGGACAATCACGATACCGAGCGTCTGAATGATCCAATTATCGAGCACGGTTTTTTTCAGGCGGCGCACAAGCAAACGACGAAAGAGCAGCCCTAATGTGAGGGCCACCAGCAGTGTGACAACTATTAAAATGATACGTACTGTTAGGCTCATGGTATCTGCCATACCCGTGTTTAGATTGCTAGTGAGTACTGAAAACATAACTACAACATTCTAGTAGAGATGCCCTCCCCTGACAAGCGTCTTGCCTTGCCGGTGGGACATCCTATCCCTTCTACATGCATATTTTTTGTAACGATTATTTTTATTTTTGCAGAATTATATCATATCCCTGCTTGCGATAGTGTTGTACTAGTTCTATCGGGCTGATAGCGGTACCCATTTTCACCAGCCCACAACTGGCGGCAAGCTGCCCCACGACCTGCTGTGCAGACATACCCGCAGCGCGCAATGGAGCCAAGCCCGCGCTCTGCGTGCGTTTTGCCAGGCGTTTTCCTTGCTCATCCAGCATGAGTGGTGTATGGGCAAAGCTCGGTGCAGCAAAACCTAACGCTTCATACAGCAGTATCTGCCGTGCCGTTGAGGAGAGCAAGTCGGCTCCACGCACGACCTGATTGATCTGCATGGTCACGTCATCAACTACCACCGCAAATTGATAAGAGAAGATGCCATCTGAACGGCGCACAATAAAATCACCGACCGCATGTTGCACCTGTTGCCTTTGCGGACCCATAAGCATATCTGTGAAGGAGACAATACGCTCATCGCTGACCCGAAAGCGGAACGCTGCTTGTCTGCCTCTCGCTGCTTTTTGCTGGCGTTGCTTTTCGCTCAGCTCACGACAGGTGCCAACATAGCGTGGCCCATCTGGATTCTCATCGTCGCTGTGCAGAACTGCCTGCGCGACCTCGGCGCGACTGCAATAACACGGATAAAGCAGGTCTTGTTCCTGCAAATGCTGAAAATAGTGCTCGTAGAGGTCGAGCCGCTCACTTTGTGTGTATGGGGCATAAGGCCCGCCACAATCTGGCCCTTCATCCCAATCAAGTCCCAGCCAACGCAGATCGTCCAGCATGCGTTGTGTGGCACCGGAGCGAACACGTGGGCGATCAAGGTCCTCCACGCGCAACACAAACTGCCCACCATTCGTGCCAAAACTGCGCGTGAAGAGCCAAGCGAGTAAGGCGGTACGCAGATTGCCCATGTGCAAGTCCCCCGTCGGGCTGGGCGCATAGCGACCACGCACCACCACTGAAGTTAGCTGCTCTGCACCCATGCTTGTTTAGACCTCGCACAACGCTCAGACCAGGGACAAGTAGTCCCTTCCATCCCTTGCTGTTGGGGATATACGTCAAAGCGTGCTAATAGTTCGACCAATGTGCAGAGGGGCAATCCCACAATGTTCAGATAGCAGCCATCAATGCGCTCGGTGGGTTGAAACTGTGGGTGCTGGATGCCATACGCACCGGCTTTGTCCAGCGGGTCGCCCGTTGCGATATACGCCATGACCTCTTCTTCACTGTAGGGACGCATCAGCACAGGCGTGGTACAACTGGCACCCTCCATCCGAATATTCCCGTCAACAATGGTGCTGACAACAACGCCCGTGATGACATGGTGCCAGCGTCCACGCAGCGAAAGCAGCAGTTCGCGTGCATGAGCGGCATCACGCGGCTTGCCCAATTCCTTGTCATCAAGCACAACAGTGGTATCAGCTGTCACCACAATACGATGATGTGCCTCTGGCAGGGTCAGCGTTGCCATGGCTTTATGCTCGGCGGTCCACTGGCCGAGTTGTTCAACGGGGCCAGTATAGTGCTTCTGAGCCTCGTCCTCATCGGTGGGCGCGATGGCGACCGTGAATGGCAGGCCAAGTGTGGCAATGAACTGCCTGCGCCTGGGTGAAGCAGAAGCTAACAGAAGTGGCTGTGCTAGTGTCATGAATTATGCTCCAAAATAGCGATGGTTTCAATATGGGCCGTTTGCGGAAACATATCCAAAGGCTGCACCGTTCTGAGACGGTAGGCTGTATCGGTGTCATTGCTATGACAGAGAATGTGCAGGTCTCGTGCCAGCGTTGAAGGGTCACAAGAGACGTAGACGATCCTCGCCACCGGATGCTGTAAAAGGGCATCTAACACTACCTGTTGACAGCCAGCACGCGGCGGGTCAATCACGAAGCCATCCAGTGTCGAGGCGAGCGTTGGCAATACCTCTTCGACCTTGCCTTTCAATATCTCTACATTATTGGCCGTGCGGAGATTCCATTGCGCATCTTTAATCGCACTGGCCGATTCCTCAATCGCAATCACCTTGCCAACACGGGGTGCCAGCAACGCGGCGAAGGTTCCCACGCCGCAATAGGCGTCCACAACCGTCATCGAAGCGAGGTCTTGCCCCGACTGTTCCGCTGCCGCAAAGAGGCCATCCAACACCATTTTCGCCATTTTCTCCGCCTGCGCCGTATTGGTCTGAAAGAAGGAGCTGGGCCGGATGCGAAAGGTGTGGCTCCCCAGTTGCTCTTCCATCGTCTCGCTGCACAAGGTTAATCCTGTTGCACTGAGTTCCTGAGCGGTTTCGTCTGCTTGTGTGGGTTGGATCAGCAGGTGCTTTGTCGCAACGCCACATCGTATCAAGACCTGTGGTTGCGGATGCTCGTGTTTCACGAGTATTTGCAAGGCATCATTTACATACTCGTGCGCAATCGGGCAATGGGTGAGTGGCAGCACGCGATGTGTGCCACGTGCGGTCAAGCCCACCTGCCCGCTGCGATTGACCGAAAAGCGCATCTGGTTGCGATAGTGCCAGGGAACATCACAGTGTACCGTGTCAAGCAACGGCGGATCGCTAAAGCCGCCAATCTCTTGTAGCAATAGGCGCACGACCTCGCGTTTCCACTCCAGTTGTGCCTCGTAGCGTATATGTTGTAGTTGGCAACCGCCACAGGTGCCAAAAACGGGGCAGGGAGCCTCAACGCGCAATGGTGATGGCTCGTGTATCTCCGTAATCCACACACGCGGCGGGCGCTGCTTCCAGTACCTTTTAGCGCGCTTACTGAGTTTCGCCGGACGCTGACGAGCGGCCTCCACCGCGATTGTCACCCGTTCGCCGGGGAGTCCCGCGGGAACGTGGAGGGTATATGAGTGTGGAGCTTGTGGCTCACCCTCCACACCCCCCGCGTCCTCTGCGTCCGTCATCATCACTTCGGCCAGCGTATCACCGTCACGCCCTAAGGGTCCGAGCGTGACGGTATGATAGCTGATTGCCAGTTCTGGTGCTTGTGCTCTTGGTTCAATCATCGCTTTTTCTTGTTTGGCCTCGGCCCAGACCCTCCCGACTTTGGCCCCGGTCCTTGCCCTTGCCCTTGCTTAAAGCCTTTATTCTGCTTGCCGGAACGCTTCTGCTCGGCCTTGCGTGAGTTATAGAGGCGACGAACACTCTGCACCATCTCATTTTCCGTGTCGATCTCTTCTGCCTCAAGCAGATAGTCTTCGGCGTTACGCAAATCATTTGCATAGACAAAGGCGAGCGCGTGGGCGGCAAGCAGGTCAGCGGCCTCGCTATGTAACATACCCTGATCGAGGATCGTATGGGCTTTATCAAACTGATTGCTGGCCGTGTAGATCGCGGCTAGCTCCACATAGGGATAAGCCTCATCAGGATTGACCTGGACGGCCTGCAGATAGCTCTTCTCAGCCTCGCCAAAATTGCCCGCTTTGGCCTGGATATCACCGATATGGCTCCAAACCTCCGGTAACTCTGGATGGAGTCGTGCGGCTTTTTGGTAATATTGCAAGGCCGTGCGACTATCGCCACGCGTATCTGCCAGATTGCCCAGACCAGCCTCGATTTGCGCCTGCTGCGTGTCGTCTTCCGCGAAGGGTTGTGCATCTTTCAGCAGTTTTTCGGCGTCATTGAGGCGGTTCCCCTCTTCGATTAAAAGATTCGCTAGCAGAATATGGGCCGTAAAGTTGTGATACTTGTCGATGGCCTCGTGCAGCAATTTCTCGACCAGGCGGGCGAACTGCTCTGAGCGTTCGAGCATGCCCTGCTCGTCAAAATCGGTGACGAGGTTAGAGACGATAATTGCCAGATTGCTCAGGGTCTCGCCGCGATCTTCTGGGAAACGGTCAGCGATCAGCGTAACATAGGCGGCAGCTCGCTCCCAATCCTGTAATAAGGCGGCTTGTGCGGCAGCACGGTCATAGATTTCCGCCTCATCCGGCGTTTTGGCGATCAAGGCATCGCTATAATGCATACCGCGCTCGGTGAGCCAGACCAGCTCTTGTAGCAGGTCGGTTGGATCACCAATCCCCATTGCCATCGCGAGAGCCTCGTCATCGTCTTCAGGTACCTCAACAGTTGATGGATCATCGGGGTCTATGCCCACCTTCTCCATCATCGACTCCACCTCTTTTACCTGCTCTGTAATCAGTTGCTGTAACTCCTCTTGTGAGAGTTGTTGCGCGGCCAATCCCTCGTCATCGATATCCAAAATGTGGAAGTCATCGTCATCTTCAACAACGGTATACTTTGTCCAGAACCACTGACGGCCCGTTTCGGGATAGCGGAGCGTTGCACGTGGCAGTTCCTCTAACGTGCTATCAAGCTCAGTATCAACCTTTTCGAGCGACCAGAAGACCTCGACCACATCTGGCCGATCTGGATCTTCCTCTTCATCCTCTGCTGGTTCGTAGTCATACTCAAAGTTGATGTCGAACTTGAGGCCCCTTGGTTTCGCCTGCCTCGCCCACGTTTCGCGCCGCTTTGCCCACTCTTTTGACGAGAGGCCCTGCCGCAATGGGCTATTGCTGGCAAGCTGTTCATACGCCGCTTCATAATCTTTGGCAATCCAGGCCTCCAAAAAGGCTTGTACAACTTCAGGAGGATCAAAATTACCTTCTATTTCTAATGCGTCATCATCAAACATACTATTGTGTCCTTTTATTTCTTTTTGTTTTTCTCGATATACTGTCGTACGTTGTTGACCACCTCATCCTCGGGATCGATCTCTTCCGCCAATGCGAGTTCGCGCAAGGCATGACGCGTTTCGCCCAGTTCTAAGAGCACGGAGGAGTAGACAGCATGCAGGCGAGCCGAATCGGGATTGACTCGGATGGACTGTGCCGCAAGCTCGCGAGCCTCGTTGCGCTTGTTCTGGTTCATGTAAATGGCGATGAGTTCAGAGTACGGGCGAAAATCGTCGGGTTCGGTCACAATGGCGCGCTGATAGTTTTGTGCAGCCTCGTCCAGGCGACCGAGTAGCCGCTTGGCAAAACCCATGCTAAATTGAATACCCGTATAGTTCGGCTTGAGTTCGGCAACGCGCTCAAAATGAATTAACGCCTCAGCCATGTTTTCGCGCCGCATCGCGATGTTGCCCAGACCCGCTTCAAGTGCAGCCTCTTCGTCAGAATTCATGATCAGTGGTTTCGCCTTGAGCAGTTCCGCCTCGGCCTCATCATTGCGTTGTAGCGCCAGGAAGAGTTCCGCGAGCAGCGAATGGTTCACGGCACTATCGTCGAGCGTAATAACCTCTTTCAAGGTTTCCTCTGCTCGTGCCAGGTACTGTCTGCTGCGCTCCTGTAGATTTGGCCGATTGTAGTTGAAACCGATAGTTGCAAGCGTAGCTCCGAGACGACGAAGTACGTCCATCTTGTTTTCCGCGAAGCGTGTAGCCAAGCGTTCGAGATAGACTACGGCGCGTTCAGGGTTGCCTGCGGCTATTGCATGACCATATGCCTCGTCACAAATCGTTCGATCAAGTGGCAGGCGCACGATCAAGGCATCGTAATAATGGAGTGTCTGCGTGAGACGCCACGCCACCTCTTGCATGAAGGCGTTGACATCCGCATCGGGATTTTGAGCGCGCACATCGATGGCGGCGTCATACTCTTTGATGCGTTTCTGCAACTCTTCAATGGGCAAGGCTTGCACGGCTGCCCCTTCGTCATTGATACGCTGAATGCGCCAACCATCATCTTGTTTCACGATGGTGTAGTTGGTCCAGCACCAGTGGCGACCCGTATCTTTGTTGATGGTGGTTCCCATGGGCATTTCAGGCAATGAACCGCTCAAGGGAGTATCGACCAGTTCGAGCGACCAGCCCAGCTCAATCTCTTTCCGTGTGGAGGCGCGACCAGCAAATGGGGATGAGGGCAACCACAGCATACTGCTGGCTTGCTGCGTCTGCTCGCGCTCATGCACGAAGCTCAGTTCAAGGCGAGTGGGCTTTGCTTCTTTGTGCCAATTGCGCCGCTGCTCAATCCACTCGTCGCGCTCCAATCCTGCTCGAATAGGACTGTCCGTTGTGAGCAGATCATAGGTTAGGCCAAAATCACCAAAGCTCCAGCCGCCAATGAAGTTCACAACCGTTTCCTGCTCCGTAAGCTCTGGATTGATGAAGGTTCTACCGCGATCTTTCCCGGGCTCAGGTGCTCGCATTATCAGTTGATTGATGGCGTTCTGGTGCAACCGAAACTCTTTCGCAGGTGTCGTGCCGCGCCAATCATTGATGGAGAGTGCTTCCTCGATCAGGCGTTTTGCCTCGGCCACCGTACAATCGCTGATGGGTGCATCAATTTTTGCCCGCATCTGAGAAATTTTATCATCCACGTGCCGCTTGCCCGTGGTCTCAACGATGATATCTTTCACGCCATCACTCCAGAAGTCGAGCAGGAAAGCCATCGAGCGGGCCTCACTATAATCATAGCCCTGCTCCCAGGCAAGATAGACTTGGATCTCACCCTCTTCCCGTGTCTGGCTCACCACTCCTTTCCAAAAGCGTGGTGGATTTGAGACGTTGACCTGAATACCGGCGGCAGGCGTAATGGCGGCTGTCCAACGCGGGTAAATTCTGCTGGCCTCCAGACGCAGTAGAGAGCGGCGTGCCTCTTTACGCACTTCCTTTTGTGTGCTCAGCGCGTTCACCGCGGCCAAAATATCGGCTGCCGCGACATCATTGATTTTCGCAAGTGCTTTCATCAAAGCCAATTGCGCGCCTTCAGATAATGCATTGATGGGTTGCAGAACTGTTTCCGCTTGCTTGCTATCAGCGCGGAGTTGTTCTGCTAACTGCTGATGGGTTGTAAGTAGGTCTTGTATTTCTTGTTGATCTTCCTGTGATGTCAGGGTATCATTCTCTTTTTTTCGTGACATAGGTTTCTCCTCGTGATGCCGTCCGTATGCTGCAACATACACGATTGTACCACGTCAGGCAAGCAGAAGAGAGTGTGTAAAAAGGGTTGTTGCAAAGTCCGTAGGGACCAGCTTTAGCGCGTCCGTAGGGCGATTTATCGCCAGTGATCCAACGAATCTCCCCTGATAAATCAGGCTGGGACGCGCTAAAGCTGGTCCCTACGGAGGTGGCGATCGGTATTCCCGACTTTGCAACAGCCTTGAGTACGCAAAAAGGCCGCTACGCCCACGGAAAAGCGACTATAGCTTTCCCGTGAGCGCAGGCATGCGTGTGGATGTGGGCTTGAGTGCCGGGGCCTCTGCTTCTCCTGCTTCTTTCGTCTTGATTTTCGCAACCATCAGAATAAAGAGCGGAAAGGCAGCACAGTAGAAGTAAGAAGGCAGGCTACGCCAGGCAAAGAAGAGCGGCAGAACTGCCAGCAGCATCGCGGCCTCTGGATAACGTCGGCAGATGCGCCAATACCAGACGAGCGAAAAAACCATTGCGATAGCTTCAAGTGCCGTGTAGACACCTTGTGGTAGAAACGGTATCAGATGGGTGATGCTCAAATCGACGATACCAACCCCCATCGGAAACATCGGGTCGGCGACAGGAGCCATGATACCCGCCATCCATGCCTGCGGATTCCACACGATAAACGGGAGATTAATCAGTAAGGCCAGCAAACCCGCCCCTGACAGGCGATAGAGCATCTCCTTAAAACCAGAGAATTGCCAGATCATGATGGCGTAAAAGGGGATGTAAAACCAGGATGTCTGCTTGGTGGCGATTGCCAGCCCCAGGAAGATCAGCGAAAGCCAGCGTTTATCACGCAAGAGCCACGCTAACACAATCAAGAGCATACAGAAGATGTCGAGGTTGCCACCCACGGTAGAGGTCCACATCGAGACGTTCGCCATGCTGAGCAAGAGCACCCACGGACGGAGTTGTGGCTGTGCCGCTTTCCATGCTACCCACACCAGCAAGAGGTAGCTCAACAAGTACAGGGGCAACACGTTGTAGTCCTTGAAGATGGCGAATAGAATTAAGGTCAAGAACGACAGGGCTGGATAGCTTACTTTCGACTCGAACTCTGGTGCATAATTGCCTTTGAGATCAGTGTCGAGCACCGTTTGCGAATCAGACTGTGTTGGATAATCCAGGCGATTCGCAAATTGCCCCAGGCGTAAGGGTGTGGTCCAGTTCGGCTGAATATTGAAGCGGCGTACCATGTCTAACATGTTGGAATCGGTATAGGGGTTGCGTCCTTGCAGCACAAGCATGGCCGCGTTAGTGTCCAACGATGTGCCATCATTGGAAAACTGTGGTGGCAAAAAAACCATAATTAGCGTGCGTCCAAACTCAATGCCGCCGAAGATTGTTAGACCAAAGGTAAGAATAAGTAAAAGCCGTTGCCAGCGTTTTACCTGTCCACGGCGATAACTGCGTTGCTGTTGCTTGCTGGCGGGGCGAAAGGCCATCCAGATTGCAACGAAGCTGCCGACAAGAAGAGCCAGTGGAATGAGTGAACCAAAGGGAGCCAGGAAAGGAAAGTAGACTGCATGATCTATTTCATTGAGAGCTTGCAAGAGAAGCGCGATACTGATCCATACAGCACGCTGTTGAAGTGCAACGATGGGCTGACTGGTCGCGGATGTGTTCTCCGCGAAGAAGAAGCGCATCCAGCGGTAGTGTAGCGTAATAGGTTGTGATTCTGCTGTTAACGTTGTCTGTGTTGTGACAGATCGTTGTGCCATAAATGTGAACACGATAATTCCACGCACTGTAATGGTGTCGCTCTTTAGTAAGAGGACAGGAGATCCCCATCAAACAAGGCCGCGGAATTGCGTGTTTTACCTCCCATCGAAGTACTGCGAGGAGCAGCTATCTGTTGTCATTTTGTATTATTGTAAAGGAAACCCCTCATAGTCCACGTTTTACAACGAAATTCTATGACATTCCGTCACAAAAGGGAGGTTGGCTGCTCTTTATGACCGTATTAGCTCTTCTTCTCATTCTCGCGTCTGCCGTAATTCATGCTACCTGGAATCTGTTCGCCAAACGTGCGAATGGTGGCGCGCCCCTCATTTGTTTGTACGATATACTCACGGTTGTGCTGTATGCGCCTGTTGTGCTGCTCTTTATCCTCATCGCCCATACGCGACTGACGCTTGTGGGCCTGCTCTTTATCTTCGTGAGTGGGTTGTTGGAACTCGGATACTTCCTGCTCCTACAACGTGGCTACCGTGTAGGGGATCTTTCCCTTGTGTATCCAGTCGCACGCGGTACTGGCCCCCTGCTGTCCACCATCTTCGCCATCTTTCTTTTTCAAGAGCATCCTTCACTGCTAGCATTGATCGGGACAGCCCTGATCGTCTGTGGCGTCTTCACGATTGCCAGCGGCAAACACGTTTTTGCCCTTCCGCACGCTCGCTTAGCCATCGTATATGGCGTGATGGTTGGCGTCTTCATCGCCTCTTATACCTTGTGGGACAAGCAAGCAGTAAGCGTGCTCCTCATTCCGCCGCTGGTGTTAAACTACGGAACGGCTGTGATCCGCGTGCTCTTCCTTCTCCCCTATGCCAGTACGCATTGGAGTGAGGTGCGTCTCCACTGGCAACTCCATCGCAAAGAAGCCTTTGGTATCGCCATCCTGAACCCTTTGTCCTACATCATGGTCTTGACCGCACTCACCTTCACACCCGTGAGCTACGTCGCACCGGCACGCGAGGTGAGCGTCCTCTTTGGCATCATACTAGGAGCCCGCCTCCTTGCCGAAGGCGACCTCAAACGCCGCCTCCTCGCAGCAGCGATGATTGTGACAGGCATAATCCTCTTGGCAATTTCGCACTGAGGTATAGAATAGTAATAAGCAGAGTATGGAGCCTTACAAAGTTTGAGAGAAGCGATTGAGAGATTTTTATGGAATCATCTGAGCTATTACATTTTATCCAGCAACACGAACCTGCTTGGGTCTATGAATGGTTACAACAAGTGTTTGCAGGATCACAGCAAGTCCCTGCTGATTTCAACTGGCTAGGTCTAGCCTAAAGAAACGAATGTAGGAGAAAGCGAATGGAATCGAGGCAGTGGTCATCGCTAGTACAAGAGAAGATTCTCACAGCACTACAAGAACTACATAGGACAACATGGGGTTATGATCCTCAAGATAACTTAGGCAACGTTTTTTAATCTACTGGTATGACTGTTCCCGCCATTACCCGATTGAGGCTCTCGGCACAACCCAAAATGATGTCTGGTCTTCAACTACTCTTCTGCCTTTTGCCAGCAGCCATCTTTGCTGAAATGAAAGGAACCCAATGACTTTTGCTAAGCCCAAAATCGTTCTGCTCATGCAAGAAGCCATAACACAACTGGTTGATAAAACAAGTCCAGGGAAGCACTGGGAGATGGATCAGAGCAATAACCTGGGCTTATATCGCAGCACTTCATAAGGGCAAGCGATAGTACAATTCGCGATGGCGCAACTGGAAGCCCAGGTCTTCATAGAGGCGGATGGCGGGCGTGTTGTGTTCCCACACATGCAGGTCAACAGATTCCAGCTTATACTCGTTGCGTGCAAGCGAGATGACATGCTGCATCAGTTGGCGGGCCACCCTCCGTTGGCGATACTGGGGGTGCGCAACAACTCGTTTAATATAGCCCACGGCATGTAGGTTGTCGCTCGACGGTAACATCAGCTCGATTTTGGCGGCAACGTTCCCATCGACCTCGGCCAGGAAGATCAGGGTGCGCTCGTGGGTTGAGGGGTCTATCGAGCCAAAATATTTTTCCATGTCGCGGTGAATGTCACGGTTCGGCGAGGTGCTGAAGCTGTCGAGTAGCTCGATCTGGGGAATATCGTCTGGCGTTGCCAAGCGCATCACCAACGGCGTTGTTGGGAGTTCATCTGGCATATACAATTGTCCTAACTTCACACATTACGCAAACAATAAACGGCATCTAGGGCTGTTTTCGCTTCGGCAACATCAGCAATGAGAACAGCGCATAACCCGCACAGCCGAGCAGCAGCAGCGCGTATACAATACTTTCACCGTCACCTTGTGGCGTATGAATGGTGGCAATGCCGTTCACCAGCATAGCCATGCCCCACCACAGAAAACCGGCAAAGACGGCAAATAAAAGAATGGTACTCATAAATTTTTTGTTCATAACAAAAGATCCTTTGAAAATAATAGGGAAGCGATGCCATACCTGTGTTATACATTTCTATTATAACATAAACGTGCCGCTTAATCGCATAGCACCTTCCGTAGGGACTAGATTTATCGCGTCCACCGCTCAATTCATTGAGCGAGATTCTAATGGTTTCACCATCGTGAAGAGCGGTGTCTGAAACAAATCATGAGGGCCTTCATCGGTTCTTTGGAAACCGCAGCGTTCATACAAGCGAATGGCTCGCATGAGAAAAGGGGTTGTACTCAAATACAACGATTGAGCGTGACAGCTCATAGCAAACGCATCGACCTGCTCCAAAAGCCGCTGTCCCAGGTGTTGCCCTCGTGTCGTAGGCAGAATTGCCATCCCGCGCACATAGACTGACCTGTTCTTCAGCACCGCGGAGACGGTTCCTACAATCATCTTTTCCCGAACGGCTACCCACACCGGCCCCTCACTCATCCGCTGTAAAATCTGTGTGCTGCTGGAAGTAGTAGCGGCAAAAGCTTCAGTAGTATAGAGTGCTCTGTACTCCACAAAGGACTCATGCAGCACCTCGGCAATTGAGGGAGCATCGTCAACTGTCGCTCTCCGTATCTGAATAGCAGGCTCCCCTTCTTTCATAATCAGTCTTCCTCTATCCATGAATGAGGTGCTGTGTGCTTTCAGCCTATGTCAGCTTTTCGGCAACGGCATAATGGATCGCGGCGCGAAAGATGCCCCAGTCGTGCCAGTTGCCACCAATTTTGGTGCTTTGTTCTGGCTCGACATGCTCCAAGAACGCTGCCAAGGTGAGTAGTTCATTGGGAAAAACCTCATGGTAGGCTTCAACCTGCTCGCTTTCATCAATCGGGGCCAATACGCCGCTGATCTCGTCCAACAGGAAGGCAAAGGTGTAAAAGACGGGTGCCTCGCTCGTACGTGGCACACGATATGCCAGGGCTGCAAGAAATTGTGTGACCTTGACCTCCAGCCCCGTCTCTTCGTATGTTTCGCGTAGCAGGGCATCGTACACATTTTCGCCAAAGTTTATGCCACCAGTGGGCAGACGAAACGATCCACGCGGATAGAAGCTTTTGGTCATAGTAATCAGGTGGCCGCTATGACGACGCACCACCATGCAAACCTCACCATAACGATCACGCGCTGTCAGTGGATCAAAGAGTGTTTGCACATCCAAATCAATAGTGCGTACCAGCGGTTGGCCGTAACGTTGCGCGAGTTGTACCAGTTCTTGCTGAATATCATCTGTTAGCGTGGAAAACATCTAGTGAGGCTCCAATCCTATCAGTTGTCTTGCCACCTGTACACCGTGCTCCAAGGCAAGATGGACGCGACCGCCAACGAAGCCATCTCCACAGAAGGCGAGGCCGTGTGGCATCGTCTGCATGTTGACGACATCGGCGTTGGCTTTGTCGCTGGGCAGAGCGTACAGCCAGTGCTGCACATCGCTGAACATAGGTGGTGGTAGTGCTTCTTCAAGCAACGCGGCGACAAGTGACGCGACATCACGCACAACGGCTTGCTCGTCGGGCAGCTTCCAGTGATCCTTGCTATATTGTGGTGCCATCTGCGCGATCAATAGCCCTGTTCCTTGCGGTGTCCGTTCAG
>JBBPYR010000126.1:0-2192 GCA_038199755.1 Ktedonobacterales bacterium | reverse complement strand
CACTGCGTGTCTCGGTGCGTCAAGCGGGCATCACACTGATTCGCACGCCTTTGGCCCATAATGGTGGAACTGAGGTGGACCAACGCCTCACTCAGATTCAAGACATGGGAGGGACATGTTTAGGAATTTTGAGTATGCACGACATGATGCTCGATCAGCAGATTGTGAAGACTGCGGGAGGACGTTGCCAGTTGTATGAATTTGGCAATGAGCCAGATAATCCAGGCAATTCCGAAGCTATGTCGGCTAGTGCGTATGCCAATTCGTGGAATCAAATCATTCCTTCGCTTCGTCAAATCGCACCGCAGGCAAAATTTTTTGGACCAGCCGTTGCCTATCCAGACACCGCGTATATCTCTACATTCTTACAGGCAACGCAGGCAAATACTCCCGATGGCATTACTTTCCACATGTATCCCTGTACCGATGTCGATGCGCAAACATGCCTTTCTCAATCGGTCAATAGTTATGCCAGTTCCGCCCAGCAAGTACGCAATACTGTTATTCAGGTTCTTGGCAGAACGTTGCCCCTTGGCGTGACAGAGTGGAACGATAACTGGAAAGATCAGGCGAAACCAGAGGAGAGCGATCCAAACTTTATGCGCCAGTTTACAACACTCTCTCTTCAGTCACTCGCGCAAGGACAGGTTGCGTTTGCGAACCAGTACAATCTCGGCACTGGTACAGGTGATGGACACTTATTCCTTACGGCAAATGGACAGGCAAAGCCGCAATTACAAGTAATGGCCGATATGATTGCCCAAACAAAGATTGCTTCTTCGACGACCACGCAACCCATAGCCACGCCTGTATCAACCGCTACAGCAACGGTGGTGGTAACATCTGTGCCAACAAGTACAGCTACGCCTGTGTCAACGAGTACCAGCACATCTGCGACAACAGCTACGGGACCCGATTGTGTTGTGAATGGACAAACCATGAAGGGATGTGCAGGTTCTATGACAGTGAATGGTCAAGCATGTACATTTGCATTTAAGAATAATACAGTTGCAATCACCTGTCCCCAAAAAGGCAAAAGAGGAAATAAATAAGGCTAGGGATTCCCTCACCATAACCATTGACTAACGCATAACTTCCACGTACAATAGTAGTACGACTAACTGTATTCGTTGAACTAGCTATTCTTAACCAAATAGTTAGACCACGAAAGAGAACAAAAACAGTACTCGTAAAAGTACATAAACGTACCCGAAGGTGTGCGGGCGTTTTCACCGCAATTGAGTATGTTTTTACACAAAAAGAAAGGCAGAAACGACTGTGGGAATGTTACGTGTGATGTCACGACGTGGCGATGATCGCCTCAGTTGGGACGGACAAAAGGTTCTAGCTGGCGATTCTGAAGCGATTGCCGCAGTTCGTGAAGCTGAGCGCATTTTCGCACAGGAGCGTGCGAAGGGCGCAACAGCCTTCCGTGTCGAGCCAGGCAAACCAGTAGAGCGTATCGAACACTTCGATGCCACTGCTGAACAGATTGTGATGGTCCCAAGAGTCGTTGGAGGATGAATCTGATCGCTCAGGTGCTTTCTGCCCTGGGTTGGATCGTTATCGCCCTCGCCATCTCTCCAATGCTCTGGCTCATTTTTCAGCCATACCTCAAAGGGTGGTCTCGCTCTGAACGGCGAGCCGCAGATCTTTTACGCGATATCTTGACGCCTGAACAGGTTCGCCAGTTACTCTGGCATGGCTATCTGGAGGTACCCAGCCCGACAGAGCCACAACGCGTCTATCGTGTACCGCGAGCGAAAGGCTATGTCCAGGTCGTGGAGAATGGGCGAGCGATTATGCGACTATGCTTACAACCAGTAGAATGCTTGCCAGATGCCGATGTTGTGGTGTTGCACAAACTCATGATTGAGGCCAACGAGGAGTTGTATCTCCAAAAGGCGAACAAGTATCTCTGTATTGACTAGCATTAGTCAACCGAGTGTACAACATTCTCTGTTTTTGTTTGCGTATACTTCATGCCCAGGATAAAGAGGGGGGTGTAGGGCGTAATAAATTAGGCCCCTACATGTCCCTCTACTCATCCTCATCATCCTCTGCAATCTGTACGATTTCGCGATGCCCATTTTGTTTGATACATGCATGTGGTCCGTCATCAAGCGGTGTACGACAAAGCGGACATACTGGACGACCCGATGTGACCACAAGTGCAATTGTACTTGAAAGAT
>JBBPYR010000125.1:0-4212 GCA_038199755.1 Ktedonobacterales bacterium | reverse complement strand
GTCTTACCCCCTGTCCGGAGAAGAATTCCCGAGATTTACGAAGGACTGAGACATGCAGCAGCGATTGCCCCGAGCCCTCGGGCCAATCCATGCTGCATGACTCATCTCATTAACATGAGGGAGGGCTATTTTGTCATGCGCTCGAATACCGCAAGTGCCTCAGCTTCTGTCGGCGGCTCCAGCACATTATTATCGGCAAAATCGCTGGCGAAGGGATAAGCACTGGCGCGTATCTGTGCCGCCGCTTGTTCCAGATCATACAGCGTGTGTCGATGGATGATCTCTGGCCCCAGCAGCAGCCAGTATGCCCCCGGCGTACCATAGGGCATGCCAACACTACCCGCATTCACAACACGCACCGTATCAACAAGGCGATCAAACTGCATATGCGTATGTCCACACACCACCACGTCTTGTCTGACATTCGCTAGTATCAGCTGCATAGTTGCCTCTGGCGTGGCAATGGTGAAAAGCTCATCGTCTCGGCGCGGCGAGCCGTGGCAAAAGAGCACCTCGCCCAGGCCAGCTACGGCAAGCGTAATCTGCTCTGGCAGGTCCATGATAAAGGTGAGTTGGCTCCTATCGAGTTGTTTCGCAGTCCAAGCCGATATTTCACGTACCTCTTGTGGCAGGTCAAGCTGGATTGAGCCATCGAACGCCTCAACCACTTCACGCTCAGTATTGCCACGAATGAAACGCACACGCTCACCAAGTCCACGCAAACGCTCTAGTGTCGCCTGTGGCATCGGCCCATAAACGAAATCGCCCCCAACCACAATCACGTCGGGGCGCACCGCGTCTATCTCTCGCAACACAGCCTCCAACGCCGGAAGATTACCATGGATGTCATAAATAGCCGCGACCCTCATACAAGAACTCCTTTTGTTTAGTTAGGGGAGCCATGCATGCATTAAGCAACATGCACTTTAGGCGAAGGAAGAGGCTCGCCATCCCGCATGGCACTATTCACCAACATTTCTAGAGCTTCTTGCCCATGCTTAACCGCCTCATCATAGGTTATTCCATATGTTACAGGCATTACAACACGATCCGCCCATTCTGGCAAAATCACTAAATATGCTTGATCCTCTTCCGACCACTCCAACATCATTGAATAATGCAACGGCTTATTCATTTTCCTCTCAATATCCTTTTTTTAAGAATACCATATTAGGGGCCTTTTACGCCTCGGATAATACAAGAGATGGCAGCACTTACACTACCAGAGAGTGAATGAGCTTCGAGTATTTTTTTATACTATACTACCATTATGATATAATGAAGGCTAAAACCACATCTACGTAAGACATTTGGGAAATGTGCAATGAAATTTTCAAAAATTCATCTTGAGAACTGGCGAAACTTTACACGTGTAGATGCCTCACTTCAGCAGCGTATGTTCCTCATTGGGCCGAATGCTTCAGGCAAATCTAATTTACTAGATGCTTTCCGCTTCTTACGTGATCTTGTACGTGTGGGAGGAGGTCTTGAAAAAGCCGTAGCTGATCGTGGTGGAGTCTCGCGTCTACGTAGTTTAGCTGCCCGTCGCTACTCCGATATTGTGATCGATGTCCACATCGAAGATGGGGATGCGGATATATGGCAATACCGCATAGGAATAGGACAAGATAATAACGCTAGAACCTATCTCAAGGAAGAGCAAGTTTGGAAATCAGGCAAACTCATTCTTAACCGTCCTGACGAACAAGACAATGTAGATAAAGAGCTATTACATCAAACACACTTAGAGCAAATTAATTCAAATCGTGAATTTCGTGAAATAGCAGATTTCTTTAACACAATTCGCTATTGCCATATCATACCCCAACTTATCCGAGACTCAGAGCGTTCTGCCGGTCGAAAGTTCGATCCCTTTGGAGGTAACTTTCTAGAGCAAATCGCTGATGCCCCCGAAAGAACTCAAAAGTCTCGTCTACGACGCATACAAAATGCTCTACGTGTTGCTGTACCTCAACTCGAAGAACTTACGCAATATAATGATAATCGAGGTGTTCCACATCTAAAAGCAAAGTATGATCATTGGCGAAGTAAAGATGCCTGGCAAACAGAGGCAGACTTCTCTGACGGCACACTACGTCTCATAGGCTTACTATGGGCACTACTAGATGGAAATGGACCTTTAATTTTAGAGGAACCTGAGCTTTCTCTGCATTCGGAAGTAGCCAAACAAATACCAGAAATGATGGCATCAATCCAGAAGAGCCAAAGAAAGCAAGCCCGTCAAATTCTCATAAGCACACATAGCAGTGATCTTTTAGAAAGCCCTAGCATCGCCCCTGATGAAGTACTACTATTACGTCCTACTAATGATGGCACAACGGTTGAAGTAGGTAAGGATGTTGCTGAAATACAGCCATTGTTGGACGCTGGAGTTTCTATCGCAGAGGCAATTATGCCATATACGCGTCCCCCCCGAGCTGAACAACTTTCTTTCTTTGGTGAATAGCGAAATGATAAACTTGTAATGATGCATGTGAACATTCTTGTAGAGGGAAGAACCGACGAACCAGTTGCCAGAAGGTTACTAAAGCACGTCGGATTGGAAGTGGGCATGGTATATGGTAGAAAAGGAAAGTCTTATCTGCTAGAACGGTCACTAGTATATAACAAAGCTGCACAGTTTGAGCCATGGTTTATATTGGTTGACTTAGACATGGATACACAATGCGCATCACAAGCTCTTACTCAATGGCTACCTAACCCTACTAAAGGAATGCGCTTTCGTATCGCTGTACAAGCAATTGAAGCATGGCTCATGGCAGATAGAGAAAGTATGGCAAAATTTTTAGCCGTTGCCCCATCCAAGCTTTCACATGCTATAGAGCTTGATCCTAACCCGAAGCAAACGTTAATCAATATAGCGCGAACAAGTCGCAACAAAAATATTCGCGAAGCAATCGTTCCTCGACAGGATAGTAAGGCAAAATTTGGCCCTCTCTACATCCCCTACCTCACTGAGTTCACAGAGCAGTATTGGCGACCAGATGCAGCGAGCAAGCAAGCTGAAAGCTTACGACGTTGCATCAATGCTTTATCTACATTAACTGCCTTTGAAAATTAGGAGAGCTAAGCTCTCTTGCTCACCTTGCTATCTAGCCTCTGCATTGTTTAGAATCAAGAGGGTTAGCCTTGTGGCTAACAGCCACTAGCAGAGACACAGTAAGGAGTATACACCTTTATGCGTATGGGATTACAGGTCCCGAACTTTACCTGGTCACAGGACCAGGCACAGCTCGGTGACACATTTGGCAATATTGCACAACGCGCGGAACGCGCGGGCTTCTATAGCTTCTGGGTGATGGATCACTTCTTCCAAATCAACATGGTGGGTCCAGCGGAAAACGAAATGCTTGAGGGATGGAGTGCCCTGGCGTTTGTTGCTGGCCGCACCAACCACATCAAGTTGGGCACGATGGTGACGGGCGTCACCTATCGCCACCCCGGCCTGTTGGTGAAGACCGCCACCACGCTTGACGTACTTTCGCATGGGCGAGCCTACCTCGGCATCGGAGCCGCCTGGAATGAGGAAGAGCACAAGGGTCTGGGCGTTCCATTTCCACCAACCGCAGAACGCTTCGAGCGGCTAGAGGAGACGCTACAGCTCGCG
This sequence comes from Ktedonobacterales bacterium, assembly GCA_038199755.1. GTDB lineage: Bacteria > Chloroflexota > Ktedonobacteria > Ktedonobacterales > Ktedonobacteraceae > JBBPYR01. Next base: position 584 of record JBBPYR010000125.1, on the reverse strand, counting down.
CACCAGATGTGGGCAGGAGACGAGAAACCCTTCCAGGGCAAGCACTATCAATTGGCGCGCCCACTCAACTCGCCTCATGCCGTACAAAAACCACATCCTCCTATCTTGATCGGTGGCGTGGGCGAACGCAAAACGCTACGCTTCGTCGCACAATACGCTGACGCCTGCAACCTCTTCGCCCGCATGGGTAATGAGGTACTCCAGCACAAGCTCACCGTTTTGCGCGATCATTGTGAAGCTATCGGTAGGCCCTATGAAGCTATCGAAAAGACGACACTCGATTCGGTTAATCTCACCCACGACGGACGCAACGGCTCAACAACGCCAGCCGCCCTCGTCCAGCAATGCGCGGAACTGGCCGCCATGGGTATCGATCAGGCCATCATCAGCTTGCGCGATGTCGCCAGCCTGGAAGTCTTCGACCTGCTCACCACCGAGGTCATCCCTCAAGTTGAAAAAATACAGGTCGCCGGTCGCTAATATCTCGCTACTATAAAGTAGATAGGGGTGGGGGTGGTGGTGCTGGCAAAAAGCAAGGTATGGTTAATTCAGCACCACACACACAACAAAACAAAGATTAAACT
>JBBPYR010000124.1:0-3443 GCA_038199755.1 Ktedonobacterales bacterium | reverse complement strand
GTTGGTATCGTTAACGCTGATACTGCAAGCAGCGTAAGCGTTGCAATGGTGCGTGGTGTGTCCGAGGAGAAACGTTGGTTGCCATTCCGTAGGCCACCGACGAAAAAGGCTAGGCCAAGCACAAACAAGCTATTACCCAGAATGGAGCCGACAAGAGCAGCCTGTACGACGCCAATAAGTCCTGCTTGCAGAGCGAAAATACCCACAAACAACTCTGGTAAATTGCCGAGTGCCGATTGTAATACTCCTGTGGCTCCTGACCCCAAACGTGAACTGAGTTGATCTGTCGCTTGACCAACAAGGGCCGCGAGTAAAGAGAGGGCCACGCCCGATATAATGAAGATTACTATTGCATTGCTATGCAGTATGGTGAGCAGGCCCGCTATGATACTAGCCGCTAGCGAGCTACTAACAATAAACCAGTCTTTCCGTTTCACAGAACCACTCCGTCAAATCTTGATGTATATTTAAGTCAGTAACCCCCGTCTAAAGAGCGGGGGCTTGTGTCTGAACTCCACCGCAACTCAGCATACCTTTTCAGGCGTGCTGCTTTGGCTTCATCGTTCGACACATCGGGGCACACTGACAAAGTACCCGTACTCATCCAATCTTGTCGAATGAGCATCGTTCGTAGCGTAATATTTCGCGCTCCCACCAAGTCGGCATGTAATGTATACCGACACGCCTTACACACAAAGGTCAACCCCTTGTTCGGTCTATTGCCTTTGTCGGTATAGCCACATTTTGGGCAGGCTTGACTGGTAAAGTGTGCATCGACTTTGACGCACATCGAACCCGCACCGATAGCCTTGTATGCGATCACGCTTTGCAACTCGGAAAATGCCCATTTGGACCGTCGGCTATTGCTCTTTCGTTGCTTCGCACTGCTCTTCTTGCCCTTGCGTGTTCGGGTACGTTCTCGGATATCGGTTAAGTTTTCTAGCCCGATCAGACTGCTAGGAGATGCGCAAACAATGCGCTTGGCGATGCTATGGTTGGTATTCAGCTTGAACCGTCTTTCCCGTCCGCTCACACTGACAAGTCGTCGTGTTGCCGAACGGGTGCCTTTTTGCTGAAGCCGCTTGCGTAAGCGTGTGTAGTGGTCGGCTTTGGGGGTGATGCTCTTTCCTGAATAGAAGGTAGCATTCCCCTTCATCGTACTGGTAACAGCGAGATAGCGTAGCCCCACGTCCACTCCAACAACGGATGTATGACGTTCAGGGGTAGGATCGCCTACCTCTATCTCTAAAGAAACTAACAGATAAAATCGTTTCTTCGGCTTGTCATACCACAGTTTCGCCGCGCCGATGGTTGCTCCATGCTGAATATGTTCAACATGTTTGCTGTAGCCCGTATAGGCTACATGCATGCGTCCAGCAAGGGTTAAGATGCTCACTTGCTGCTCTTTGCGGAAACTGTAGTCTTTGCCGTATTGATACGTCAAGGTGGGAGAGACGTACTTAGGAGCTTGGTCTAATCCCTTGTAACGTCTCTTGGTACGCCCATCACGGCGTGCCTGTGCGTTCTGCTTGACTTTGGTCCATAACGCCTTATACGTTGCTCCCACTTGACGGGAAATGCTACAGGCCATTTGCGAGGGAAGATGAAACTGTTGACGAATATCGCTATAGGTGCCCTCTTGTATGGCAACCTTATTGCTCATTTTGTGATGCTCAAACGCGTAACGAGAAGCATAGTTCAAGGCGTCCCGATAGGCTAGCTGAGTAGCACGCAACGCCTTGAATTGTGCGCTATAGGTATGCAATTTGAGTTTTGTGGTTATCGTCTGTTTCATAACCCTAGTATGCCATAGTTTCATCAGAGATGCAAGCGTTTATTTTGATGAACCTATCCCGGCATTCCTCCCCCCCTTGAAAGAACGGGGCATCCTGCCGACGAACTGGTGAACGCCACGGGCAAAGATACCAAGCCGCGTAAAGAATAATTGGGGCGAAATAGTGGTGTTTCAACCGTCATGTGGATGTCGGGCAAGCGCCTGAGTAGCGTCTCGAAGACGACCTGGCTTTCCATGCGTGCCAGCGCTGCGCCAATACAGAAATGAATGCCGTAGCCGAAACCCAGTGAGCGGGTCGGTGGACGGTTGATGTCCAACATCTCCGGGTTGGGGAACTTTTCGGGGTCGCGGTTCGCCGCTCCCACAAGCAAATAGACACTACTATCCTTCGGAATCGTGACGCCCCGGATGATCACGTCTTGCGAGGGACGGCGCGCAAGGGTATGCACCGGGCTGACATAGCGCAATAGTTCTTCTACCGCTGCTGCCATTTTAGCCGGATTCGCTTGCAATTGCGCCATCTGCTCAGGATGCTGCATCAGATGATACATGCCAACGGCGATTAGGTTTGCGGTGGTTTCGTGGCCAGCGAAAAGCAGGAAGTTGGTAGCGATGACAATTTCGTCCTCGCTCAATATGTCACCATTTTCTTCAGCCTGCACCATCTTCGATAGCAGGTCGTTGCCGGGTTGTTTGCGGCGTTCCGCTATTAAGCTTTTCAAGTAGGCTTTGACATCGGCAAAGACGCCAGCCAGTCGCTCCCAAACGGAAGGGCCGTTAAAGAGGAGCGTGGCGACGAATTCGTTAATTGCCTCAGAACTCGCCTTGATATAGGGCCGCCCGCTGCGGGGGATGCTTAACAAATCCAAAATGACATTTGAGGGCAATGGGTACGCTAGATCTGCCACCAGATCCATGCTGCCTTTCGCTAATTGCTGATCGATTAATTCATCGACGAGCTTCTGTACGCTTGGCCTGAACGACTCGATCATGCGTGGCGTAAAGGTCTTGGTCATCAACGTGCGTTGGCGCGTATGACCGGGTGGGTCCATGCCTTGCAGGTTATAGGCGAGAAAAGGAATAATTTGGCGAAGTCGCTGGCTGTTCTCATCATCTCCTGTTAAGCCGAACGCCCCTGGTACATCCGACCAGACATCGGAGGAGAAGCGGTGATGGTCTGAAAAGGCCATATTCACATCATCATATTTACTCAGCATGTAGCAGTTGAACATCGCATTCCAACGCACTGGTTCATGCTCCCGCAAATACGTATAGGTTGGATAGGGGTCCTGCACGGTTGCGAAAAAGTTATCCAACTCCAGGATATTCTCAACAGACATTGTTTTCCCTTTCTGCTCTTGAATGGTTCTTCATCAGTAGTATAGTACGTGTTTTTCGTCTTCACAAGGGCGATGAAGCGTACTTCAGAGTATTAGGGTGCGGGTGTTTGCGGAAGGAATAGCGCGGACTGTTTTATGTGCTCACGAGGTGCATTGCTGAACGTCACGCAGACTTGCTGCCCACGATTACTGCTGCTGGGAGCATGTAAGAGAGCAGGCCCTCTTCGTTTGGCCCGATGTGCAGACCTTCTTTGATCACGGGGGACGCTTCGGCAAATAGTTGCTCAATGCGTGCGACAGAGTCTGGT
>JBBPYR010000123.1:0-8590 GCA_038199755.1 Ktedonobacterales bacterium | reverse complement strand
TCAGACCGCCAACGCGCTGTCGCGCTAGCTACGCTCAGGCGGTCTGCAAGGAATGGCTTGCTATTCAGACCGCCAACGCGCTGTCGCGCTAGCTACGCTCAGGCGGTCTGCAAGGAATGGCTTGCTATTCAGACCGCCAACGCGCTGTCGCGCTAGCTACGCTCAGGCGGTCTGCAAGGAATGGCTTGCCGTTTTAGAACAGGGCGGAAAGAATAGATTGGTGAAGTACATTTTGTTGGAGAAAGAAGGACACTATGCAAGCAGCAACGCCCATGTTCCGTGAGGATGCAGTGCGGCAAGTCACCCTTGTCGCTCAGATGCAGGCCGTTGAACGGGTTATCCATGTTATGCATAGCCAGTTGCAAGAACTGCTGACCCTCGAAGACTTAGCCTCAGTTGCTTGCTTAAGCCCTTTTCATTTCACGCGCGTCTTCCATCGTCTGATTGGCATTCCCCCCGGCGAATTTCTCTCGGCTCTGCGCTTTCAGGCCGCTCGGCGTCTGCTTTTGACGACATCGCTCAAGGTGACTGATATTTGCTTCGAGGTTGGCTATAGCAGTACCGGCTCTTTCAGCAGTTGTTTCACACAACGGGTTGGGCTATCTCCACGGCTCTTGCGCCAACGGGCCCATGCATTTGAGCCACTAGCGGGAGAGCTTGCCGAGTTTCCTCCTACTATGCCCTATGATTTTCCGCTAAAAAACGCTCTTCAAGGCAGGATTAGCTCTCCCATACCGTTTCGAGGCACGATCTATGTCGGACTGTTCAGTAGTCCCGTTCCCCAGGGAAGACCAGTGCGTTGTAGCAGACTCAGTTCACCGGGTAGGTATCTGTTTCATGGCATGCCTGACGGTGTCTACCATCTACGTGCTGCCGCGTTTCCCGCTGCCACAGACCTCCTCTCGGCTCTGCTGCCGGGCGAGAATATGTTGCTGGGCAACAATACGAGTCCACTGGTCATCCATCATGGTCAGGTGTTTGGCGATCCCAATCTCGTCTTGCACCCACCGCGCCTGACCGACCCGCCACTAGTGATGGGATTGCCCTTGTTGTGAACGCAAAAGTGAACCCCTGTTCAAAAAGCAAGCTAGAAGAAGTTTTTTCTTTTCTGTCTGCTATAATGGTCAAGGGTTCAGACAATGAAAAATAAATGATATAACGACATAGGGAAAGGTAAAATTAACATGACACAAATCGGTGCTTACTAATAAGCAGCCGAAAAAAGAGGAGAAAATAAATGAATCCATCCGAACGTATCGACCAACAAATCGCCGAACTGACCGACTGGCGCGGCCAAATGCTCGCTCGACTGCGCAAGATTGTCCACGAGGCCGACCCCGCCATCACTGAGGAGTGGAAGTGGGAAACTGCGGTATGGTCTCACAAGGGATTGGTTTGTGCGGTCGGCATTTTCAAGGGAGGAGTAAAAATGAACTTTTTTCAAGGTGCTTCCTTAGAAGATGCGCATAAACTCTTTAACGCTGGCCTTGAAGCGAAAAAATCGCGGGCGATAGATTTCCATGAGGGTGCCGCAGTTGATGAGCCTGCTTTGAAAGACCTGATTCGTGTTGCCGTCGCTCATAATGTTGGATGAAAATGGCCGGACTGGAGCGTTCGGGATTGGTCAAACGCACAGCACACCCTGAAGACAAGCGCATGTTTAGCATCGAACTTACTGAAGATGCGCATGCGCTTTTTGAGCAGGTGTTGCCAGAACGTTTCAAGTATATCGGGGAGTTTATGTCCTGTCTCACTGGGGAAGAGCAGCATCAACTGCGTTCCCTGTTGGAGAAAATGAACCATGGACTTCCAGGGCTCAGCGTTTCCTAATGTTTTTTGTCTAGATAGTAAGCCGCCTTATTAAAGTGCAAGCAAGAGGCATGAGTGCGTCACGATGATCGCATACGTGTCTGGTTCCGTCCATACAGGAGGGATACATCATGAACGAAGATGTTACTTCACCTTGCGGCAGAAAGCCAAAGGGCTAGCGACGAAAACGGGCGAGCTTGGGCCAGCCAAAGGAGTGTCGCGCTACCCCGATCAGCCAGGGGATTTCCATCCGCTGGAACATTAATGCCAGGGACAAACAGATTAAGAATAAGAAACGAACCACAAGGCCTATAGGGAGCCGCCAGCAGCGTAATTGATAGCGGCTCCCTGTGTGCTTATTGACTATAAATACGCAATGTTGCCCCGATACGAGGAATATGGCGACTGAACGCATTGACTTTTGTCAATTTATATTCTATAGTTGCACTATATTCTTGGCATATCACCGCAATATCATCGTCATATCGGTGATATATCACCGCCTAAGTAACACTGAGTTTCTGGCGGCGTACTTTTATTGCCTCGACCTGATGATCCCTATTTCATAGGAGTTTGTAGCAATGAGCAAATCCCCAACTGCAGAACCAACGAACCAGCCTGGAGAAGTTCATCGTCTTGAACGCAATGTTCTGACTGTTCCTAATGGCATTGCACTTGCAGCCGCCGCAATGGCTCCTGTAATTGCCGTCGTGCTCAATGCACCAGCAGCTGGTCCTTCAGCAGGAGCAGCCCTCCCACTCTCTTTCTTGCTTGCATTTATTGCCTGTTTGCTTGTTGGCAATACTGTTGTGCAATTCGCAAGGGAATTGCCCTCATCTGGCTCATTCTATACCTACAACTCGCAAGGGCTTGGGAAAACTGCCGGGTTTTTTACAGGATGGCTCTTCTGGATAGGGTATGCTATCTTGGCACCCGGCCTGTTTACTGCATTGGGTGCTTTTGCACATGACTATGTCCTATCATCCTTTCACGTTGAGGTAGCGTGGTGGATTTTCAGCCTCGCGGGTCTGGCGATCGTGGTGGGGCTTTCCATTCGTAGTATCAAAGCATCGGTACAGGTTGATCTGGTGCTACTTGTCATAGAAGTAGTGGTTTTCTTATTGCTTGCGATTATTGCCATTGCAAAAGGTGGTGGTGGTAATACGCTAGCCTATTTCACCCCTTCGGCGGCCCCTACTGGTTTCTCTGGTGTTGGCTTAGGAGTCGTTTTTGGTATTCTCTCCTTCATTGGCTTTGACGCGGCGGCTACGCTGGGAGAGGAAACGCGCAATCCACGGCGCAATGTGCCTCTGGCAGTCGGTGGCGCATTGATCTTTGTTGGCGTGTTCTATGTCTTCGTGATGTATGCGCTCACGGCTGGCTATGGGCTGAATAGTCCAGCAAATTTAAAGACCTTCCTCGGTGATGCCAATCCGTTTGTCACACTCGCGCAAAGGGACGCTCCCTGGATAGTACAGATTGTTGACATCTGCGCTGTTGTTGGCATCTTCTCCTGTCTGATGGCCATCCACAATACAACCACCCGCATCATTTTCTCAATGGGACGCGATCATATCCTTCCTTCGATGTTGGGAAAGGTGCATCCCCGTTGGTTCTCTCCTTATACCGCCATTATTGCGCAGACAATTTTTACGCTTGTGGTTGGCTTCCCTGTGGCTCTCTGGTTAGGTCCTGGTGCTACTGGTGCCTATGGCTTCACGGGTGCTATCGGCACAGTCGCTATTGTGATTGTCTACATGCTCAGTAACATCGCGCTGATCCGTTACTTCTCCAAGTTACCTGAGAGGAACTGGTTTCTGCATATCGTTGTTCCTATCTTAGGGGTGCTTGCACTGGCGTATCCTCTGTGGTCGGTAGCTCAACCTAATCAAACGTATCCCTACAACCTGGTTCCATACATTGTCCTGGCGTGGTTGATCGTGGGCGTCATCGTCTTCTTCTACTTCCGTGCTACATCGCCCCAGAAACTCACTGCGCTTGGCTCTTTCCTGGCCGAAGAAAACCAGGCTGAGGATAGTCTGGTGTTGGATACTAGGGGTGAGACTGCTTCGAATTCTAGTGCAGACTAATTGCAAGCGGTTGCTTAGGTCATGTAGGTTGTGTGTCAGTCAATGGTGAAGAAAAAATGATCATAGTTGAGAATAAACAGGTATACACCACGCTCACAGAATTAGTTGATCCGCAGCATACTGCTTTGGTAGTTGTGGATATGCAAAATGACTTTTGCAAGCCGTCATGGGCTTTCGATCAACTGGGTATAAATATCTCGATGTATCCACAGATGATTCCGCGTCTGGCGCGACTGCTAGCAGAAGCACGAGAGCACAGGCTTCTGATCATTTATATTCAAATGACAGTCCTGCCAGGGCGCATGAGTGAATCGCCCGCCCAGATACGCTTCAATATGCGTTTGCACCTGGGATCTCACTATGTCACGGAACCGCTATCTTACACGGTGGAAGGTACACCCGGTCAGGAGATCATCGCCGAACTAAAGCCGCAAATGGGTGATTTGCTCATACGCAAATATCGTTCAAGCGGCTTCTGGGGCACCAACCTGGATATGTTGTTGCGCAGCAATAACATAAAGTCGGTGATCCTGACTGGCTGTACAACGGAGGGTTGTGTTGAATCCACTGCTCGTGACGCGCTCTTCAATGACTACTATGTCATTTTGCCCGAGGATTGCGTCGCGAGCGATGATCCGCGACAGCATGAGGCCTCGCTGTTTCTGATGCGCCACCGCTTCGATGTTGTGTTGTCCACAGACATTCTGGCTGCCTGGCAACAACGTCTGGTCGCCGCAGCGGAGTAACTGTATCATCTTAGAGGCTATAGGCTAAGGAGACTCTCATGGGTAAACTTGCAGGGCGGACAGCGATTGTCACCGGGGCTGCACATGGTATAGGTCGCGGTATTGCCGAGGCATTCGCACGCGAGGGTGCAGATGTCATGGTCGCCGATGTTGCCCCTGACGACCAGGCTGCTCCCGTTTTAGAAGCCATTCGTCAGGCTGGTCGCACAGGGCTGTTCATCCACACGGACGTTGCTAATGAGCAACAAGTGCGCACAATGGTGGAGACTGCCTACAGCACATTCGGACACATTGATATTTTAGTCAATAATGCCGGTATCTTCACACAAGCACTGGTCGAAAATCTCTCAATAGAGGACTGGGATCGTGTACTCGGCGTAAACCTGCGCGGCACTTTTCTGTGCGCGCACTTCGTGTTGCCCTATATGCTCAAACAGGGCTGGGGACGCATCATCAATATCGCTTCTCAGCTTGGCTACATCGGGGGTACTGAAGTAGCACACTATAGTGCAAGCAAAGGCGGCGTGATAGCGTTCACCAAAGCCCTGGCTCGTGAGGTCGCGACTAGAAATATCTTGGTAAATGCTATTGCCCCAGGTCCAATCCTCACTGACTTACTGGCATCTGAGACTGAGGAATGGAAAGCTGCGAAGTTGGCGGAATTGCCGATTGGACGCTTTGGGGAAGTACGTGAGGTCGCGCCAACAGCAGTCTTTCTGGCATCAGATGACGCCACGTATTATGTGGGACAGACGCTCGGCCCCAATGGTGGAGATGTCATGCTGTAGTCTCGCTGAGGAGAAAAGATGGATAGCGTTGCGTTAATCAATCGAGCACAGTTGGCTAATGTCCAACTCGTTCGTTTTGTCTATTGCGATTTTAGTGGAGTGACCCGCGCCAAGGTAATTCACATCGCTCATCTCGCTAACAAGCTCCGCGAGGGGCTTGGGCTCACCCGCGCTCAGATGGCGATCAATCTTTTAGAGGAGCTCATCGAAATTGAGGGTATGGAGCCAGTTGGCGAGGTACGCCTGGTGCCTGCGCTTGATACCTTTGGCGTTTTATCTTGGACGCCGAGCAGTGCCAGTATTCTCTGTGATCAGCTCGACCATAATCATCTGAATTGGGGTGCTTGCCCACGCTCATTCCTGAAGGATATGGCTGCACAGGCTGAGAGCGTGGGTATAAAGATAGAGGCTACCTTTGAAAATGAGTTTTACCTGGCACGCGAACAAAATGGTAGCTATATTCCTTTTGATCAGGCACCAGTCTATAGCTCGATTGGATTGGACCTTTCCGCACAGGTCATGCATGACATTGTGATGGCTCTTACCGAGCAGGATATTGTGGTTGAGCAGGCGATCAATGAGTATGGTCCGGGTCAGCAGGAAATCTCCGTTCGTCATGTCTCTGCTGTGCGTGCTGCCGACAGTCAGATCAAACTGCGTGATACCGTCCGTGGCGTGGCCTTGCGGCATGGTCTGCTGGCCAGTTTTGCACCCAAACCCTTTCCTGAAAGCATTGGTAGTGGCTGTCATGTGCATTTCAGTCTGTGGGATAGGGATGGTCAACGCAATTTGCTCTATGACCCACATGATCCACGCGGACTAAGTGAGATGGGTCGCCAGTTCATTGCTGGTGTACTCGATCACCTTCCCGCTCTCATCGCCTTAACTTGCCCAAGCTATAACTCATACCGCCGTCTGCAACCCCAGACATGGAGTTCAGCCTATACAGCCTGGGGCTTCGATAATAGAGAGGCAGCGGTGCGTGTTGCTTCACCTTTTTGGGGTAGAGAAGAACAGACCTATAATGTCGAACTCAAGGCAGTCGATGGGAGTGCCAATCCCTACATTGCTCTGGGCGGGCTGATCGCGGCAGGCCTAGATGGTATCAAGCGACAACTTCAGCCTGGGCAACCCTGTGAACACGACCCCGCGAAATTAAGTGACGCTGAGCGTGATGAGAGGCATATTCGTCGCCTTCCTACGTCTATGGGTGAAGCACTGAATAATCTGGCACAGGATAAACTCCTTACAGGTGCAATGGGAGCACTGATGAGCCGGGCGTATCTGGCGGTTCGTCGCTCCGAGGAGCGTGCTTTTAGCGAGCAAGAACTCGACTTTGAAATTCGCAACCACTTTTATAAATTCTAGACGATTCGGGTAATTATGAAAGCAGTACGAGACAGTGATGTCGCCTATGAGCGGCTCCGCAAGAAGATTATTGATCTGCAGTTCCAGCCTGGTATGATGGTGGATGAACCCACGCTGGCTACAGAAGTTGGTTTGGGGCGAACTCCAGTCCATGAGGCGGTAGCTCGGCTGGTCATCGATCGTTTGGTAACCATCATCCCTCGGCGAGGACTGATGATCGCTCCCATTGGACTTGAACTGGTACGAGAGATATTCGAAGCGCGCGAGATACTGGAGTGTGGCAACGCGTATCTTGCTGTTCAGCATGCAACAGATGCCGAACTGGCTGAACTGCACCGTCTGGTCGCCTCCGCAGAGGATGCACGCGATGAATTTGATGTGATGCGCTTTTTAGAAGACGACCAGCGCATCCATCACTTTCTAAGTTCAATCGTGCATAATGCATTCTTGCAGGATGCAACCGAGCGTGTTTTGATGCACAATCTGCGTTTCTGGCGTTATTATTTTTCGACGCATCAGGCTCTACCAAAAACACTGGTTTCGCATTGGCCACTTCTTGCTGCATTGGAGCAACGCGATGCCAAGCTCACACGCGATGCCATGTACGAACACATTCTCACCTCACGCAACCTGCTAAATACGCTATTTTAAATTGATAGCGGGGCTTCTTGACATTCTCACAAAAAATGATTACAGTATGGTTGGTTTCTACAGTAGAGTTTTTGGCATTGAGAACAAGAAGGAAGAAGACATGGAAGCCCACCCATATCAAACTATGAGCCAACTTGGTGCTCGGTTGGCCGTATATAAACCAGGCACAGGCAAGGTCATCTTGCTCAGCTTACTCCTCATCCTGATAGGCTTGCCCTGTGCCATCGTTGGCGTTAGGTATAACACCTCAGTCACCGTGTATACGAATTCGTCGAATTCTTTTGAGACATGGCTGATTAGCGTAGGGGTGATCCTCGTCCTCTGCGGCGTCATCGCTATCATTCTGGCACTTGGCAATCGCAAAATGCGTGTCGATATGTACGAGCAAGGTTTTGTGGCGGTGAATAAGCACGGCGCGAAAGAGATTTACTGGCAGCAGATCACGCATGTGTGGCATAAGCTGGAAGAGATACACTCGACGATGGAGAAAGACGCGAAGACTGGGGTGAGCACGCCCAAGATTCGTAAGACTTCCACCGATGTCTATGCGGTGCAGTGTGCAAATGGTATAAGCTGTGAAATTGATACAAGCCTGTACGGTCTTAGCACGTTCGGGCCTGTGCTTGAGCAAACCTATCCGCGCTACCTTTTCCCGCGCCTACTGGCAAGCTATCGAGCAGGGGTGCCTCTTACCTTCGGGACGCTCACCGTCTCTGCAATGGGCATCATGAACGCACTCAGTGATGGTGCCGCTCACCTAGCGTGGGGGAGCTTTAACGCCCTCGAAGTCGATAAAAAGAAGGGTGCTATTACTGTTTGGCGTGGTGCCGAGGCCCAACCCTGGTCTGCTATCTCTCTTACCGATACGCCCAACATTGCCGTTTTTGAGACACTGGTCAATACTATTGCCAGGGGATAGGCAGGCTTCTTGATGAAGAAGGAAACAGTATAACGAAAAAACTCTCTATCGCTGCATGGAGCAATCGAGCATGACAACCCAGAAAAAAGTACGCTGCCAATGGGCGGAGTCTCATGAGCTGTTCATACCGTATCACGATGAGGAGTGGGGCGTCCCCGTCCACGATGATCGTCATCTCTTTGAGATGCTCAATCTTGAGGGGGCACAGGCAGGCTTGAG
>JBBPYR010000122.1:0-105041 GCA_038199755.1 Ktedonobacterales bacterium | reverse complement strand
CTTCCAGCTTATTGTTCAGCTACAGTGTAGTAGGTATCAGGCAAGAAGCAGGTACAAAACGACAGATTGCTAGCAATCTGTCGTTTTGTACCTGCTTCTTGCCTGATACCTACTACACTGTAGCTGAACAATAAGCTGGAAGCGCACCTGGAAGCGCGTCGGGATGGACGAGCTGGGCTAGGCAGCGCAGTCCCTCTACGAGGCGGGGGCCAGGGCGTTGGGTGATGTTGACATTGATGCGGTAGACTTGGTGTAGCTTGATGGCTTCCACATTGCCCCAGTTGGGACGCTGATACACACTGGCGGGATTGCCACCGTAGGCGGGATCTTCGGTCAGAATGACATATTGTGGGTTGTCACTGATGATGGCCTCGTCCGTGACCTGCGGATAGCCGCCATTGGTCGTATTGCCGTGGAAGATGTTTTGAATGTGGGCGAGCTGTGCCAATTCATCGCCAAATGAGGTGCCGCCGAAGACATAGGGCTTCCCAGGTGAGCTATCATCCACTTCTAGCAACGTTTTAGGGCTTGGCTTATTGGCGACGGCGGCCTTGATCTGGTCGATTTGCTGTTGCAGTTGGTTGACCAGTGTGTTAGCCGTCTCCTCCGTGAAGGTGAGCCTGCCGACAAGTTGTATTTGCTGAAGCACTTGTGAAAAGTTAGAGAGTGGCAAATCAACGACGGTTAGGCCAAGACTCGCGAGCTTGCTATCATATTGTTTCGTCTCGCCCCCGTAGCTCAAAATGAGGTCGGGTTTGAGCGAGACGATCTGCTCCACATTGTAGTCGCCATTGGCGTTAGAGACCTTTGGTAGTGCTGCGAAATCAGCGGGATAATTAGTGTTGTAGTCCACGGCGACCACGCGACTCTTGAGATTGAGCGCGCCCAAAATCTCGCTCATGCTGGGAACGAGCGTAATAATGCGTTGCGGTGCGCTTTTGGGAAAGCTGATCGGCGTACCGTACATGTCGAGGGCAGTAGGAGTGGGTGTTGGCAGGTTGACAGTGCCGGTACTTGTGCCACCAGTCGTTGTTTGCCCGCCACAGGCTGCAAGCAAGAGCAAGAGTGACAACGAGAAGAGACAGACGAGTCGGATTGCAATAATGCGCGTATACATCTGTGGAATTCCTCCAGGATGATAACGCTCAAAACACTTCGCATAGTATAGGGATTAAGGGATCAGAGAGATCATCCCAGAAGACTGAGTAGGCAAATCGTGTTGATAGAGTCGAAAGCCAAAAAACGCAATTCTGGGTAGCCCGTTCCTTTGACGCGAAGGATAGTGAGCATACTCCATCAGGCAGGTCTCCTGGCTTCTGGCTATAAACGCACTCAAACGGCCTTCCCATTCTTGATGACAGAACAGTGGCGTATCACAGGCCATCCCCTACAGCTCAACTGACGCGAATGTACGTTGATGATCTGCTTGGCAATACATGTGATAGATGAAAGAGCACTGACCAGTTACAGTAGCGCGACTGCATCGGATTTACACCGATTTCCCTCTTATGTCCTATCTTGCCTTTCCAGGCAAGGAGACCTGATGGAAACAAAACGTATGACCCCTGTAGTATAAGAAATATTCCCTCGGTATGTCAAACATTTTACGACTATTACAGCGTTGCCGCTTCATCAAGCTTTTTGAGATCGACTGCGAGACCCGCAATCAGCAGATAGACGCGTTCGGCGCGTTGTGCGAGTCGTTGATTGATACGGCCAAGTATGTCACGGTAGGCGCGGCTGAGTGCGTACATGGGAACAATTCCCAGCCCGACCTCATTGCTGACCACTAGCAGCGTTTTGTCTATGGCAAGCGTGTCTAGGGTGGTGAGCAAGCGTTCAATCTCTGCCAATGCCTCTTTGTTGAGGCGAACACTCTCTGTCGGGTCTTCATCAAGGTTGACTTCTCCATTGCGTGCCAGCCAGTTTGAGAGCCAGAGCGTGATGCAGTCTAAGAGCAAGATGTCAGCGTGTGGAGCCGCTTGCTGAAGAGCACTCACTAGGTCAAGCGGCTCCTCGATTGTCGTCCACTCCGCTGGTCGCGAGGAGCGGTGATGGGTGATACGGGTGCGCATGTCTTCGTCACTTGCCGTCGCGGTCGCAATAAAGGCTACAGGCTTGCCGCTTGTGTTTGCGAGGCGTTCCGCGAAAGTGCTTTTGCCGCTGCGTGCTCCGCCCAGAATGAGCATGAGACGTGGGGAAGATGGTGATGTTGCGTTTTTATCAGTATCCAAGGGTATTCCTCCGTCTCAAAACGACGAGCGCATAAAGACGAGCAACAAAAAGGCTAGAGCCTCCATTGTTTCCGCGATGGCACCATAACTGTCGCCCGTTAAGCCGCCGAGCAAACGGGTGATCCATTTGCCCATGCCCAGGGCGGCAAGGCTAACCACGAACCAGACAATCAAGCCAGGAATTCTGCCCACGAGAATGGCAACGGCAAGAGAGAGTACGCCCGCGATCAGCATATGCTCGCGTGTGACGGCTTGCCGAAACGCGCTGCCCAAACCAGTTTCGCGGGCATTGGGAAACAAGTAGAGTGCCAGCACCATACACCAACGGGCGGTCGGCATGATAATCAGGAAGGCTAGCCAGAGTTGTCGCTCGCTCAGGCTGGTCAAGCAGGCGAATTTGAGCAGCAAGATACAGGCTGCACCAAGCACGCCAAAACTGCCCACGCGACTGTCACGCATGATTTCCAGGCGTTCCTCAATAGTCTTGCCACCGAACAAACCATCATACGAGTCCATCAGACCATCAAGGTGCAAACCACCTGTCAGGATGATATGGGCAGTCAGTAATAGCGCGGCAATCACAAGGGCGGGCAGGTATGGCGTGGTAATCAGCGTAAGCAGACCGAGTGCTGTAGCTAATAAGATACCAATCACCGGAAAATAGGCGGCACCAACAATCAGCCGCTCCTCCATTATGCCCTCGTCGAATAACTGTCGGGCGCCCGGCAGCGAGAAGATCGACAGAAATTGGAGTGCCGCCAAAAACTCTTTATATTGCTCAGAAAACCACATGTATGCAAATCCTTCCTATTGTATTGGATATCCCCGCGGTCAGCTCTTTGGAAGTATCCACGCGTGGGTATGTGCCGCAATGTGCCTTGACGGTCTTTTGAAATGTGGGCTAGTATAAAGCATAGCAGACTTCATTGTATATGATAATGCCGTAAAATGGTCCTTTGGAGAATACGTGTGAACGAAGAACTACAGAGTCAGGATACTACTAATGATGATAACGAACGGGAGGAAGGGAAGCTAGAGGAGTTGACCGAGGAGGGCCGTGCGCGCATTCGTAAAGAGCAGGCTGAAGCGCGTGCAAATCGTGCGGCGGCAAAGGGATTGGTGATTGTGAATACCGGCGATGGTAAGGGCAAGACAACCGCGGCCCTTGGTGTGCTGATGCGCTCGTGGGGGCAAGATATGCGTGTGGTCATGCTGCAATTTCTGAAATCGCAGACCGGCAAATGGGGCGAGATCCGTGCCGCGCAACGCATGGGCGTAGAGATTATCCCACTGGGGCAAGGCTTCACCTGGACAAGCGAAAATCTTGAGCAAGACCGGGCGTTGGCGCAATCCTGCTGGCAGCAGTGCTGTGAAAAAATTGAGAGTGGCAGCTATGATATCGTCATCATGGATGAATTGACCTACGCCCTCAATTATCATTGGCTTGATCTTGAAGAGATACTCAGCACACTCCGACAGCGCAACCCCAAGATGCACATCATCATTACCGGGCGCGATGCACCGGACGCTCTGATTGCATTCGCTGATATGGTCACGGAAATGCGCGAGGTGAAGCATCCCTACAAGACACAGGGTATTTTGGCGCAAAAAGGCATCGAATTCTAGCAAAGAAATGAGAACGCACCATGTTTAGCCTACACGACCTGCAAACGCTGACGGACCAGATGACACCGCTCAATGACAAGACGATGGCACAGGCAAAAGAGCGGCAACAGCAGTTAACGAAACCAGCAGGTAGCCTAGGACGATTAGAAGATATCGCCATTCGCATGGCTGGTATTCTTGGGCAGGAAAAGCCTGTGCTAGCACGAAAAGCAGTCATCGTCATGGCTGCCGATCACGGCGTGGCGGCAGAGGGCGTCAGTGCCTATCCGTCGGCGGTCACACCACAAATGGTCTACAATTTCCTCTACGGTGGGGCCGCGATCAATGCACTGGCAAGACACGAAGGGGCCGACGTCATCGTGATAGATGTAGGGGTAGGCGCCGAGATACAGCATGCGAACCTGTTGGCACGCAAAGTCGCGTATGGTACGGCGAACATGGCAGAGGGGCCAGCCATGAGCGAGGAACAGATGCTCGCGGCAATTCAGGTAGGCATTGACGTGCTGAACGCGCAAGCACAACAAGGGCTGAGCATGGTAGCGACCGGGGAAATGGGTATTGGCAACACAACGGCGGCCAGTGCGATCACGGCTGCTCTCTTGGAGGTGCCTGCCGCACAGGTGGTGGGACGTGGGACGGGCATCAGCGACGAACAACTGGCCCATAAAATTCAGGTCGTCGAACGGGCCCTGACGATAAATAAACCAAATGCCTACAACGCCCTAGATGTGCTGATGAAAGTCGGCGGATTGGAGATCGCGGGTCTGGTGGGCGTGATACTCGCAGCTGCGGCTCAGAAAATTCCTGTGGTCATTGACGGCTTCATTTCGGGTGCTGCGGCTCTAGTGGCCTTTGCCTATTGTCCACAGGTGCGCGACTATCTGTTCGCCGGTCATATCTCGATTGAGCGTGGGCATCGCCTCATTTTGCAACGCCTGGGGCTGCAACCTATCCTAGACCTGCAACTGCGCCTGGGTGAGGGAACAGGGGCGGTGCTAGCAATGGACATTATAGAAGCTGCATTACATGCACATAACGAGATGCTTACCTTTGCCGAGGCAGGCGTAAGTGATCGTGAGGAGTGAATTCATGACGGTTAATGTCCTTGTGGTGGCTCGTTTTCAGGAGGCGTGGGTAGAACGCTTGCAAGGTCTTTCAGCGGATGTGCATGTGACGCTTCACCCCATCCGTGGGCGTGGCGACCGGGTGCCTGACAGCCTTTGGCAAGAAACAGAGGTGGCCTATACCTATAGCAATCATTTGCCAACGCCCGAACAGGCCTCGCGCTTACGCTGGGCACAACTGTACTCGGCAGGGGCAGAGCAACTGCTCGAAAAACCCTTGTTTAAGCAAGATGTCATGTTCACGACGATGAGCGGCATCCATGCCACGCCGATTGGCGAATATGTGCTGACGACTATGCTGGCCTGGTTTCATCGCTTGCCGCTTTTACTCGATTGGCAACGGCAACAAGTCTGGCAAAGAAATAGTGAGCTGAATACTGAATTTATGCCGCAGGAGGTTCGTGGGAAGACGATTGGCATAGTGGGTTATGGCAGCATTGGGCGTGAGGTTGCGCGGCTAGCAAAGGCATTTGGTATGCGTGTAGTGGCGATGCAGCGCGGTAATGACCATCGTGACACTGGCTTTGTCTTCCCCGATACGGGCGATCCCGCAGGCCGCTTGCCGGAACGCTATTATCAGCCCGAACAGTTACATGAAATGCTACAAGAGTGTGATGTCGTGATCATTGGTGTGCCGCTGACAAAACAGACCTATCATCTCTTTGATGCAGCTGCGTTTCAAGCCATGAAGTCGAGCGCATTTCTGGTGAATATCGCACGTGGCGATGTCTGTGATGAGGACGCCTTGATCCAAGCACTCGCAAATAAGCAGATTGCTGGTGCGGCCCTGGATGTCTTTCACAAGGAGCCGCTTCCGAGCACGAGCCCGCTATGGAAGCTGCCCAACGTGATGATCAGTCCGCATATTACTGGTCTCAGCGAGCACTATGATGAGCGTGCGGCGCAAGTCTTTACCGCAAACTTAGGTCGTTACCTGCAAGGGGAGCCACTGTACAATCTTGTTGACAAGGAGCGTGGCTATTAGGCTATCACTGGTTCTACCCAGTTTTGCAACTCGTGTATTACGGTAGCTATCCCTAGCTGAAAGCGTTCTGTGCGACAGCCGAAGCCAAAAGAGAGGAAGGATGAACAATTTGCAACGAACATATATTCGGCGTGATTCGTTTTCATCCTGCTTGGAAGTCCATACGAGAAGATGAGCAAAATTTCCCTTCTTCCTTTTAGTAATTGTGAAGAGTTCAATTGTTACTCTTCATTCTTGCCAGCGTCAAAATTAGTAGAAAATTTTCTCTTTTCGGAAGTAAAATCCGAAGCATCCCTCCAATAAACCACGATGAGACACGCAAGTGTAACTGGTGCTTTGTTGCTAGTAAAGAGCGATAAGAGTAGGTTCCATGAAAGGGACGATTAATGAATTTATTCAGAAAGCGTGGGCTATCAGATAAAATGAACCAAGCGCGAGTTTCTCTCTTTGGCTCTGGGCGCCGGCTGCGCAGCGAACGCACGTTGATCGATTGCCTGACAACTCTTGAGACCAGCATCTTCAGCTACCGACCGCCAGAGAGCGCGTACAGATCTGCATACGTGTTTCCAGGTTGGCGGTGGCATGGATTGCAGGAAAAGCCCCCTGAGACCGTCATCTCGTTCAATGACAGCAATAATGACTTCCTACTCGCGGCGTTCTGGTCTGATCGCAGTGGCACGGAGTGCGTTTTGTTCCCACTCGGAAATGGGGATGAGCGTCTATTATCATTGCCAATCATCGATCACTGGCATTATAGGGACCCATCGTTGAGATCTATCGGCGTCATTCCTGGGGGACAAATCGCACTGGCACCACCCCTTGTACCTGATCAGTTCTTCGATGAGATTCTCAAAATAGCTAACTTCCCTTCTACGCCATTTAACCTCGAAACACTTGGAATGGAGATCGGCAAGATGTTTCTTGCCAGAGCCCATCAGTTCATTGCTTCATACGATCCGGGAAGCGCAGATCGCTTTATCCAGAGCCATAGATACAATGGCGGTTCCTTACAAAATTTCTGTCAGAGTATTCTTGATGATCTGGCTGCATGGAATCCTGACGTATTACCCTATGTCCAAGACACTCCAATGAGGGTTAGGGCGATTGTTTTGGAACTCGCTAAAGCCCCAATGTGGGAGCAACTCGAACGGTTGTCTCAGTCTCCCACGCCTTTACAAGATAGAGCCCCAATCGCCGATCCAGATGGCATTCATGATAGCCCTGAGATGTGGATAAAAACAGGTATAGCTCATATGCAGAATGCTCGCTATGCGGAAGCACTGGTGGCCTACGAGCGTGCCTTGGTAATGGACCCCAACTACATCGACGCTTGGAACAACAAAGGGATCGTGCTGAGAAACCTGGGTCGCTACCAGGAGGCTCTGGTTGTCTACGATCACGTCCTGACTCTAAATCCCAACGACGTTCTGGCTTGGAATAACAAGGGTAATGTACTCAGCAATATGGGACGCCTTGAGGAAGCCTTGGCTCACTCTGAACAGGCACTAATCCTGGCTCCCAGCAACGCTGGCTGTTGGTACTGCAAAGGCTGTACACTGGCAGATCTGGGACGCTACCAGGAGGCTCTGGTTGCCTACGACCACGCCCTGACGTTGAACCCCAACTACACTGATGCCTGGTCCAATAAAGGCTACGCATTCAAAGCTCTGGGTTGCTACCAGGAGGCACTAATCACCTGCGGCCGTGCTCTGAATCTGGACCCCAACCACATCGACGCCTGGAACAACAAAGGTTCCGTGCTGGCAGATCTGGAATGCTATGAAGAGGCACTAGTGGCCTACGACCGCGCTCTGGCTCTAAACCCCAACGACGTTCTGGCTTGGTTCAATAAGGGTAATGTACTCTACGCTCTGAAACAGTACGAGAAGGCTCTAGCCACTTACGACCGTGTGCGAGTGCTGGACCCCAACCACATCGACGCTTGGAACAATAAAGGCATTATGCTAACCTACCTAGGACGCTACGAAGAGGCACTAGCGGCTTACAGCCACGTCTTAACACTGGACCCCAACCACGTCAATGCCTGGAATAACAAAGGAGTGGTTCTCCGCATGCTAGGCAATTTGCCGGAAGCGGAAGCCGCAGAACGGCATGCACGCGAGTTGGGTGGATAGGGATACAAGATCATCAAGAACTGCAAAGGTCCGCCAACAAAAATAGAAAGAAGGTAAACATGCCCCTATTCCGCTTATGGACATCTCTTCTCCGATGGATGGATTGGTGGTATGTGGACTGAGACGAACTCTAGTTATAGCGGCACGTGGGCAGTCTCATAAAGTAGCTTACTCTCCTAAATACATCACCCCTGCACGTTAATCACATAGGAGAATCTTCAGAGCAGTAAGCTACAAAGCAAGCGAAACAGAACATGAATATGCCTTTAGCAGTAAGAAAACTACTGCAAACGCTTAGGCAATCAGCACGTGTTTGGCTCATCAGGACAGGAATAATGCTCCCACCTGATAGCATGAGCCAGGGAGAGACACAACTCTCCAGCGAGCAACGCGATGCACGAAAAACGTTAGTCTTTCACACACTGGAGCAGCCGCCGCGAACGCCGCTAGGGTGAGAGGTGTTATTACATTTTCTCTAAGAATATTCCCACTGCATATCGCGCAACAACCCCTGAAACGCCTGCGATGCACGTTTAAAGAGAGCAGGTCCGCTGAAGCCTTGGTATTGACCCGCCGCGGCAAGGTGTGGTTCGAGCGAGAAGAAGCCATCGTAGCCGTCTTGTCGCAGGTGTTGCAAGAGGTCAGGCCAGTGTGCTTCTCCCTCGCCAGCCGCGACGACAGCACCATTGGCCAGGGCGTCTTTCACATGCATGTAGTCTATCCAGGGATGGAGCTTCGTATAGCCACCGGGATAGGGAACTTGAGCACATTGGATGAAGTTAGCGGGATCAAAGGCGGCTTGGAAATGGGTGTCAGAGATTGCGTTCATGAGGTCGAGGCAGCGTTCGATGGTATCTCCGTAGATCGCTTTTTCGTTCTCGTGGATGAGTGTGATGCCAACTTCGTGCGCACGTTGTGTCATGGATTGGAGTCGTGTTAAGACTTCGTCGCGCCAGTCAGCCCAGTGGTCGAATGGCGCCTCAATGTCGTGCGAGGCTGGGGGATAAAATGAGAAAATGCGAATAAAGGGTGTGTGCAGGGTTTGAGCTAGCTCTAAGGCACGTTCGAAGCGTTGTTGCGATGCGGCAAACTGACTATCTATGGGAACTTTGCCCAACGGTGAAGCAATCGCGGCAACCTGGATATTGTGTGCTGCAAGCGTTTGTTGAATCTGTGCTACTTGCTGATCGCTCAAATCGAGCACATTGACACCCCACATGCTACGCAGGTCGATGGCGTGAATGTGTTCGCTTTGCAACACCATGATTTGTGCGTCAAGATTAGCCGCGATCTCGTCGGCAAAAGCGGAAAGGCGAATCACGATAAAAATACCTCTTTGTGTGTGCGTGCCGATTCATAAATACCTAAGATGATTTCAACGGGGCGTTTTCCGGCTTCCCCATCGACTAATGGAGTGCCGTTCTCGTGAATGGCCCGTATCATGTCAGCAATTTGCAGGGCATGACTTTCTATGTTGAGTGCGCCAGGATTGCTCGCGGTTGTTTCCGCTGCTGCCTTGTTCATAACGCGCTCACTACTGCCATAGGCTCCTACCTCTTCTTTAGCATCACGGGCGAGGCGCAGATAACTGAGGCGGTCACTCTCGATGATGGCCGAGCCTTTATCGCCAAGAATTTCGACACGTGTGCCCATGCCTGGATAGGCTGCGGTTGTGCCAACTATGGTACCGAGCGCACCATTGGCGAAGCGAAGTACCGCAACAGCAACATCTTCGGTCTCCATGCGATGGGCGAGCGTGTCTGTATAGGCAAAGATGCTCTTGACGGGCCCCATCAGCCATTGCAGCAGGTCGATGGTATGAATACCTTGGTTGATCAAAATGCCGCCACCATCGAGTTTCCAGGTGCCACGCCATGCCCCACTGTCATAATATCCTTGCGTGCGCCACCAGGGGATGATGCCATTGCCGAGCACGAGGCGACCAAAGGCCTGCTCGTCCACCAGTTGTTTGACCT
This sequence comes from Ktedonobacterales bacterium, assembly GCA_038199755.1. GTDB lineage: Bacteria > Chloroflexota > Ktedonobacteria > Ktedonobacterales > Ktedonobacteraceae > JBBPYR01. The sequence continues at coordinate 94,961 of JBBPYR010000122.1, read as the reverse complement.
GTAGGGTAGCTGGATCAAAGCGATGCTGGCTAATAATGGCAAGCTTGACGTTGTGCTGCTGTTGCACACGCAGCATCTCATCGATAGCGGCGCGGGTAATCTCCATTGGCTTCTCGACGATGACATGGCGTCCGCTGCTCATGGCCAGACACGCGTGCTCAGCATGCATGCCGCTGGGCGTACACACGCAGACAACATCCAACTGTTCATGGGCGAGCATCTCTTGAATGTTGGTGTAGGCAGTCCCGCCATACTTGTCTGTCATCTTGGCGGCTTGCCCCGGTAAAATATCGGCAATGGCAACCAATGTCGCCTCGGGCAACGATTGTATTGCCTCGGCATGGGTAGAGCAGATCACGCCACCCCCAATGATTGCGAAACGTAGTTTTTCAGCCATCTATGCGGTTTTCCTTTCAGATATGGGCGCGATAGAGCATTTCACCGGCATGGGGAACATAGAGGATACCCTCTTCTTCGCGCCCTTGCCATGCCTGAATGTCAATATCATGATAGTTATAATAGCCCAGGTTAATACGCCGACAGCGTTCTGCGGGGATACCTGTTGCGAGTGCCACCTGAATACGAGGCGTCTCCCGCTGTCCTTGCAGGTCGTAGCTACCCGCGCCTTTGACGTGTGTGCTATGGGCAAGAATGCTGCCAGGGACATGAGAGAAACGCGACCATTGTTTGACGAAGTAGTCGCGCACATGATAGCCTACCTCATCAATCAGTTTGCCATGGGTATAGGAGACTTCGGTGATGTGAGGGGCGTAAATGATGACCTCGCCACCGTCAGCGATGGCTGGCTCGGTTTTGTACATAGCCTTTGCCGCGGTCCATAGATCATCATACATGGTTGCCGGACAGGAGAGGACGCGGCGGAAGGGCTTTGCAACGGGAATGATGTTGAGTTGCGCCGAGAGATCAGCGGCGGCATCAAATGCTTCTAGATATGAGCCTGCATACAGGCCATGCAGGTGTTGTCCTTGCATCACCATCGCAAAGCACAGGATGGGACGTGGCACAAATTCAGCGGCACGATGGATCACACGGCGGATAGGCGTATCCTTCACACCTATGGTGTGCATGCTCGTTACCAGCGCACCCAACCAGTGCGTGAAGTTGATGATGTCGGGTCCAGCGATACCGGGGAAGAGATATTTGGCACCACCGGAGAAGCCCGCCACCTCATGAGGGAAGACCGGACCGCAGATAATCAGGTGGTCATATGCAAAGATCAAGCGGTTCAGAGTAACGGGCACCTCCTCAGAGAGTAGACCATCAGTGAGTTGCTCAGCTTCCTGGCGCGAGATCGTACCGATAGTAGTGAGGGTAGCCGGGTCTGACCAGTGATGGTTAAAAATTTGTGTATGAGGATATAGCTGTTGACGTTCTTCCTGTGAGACGCCGACCAGTTGCGCAATAGCTTCTTCTACCAGCGGTTGATGTGTGCCGAGGGCAATAAGATAGTCTAGCTGCTTGACACGTGTGCCGAGTTGTTCATAAAGCAACCGGAAGAAGAGCGGAATGGGTGCGGTACGTGTGCGATCAGGAATAATTACCAACACACGTTTGCCATCTATAGGGAGTTGCTGGCACGCCTGAGCAAGTATGTGTTGGACGGCATCCTCTGTCAGTAGCTCCATTGCTGATCCTGTTCCTATAGCCATAGGTGCGCCTTTCGCTATCCTTGCTTTGCTATTAATAGACTACGTAATGCTGCCTACAGCATACGCCACAAGCGAACAAGATAGCAATGGTTAGGGCTTTCCCCTTACACGCCGCTAAATGATGAGAAGCCGCCATCAACTGGCACAACGATGCCTGTCACAAAGGCCGAGGCAGGGCTAGCGAGCCAGAGCAGCGGACCAACCAGATCCTCTGGCTTGCCCAGACGACCCTCTGGCGTATGGGCGATGATGGTTTGCGCCCGTGCCGTTAATCCGCCGCTTTGCGTGTCTATCATCAAGAAGCGATTCTGCTCGGTCAGGAAGAAGCCTGGTGCGATGGCGTTGACGCGAATTTGTGGGCTATAATCCTGGGCCATATAGACGGCTAGCCATTGGGTAAAGTTCACCACGGCGGCTTTGGCGGCACTATAGGCGGGAATGCGTGTTAGAGGACGTATGCCGCTCATTGACGTGATGTTGATGATGCAGCCTTGCTTGCGATCTGCCATGTCTCGGCCAAATACTTGGCAACTCTGTAGTGTGCCCATGAAGTTGAGGCCAAAAACGGTGCTGGCAGCCTGAATGTCAAGGTCGAAAAAGGTGCGTTCGGCTGAGGTGGTGGCCTGTGCTTGATTGCCACCTGCCGCGTTGACAAGGATATCAGTGGGGCCAAACATCTGCAACACCTGTTCATGCGCTTGTTCGAGGGCGTGGTGATCAAGTACGTCGCACGCAATGCCAACAGCCTGCCCACCATCGGTACGAATGGCAGTTGCTATCGCGCCTGAAGAGGCTTCATGACGACTCAGGATGGCTACACGTACACCTGCCTGGGCTAGGGCATGGGCCATCACGCTGCCGAGCGCACCACTGCCGCCAGTGATGACTGCTGTTAAACCTTGCACATTGAAGAGCGTTTGAACGTTTGACATAAGCTAGCTATCCCTCTCATGGCTATGATTCACTTGCCTGTTCTTTTCTTTATACCGCACAAGTACGCAGTAAGCAAGAACAAATTGCATCATCACGGTTCCGTGTTGGAATTACATTCCTTTTGTAAGCAGGTTATCCTTAGCACTGCTGTGCAAGCGCGTATGGACAGCACGCACTTCTGGCAGAGCGCGCAGTTCGTTGATAACCTGTGCCAGGGTCGCAGTATCTGGAATGTGACAAATCACTTCATTGGTGTCTAGCTCTGACTCTGCGTGTATTTTCAGCGACTCTACAGCGACGGAGGTACGCACACAGGCATTGTAAACTTGGCTCAACAATGGGCCTGACAGGGAAGCCGCCTCTATGTGCAGGTGTTGTGCATTCGATAGCTGGCGATGCAGGAGATATTGTTCGACAAAGCGTAGTAAAACTAAAATAATGAGTGCCAGGATGGATGCTGCTATAGCCTCCAAAAGTAAACCTGCTCCACACGCCATGCCGACAGCAGCCACAAGCCAGATGGATGCTGCTGTCGTAAGCCCTTTGACCCTCTCTTGATCTCGGGCTACCATAATGCTGCCAGCGCCTAGAAAGCCAATACCGGCCACAATATATGATGCGATGCGTGTAGGATCAATCTGGATATGCGGTATACTAAGAAAACTGACGAAACCATATGCTGAGATGATCGTGAAGAGCGCGGAGCCAAGTGCCACTAGGGCTTGCGTACGCAAACCGGCGGCATGCACAGTGCTTTCGCGTTCCAATCCGATTACTGCGCCAAGTACAATTGCCACACCCAGACGCAACAAGAGTTCTGAAAACGAGATCGTCATAGTTATTCTCCTTTTAAGATGGCCTCTTATCCTTTTACGTTGGTTTTCTATGAAAAAAGACAACTCGACCACAGGGAGTTGATTGGGAGCAAGTGCTTCTGATGGGAATAGTATACCAGCCAAGGGAATACGATGGCGACTGTAAGCAGGCGTTATAAAGGTTGTCGGGCTAGATAACCCCACATGGCGAGGATGAGGGCCGTGAGAGCGAGTGTATAAGGGAGAAGTGTCCAGATGCCGTATGTTTGTGCCAGGATGCCTGCGCCCCATGGGAAGATAGCGAGTCCGATGATGCTGATGCTGACGAGCACGCCGACCGTGCTGGATCCCAGACGTGCAGGAACAAGTTTGGGAGCGATAGCAATCGTGAGCGGATAAATGGGGGCTACGCTCAAACCGATGAAGCAGAAACCGATGGCTGCGAATGCAGCAAATGGAAATACCCATATCAGCAAGAGGCCGATAGCGATTCCTCCGATGCACAAAAACATTAGTTGTTTCGTGCCGATTCCTACGCGCTCGGCTAGACTCTGGAGCAGGAAACGGCCAAGTGTGAGGCCGAGCCAGTAGCCGCTAATGATCCACCCAGCCTGCACAGTGCCCTGGTGACGCGCTTCGAGTAAAAAACTATAGCCCCAGTTTCCCAGGCTTACCTCAATACCCACATAAAAGAGCAGGAAGAGGCAGACAAGCCAAACCATAGGAACTCTGAGGGTTGCACTAAGTACATTTGTTGACGCCGTAGCCCCTTTATCTTGCGCGGTTGATAGAGAACGTGGAAAATCAAACAGCAGGCCGACCCCGAATAGCAATGGTAAGGTGACAAGCACAAGCAACAGATAAACGGTATGCCATCCCCACAGCAGCGCGAGAATAGTGCTGGCGAACAATGGTCCAATCAATGCCCCAACGCCATAGAACGCATGCAGGTAATTGAGCAGCGTCGTATGGCGTGGTAGCGCGAGAATGTAAATGTTGAAGCCCGTTTCAATGATGCCAGCACCAAAGCCGATCAGCAAACGGGCTAGGAAGAGTAGCGAAAACGGCAACTGCAAACCAAAGCCGAGTTGCCCGAGCAGCATTGTGATTGCTCCTATCCCGATGAGCCAGCGTAACCCTAATCGTTCTGTGAGGAGACCGCTACTGAGGGCGGAGAGGAAATAGCCCAGAGAGGAGACGAGAAACAGCAAACCCAGCGTAGCATCACCCACATGATAGAACGCACTGAGGCTGGGCAGAAGCACGCCCGTAGCCCCACCACTCAAGCCCACCAGCGCGAAACCGAAGAAAGCGAGACCAACTGGCAGTCGCTTATAGTGCTTGCTCTCGATTGCTTGCATGTATGCTGTATCACTCTCTTTTGTCAATTATGCAAAGTATTGTAAATAGGGGCGTTGTGCCTCCCACATCTCGTCAAACATAGCACTGATCTCGGCGGGTGAGCACACGGCAGCGGTGAGTGGATCGAGCATCAGTGCGTAGCGTGCTGCCTCTTTGTCACGATTGAGCAAGGCATCGCGCATGAGGGTATGCACCGTCATATGGGAGCGATTCAGTCCAGCTAACTGTTCTGGCAAGGCGCCGAAGTGGGTTGGCTGGATGCCGTTGCGATTAACAAGGCAAGCGACCTCGACACAGCCATCGGGTAGGTTGTCGATCAAACTGGTATTGCGTACATTGCCGTAGATCACCGCTTGCCGATGGAGCGTTTTTGCTTCAATGATATATGACCCATATTCATGGCTACGTGTTTGTGGAGTATCACGCGTGCCAGCCAGCATTTCACGGATGGAGCTATCATTCTGTTCTCGCCACGTGGGCCAGTTGTTGGCATAGAAGCCAGTTTCACCCAGATAGCCAGCACGACAGTAGCGCTCGATCAGTTCGGGCCGCTTGCGGAAGTAGGGCACATATTCTGAAAAGTGGCCGCTACTCTCGGTGACAAACGCTCCCAGATAGCGCATGATCTCGAAGCGCACAGGGTCTTTCTCATACACCTCGGAAACTTGCATACGTTCGCGTAAGCGTGGATACATGTCTTGTCCCTGATAACGAAGCACTGTGAACCAGGCATTGTGGTTGATGCCCGCGCACTGCCACTCCAATTGCTCATAGGGGATCTCCAGATAGCTGGCTAACTGCTTTGAAGTGCCTTGTACGCTATGGCACAGGCCCACGGTAGCCATAGATGTACCAGTGAGTGCCGCAAGTGTCAGTATCGACATGGGGTTTGTATAGTTGAGCACCAGAGCTTGTGGACACAGTTGCTCGGCATCATGCAAGATGTCGAGCCAAGCCGGGCCTGTACGTAGAGCTTTGAAGATGCCCCCCGGTCCAATCGTATCGCCGATGCATTGGTTGACGCCATATTTCATAGGGATATCGAAGTCGTGACGCACATTTGCCAGACCTGCCACCTCGATAGAGTTGATGATGAAATCGCTGCCCGCGAGCAGGTCACGCCGCTCTGTGGACACGCGTACATTCCACTTTTTGCCGCTGAGCGCGATCAAGCGCTCGGCGATTTGTTGTGCTAGTTGCAGACGTTCGGGATCGATATCGACGAGTGCGAAACAGCCTTCGTCCAATCCATCAATTTGTAGGATATCGGTCATGAGTTGACGGGCGAAAACGGTGCTGCCAGCACCTACGATAGTGATATATGGCATACTTACGATAACTCCTTCGTTACTTCTGGTGCGGGTCCAGTCGATTTGCGTACAATAAGCTGGGTTGGAACAATGAGCGGAGAAGCGTCTGAGCCTTCTATTATGGAAACGAGCCTTTGTACGGCTCCACGTCCCATTGCAGCACGGTCCAGTCGTACGGTGGTAATTGGAGGTGTGACATATTGGCAAAAATCAAGATCATCGAAGCCGACCAAAGAAACATCTTCTGGAACGCGTAGCCCTTGCTCGGTGAGCGCACGAAGGATACCAAGAGCCATGTAATCGCTTCCAGCAACGATAGCAGTAAAGTCTCGCCGCTCTGCTAGAAGAATCCTTGCGGTTTCGTAGGCCTCATCAACATTCCAGCCTGACTGACGTATCAGACCAACGTCCAAAGCGATTCCCGCCTGCGCTAGAGCCTGTTGGCATCCGAGTAGGCGCTCGAGACCAGAGAGGTCGACGGTAGACCCGGTCAGACAGGCAATACGCCTATGACCAAGAGCAAGCAAATGCTCAATTGCTTGGTGAGCACCATCGATATTATCCGACTTGACATAGGTAGCATGGCTTCCTTGCCCCATCTTATCAATGAATACAGTGGGAATGGAAGAATGAATTAAGGTCTCGATGCGCGCTTCAGATGCATGGAGCATGACACACCCTGCGACACGTCGTGTCTGCAAACTACGTGCATAGTTTTGCCGAGATGCGCCGTGCAGTCGAGAAGGTATCATCAAGTCATAGCCCAATGAAACTACCTCATGCTCGATATTTTCCATCACTTCTACGTAAAAGTAGAGTGCTGCTCGCCCCAGGTGCGCAAAGGGCAACTTGTCGTCTTCAGGGAAGAGGTTAATGGCAATCACACGAGCACGCAGTCGAACTAGGCTTTGGGCAACTACATCCGGTTCATACCCTAATGTTGTAATTGCAGCTTGAACACGTGCCCTTGCTTCATCGCTTATGCGAGCCGACCCATTTAGTGCGCGAGAAACGGTCGCACGCGAGACACCTGCTAGCTTTGCAACCTCTTCACTTGTTGCCATACAAAACCCTCATTACCCGTTCAGTAATACTATCTAACACGTGTTCATTATTAACTACCGTATTAACTACCATCATAGGATATCAAGGGTTTTGTTGTCAAGCCTTTTTGAGGCACTTTACCCTTGACAATGAGTAAAATGGACTGTAAACTCTTTTTAGGTAATGTACACGTGTACACAGCATATTTTGACGATATGGAGAAAAGATAATATCTGTTTTCTTCGTCCGCGGTTTTATGAAGGATGATTGTAAGAAGCAGATCAGGTTTGGACAAAGGAGTTGGAGCATGCGACCTCCCTATTGGCAACTACCAATTGAACTGTCAACAGCAGAGCAAAAGATTGTCCAGCATATTCGGCGCTCCAGGCTGTTCATTTTCCTGCGAGAATATCGTCACGAAATATTTGATGAAACCTTTCAGCAGGAGCTAGCGAATCTGTATCAGGAGAGTTCGCGAGGGCAGCCACCTGTCGCCCCTGCACTGCTGGCTCTGGCAACAATTCTGCAAGCGTACACCAGCGTGTCGGATGATGAAGTGGTCGAGGCCAGTATTATGGATCGTCGTTGGCAGCTGGTTTTGGGTTCTGTTGATATGGAAGAGCCGCCTTTCAGTAAGGGAACGTTGGTAGGTTTTCGTAAACGGCTCATTGAAGCAAATATGGCAGATCGCTTAGTGGAACGTGCGACAGAGGTAGCCAGAAGAACAGGTGCCTTTGGAGGTAATTCCTTGTTGGCAACCCTGGATAGCAGTCCGTTATGGGTGGCTGAGCGAAGATAGCATAGCGGCTAGAGGTATGAGGAACAATAGTGCTGCTCGGAAAGTTGCAAGCATTACTTGACCGACGTTCTAGACAAAAGGTGAAATGAATGGTATTTTTCTTAGTACGATGCACACGTGTTCTAGAGCTTTTAGCTAGGTAGCAGCAGACGATCCAATCTCTCATTGTAAGCACAGGTTCTTCACAGCATTTTTTAACCTTTCGACCTTGACAGTATTTGTGGTTATATATTATATTTTAACCATAATCCCCTATTGTTTCATAAACGCGACAATTAAAAATAAAGAGCTCTATATTGATGAGCATGAAGGTCACGAAATTTTCCAATAGATTTCGTTGAAACTCATTGCTTTACGAATATGGAGTAGTGGGTCTTTTCGTGCTATCCCTCGCCAGTTTTGTTGTTCATCTTTGCTCCTACGGGTACGGAGTTTTTCTTTTCGTGCCATTTTCCTTTTAGTTGCACTATTTATCCCAAATAAATTGGGAGAAGGACAGTAGCAATGAGCACTTCTCAGCAGAACCTTGTCCAAGAGTTTATGACAGGGAAAATTGATCGTCGTTCTTTTATGCGTCGGGCTGTCGCACTTGGCATATCCCTCTCGAGTGTCGAAGCATTTGTAGCCGCTTGCACCGGAGCTAATTCTGGCGGTGGAAGTGGGAGTGGCAGCTCGATCAAGTGGTCCAATTGGGCCAATACGGGCGAGATTCAGCGCTTCAAGGATTTCACAGCTAACTACAATAAGGCGCACAACACCAATGTGCAGTACACCTTTGTCCCCTCGGCCAACAACAACTATTTTTCCAAGATACTAACCGAACTCAATGGTGGGAACGCGCCGGATGTCTTCTACGTCGGTGACGGTGATATTGGAAAGTTAGTTGCGAATCAGACAGTTATCGATTTGAGTACGTTATTGAACAGCTCGCAGTCGAAAGAAAAGGCAACTGATTTCGCTCCCGGTCTGTGGGGGGCGGCCAAGACTCAGAGCGGCAAGATTTTTGGGGTTCCCGTCGATTGCAATCCGCTGTTGCTCTGGTATAACGAGAAAGTGCTGCAGGATGCAGGCATCACGACGATGCCCGCTGATGTGTATGCGCAGGGGAAGTGGACGCGCGATGCCTTCCAGCAGATGATTGATAAGATCAAGGCTAATGGCAAGTATGGCTATGTCCTGGATGCCTGGCCTTTAGTATGGTATAGCTGGGCTACCAGCTATGGTGGCAAAATCTATGACAAGAATGGCTATGGAAGCTTCATTGCACAGGATGATGCCAAATCGCTCGATACCTTCACCTGGTTGGCCACGCAGGTACGCCAAAAGAAGATGGTCTATGCTGGCAGCTTGCCCAAGGGTCAAGGCAACGATCTTGCACTGCTCAGTGGTCAGACAGGCTTTATCTCCGTCGGTCGCTGGGACCTGCCCGAATTTAAGACTGGGGGCATCAAATATGACTGCGTTCCTTTCCCCACTCCCGACGGCAAACTGGGGGCAGCTGGAGTTGCTCTAGCATACATGGTAATCAATAAGAAAACCACCCTGCAGGCGCAATCCTTTGACTTTCTGACCAACTTCGTGTCGCCCGATGGGCAGACCTTCCGGTTGTCAGGTGGTGGAAACGCTGTCCCATCGATCCAGGCAGCGGTCACCGAGAAAGTGGTCACTGACGGTAACGATCCGGCCCATGCACAGTTTCTGCTTGATGCACGTAACTCTGGCTATGGCCTCTTTCCGGCGGAAGGATTCGCCCCTGGCTTGAGCACCGACATCCAGACCTCAATGGACCCGGTCTGGCTGCAGGGCAAAGATGTGAAAAGCTCGCTGGCTGCAGTCGCCGCTATGGCTGAGCCACGTATTCAGAAGGGGCAGGCGATTAGCCAACAGTAGTCTTTCCTAGAGTTCTCCCTGAGACGAAGCTTTCGTCGCAGGTCGCGGGGGAAAGCACCTCGTCAGAACAGCTTTCCCCCATCATCTTCTCTTGGAACAAGCCGAACGAAAAGGATGGGTCAGAGATATGGACTATCAAGTACAATCGGTGGAAACTGGTAAGATCGTCGCAACGAAGGGAAAACGGCGCGACAGGATGGAGCGAGATGCTCTCTGGGGATACGTTTTCCTGGGGCCGCAACTGCTGGGGCTGCTGCTGTTTTCCCTCATCCCCTTGCTCTCGGTATTCTATCTGAGCATGGCGAACTGGGATGGACTGGGACCAATTACCTTTGTGGGTTTGTCGAATTTCATCGATCAGCTTGGGAACAGTGATTTACACATCGCCCTCTTGAACACGTTGTATTACACTCTGATTGCGGTGCCCGGCGGGCTCATTTTCGCGCTACTCATCGCGCTGGGTCTCAATAACGTGAAAGGGAAAACAGTTTACCGCGTGCTCTACTTCATGCCTTTCATCACTGGGTCCGTTGCCGTTGGCGTCATCTGGTCGCTTCTGCTCAACAGCGACTTTGGATTGATCAATTCCCTACTGAAATCAGTGTTTCATAGTCAGGGTGTTGGCTGGCTGACGGATGCACGCTTCGTTATTCCCTCGATTGCCGTGGTTGGCATCTGGCAGGGATTGGGCTTCAATATGATCATTTTCCTGGCGGGCTTGCAAGGAATTCCTGCCTCATATTCTGAGGCGGCACGCATGGATGGCGCGAACAAGTTTCAACAGTTTTGGAACGTCACCTTGCCGATGTTGACGCCGACCATCTTCTTTACGGCGATCATGTCGATTCTCGGTTCGTTTCAGGTCTTCGATCTCACGTTCATCCTAACGGGTGGTGGCCCTGGTAAAGATAGTTACACGATGGTCTATCACATCTATCACCTGGGCTTTGAGAACGCCACCTTTGGCACGGCCAGCGCTGCTGCCGTGATTTTGTTTGTCATCCTCTTGGCGATAACCGGGGTGCAATTCCGAATGCAGAGACTCTGGGTCAACTACGACGTCTAAGAAACCGTATGGAGAAAGAGAAGTGAGCATATGCTGCAAGAATCAGTCGATACCAGAATAGCCAAAGCCAGAGCTCTGACCGACACAGGCGGACAGAAGAAGACATCCGAGATCGTGTCTACGACGCTCATCCACGTGCTGCTCATCATTGGTGCCATCATCATGGTCGTTCCCTTCCTGTGGATGGTGATCACCTCGTTAGAAACGACGGCCCAGGCGTTCAGCATCCCGCCATCGTTCATTCCCAACCCATTTCAGTGGGCGAACTATCCGCAATCGTTCAGTGCCCTTCCCTTCGATCTTGCATACATCAATAGTGCCATCGTCGCGGTCACAGTGACGGTCTTTCAACTCGTCACCTGCTCCATGGCTGCCTATGCGTTTGCGCGTATTCGCTTTCCCGGGCGGGAAATCATCTTCTTTGTGTTCCTGGCAACGATGATGATCCCTTTCCAACTTACCATCATTCCCATCTTCCTCACCATGAAGGCGTTTGGTTTGTTGGATACCTTGCTCTCGTTGATTCTACCTCCGGCACTCTTCAGTGCCTTTGGCGTCTTCCTCTTGCGGCAGTTTATTCTGGGCCTACCTCTTGAGCTGGAGGAGGCGGCCATTATGGATGGCGCGAATCGCTGGACCATTTTCTGGAGAATCATCATGCCACTGATCAGAGCACCTCTCGCAGCTCTTGGCATTTTCACCTTCATCGGCCAGTGGAACGACTTTTTCAGACCGCTAATCATGCTGAATACGCCGTCGAACTTTACTGTCCCGCTGATGCTTAACCAGTTCCGCGGGCAATATGCCACAGAGTGGACGCTCGTGATGGCTGGCTCGGTGATCGCAATTCTCCCCCTCCTGGTCGTCTATATTCTGGCTCAACGTCATATCATCGCAGGTATTGCCATGACTGGATTGAAGGCATAAAGAGGGTAATCCCTCGACAGAAAGAGCGGAGATACCATTATGGAAAGGAATCAGCAGGCTATTGCCGCAATGCAGGCCGTGACGATTTCCCGTCAGTATGGCAGTGGTGGCGGCGAAGTTGCCAGTCGTGTGGCACGAAAACTGGGCTGGCAATTGGTTGACCACTACATCATCGAACAGACTGCACGCGAGTTAGGCATTTACGAAACGGATGTCGCTCGCTACGACGAGGAGTATGTCGAAAGTGCTCTTTCACGTATCCTGAATGGCATACGCAATATTACCTCTGGTGGGTTCATGCCTGCCGTCTCAGGAGCATTGATGCCTTCCGGGGCACCTATTGCCGCTACTCGGACCGCTGTGAACGAACGGGCCTATCAGGAGACGATGCAGCAAGTGGTCAAGGCAGCAGCTGCCAACGGCCATGCCGTGATTGTCGGACGTGGAGGTCAGTTCTTGCTGGCGGAGCAGCGCAATGTGCTCCATCTGCGCATCGTGGCTCCACTGGAACTGCGTGTCGCCTATGTCAAACTGCGCGAGCAACTGAGCAGTGATGCCGCTCGCATGCGCATTCAGGAGAAAGACCGTGCTCGCGAGCGTAATATGCAGAACCAGTTTCATCAGAAACCCGATAGCCCAGACCTGTATGATCTGGTCATTAATACTGCCGTGCTCGACTTGGATCGCATTACCGAGCTTGTGTGTCTTGCATTGGAGGACAAAGCGAGTCGGTTGGGCGTGCCAGCGGAGGAATTAGGACCTGCCGCAGGCCTTGCGCCTTATCTGGACAAGCCCTCTGATTTTTCTGTGTCGTCCCGGTCATCAGCTCATTCAACACACTCTTAGCTATGGTAATCTTTTTTGGATGGGCAGCACTATGTACAATATAACTCTCTTATATTGCACATAGTGCTGCCCATCCAAAAAACTTTTATACGAGATGATTGTAGGAGAAGGAGCGAAAGCCGTGGCCACTATCACCTATGAAGCGTCGAGCAAGTGTTGGATCCTCCAGTTGGAGGCATCGACCTACTGTATTGGGCTGAGTGAGGACAAATCTTCGTTACAACATATCTATTGGGGGAAGCAGGTTTCCGTTGCTACCGCCAAAGAAATGGCGAAAATGGCAAAGTCATCATGGGCTCCCTTCGAGTCGTCGACGGGCATGTCGCGTGAGGAGTACGCCCCATGGGGAGAGATGCGCTTCAACGAACCCAGCTTGAAGGTCGAATACAGCGATGGTACGCGCGCAATCGAGTGGCTCTTTGAAGAATATGGCATCGAGCAGTCAAGCGCAGGCCAAACACTCTGGCTGCGGTGCCGCGACCGTGCCTATCCCCTCGTGGTGACACTTTACTATCGCGTCTATGATGGTCATGATGTGCTTGAACGCTGGGTGCAGTTAGAGAATGGTCAGGGCAGTGGACCTATCATTATTGAACAGGCTCTTTCGGCGGATTGGCACCTGCCGCACGGTGAGCAGTATCGGCTCACCTACCTCCATGGGCGTTGGGGTAAGGAGACGCAACTTGAGGAAATTGGGCTGACCCCCGGAAAGTTTGTGCTGGAAAGCAGACGGGGAGCGACAAGTCACCAGTTTAACCCCTGGATTGCCTTGGATGCAGAGGGGAAGGCTAGTGAGGAAAGCGGTGAGGTTTGGAGTGTTGCCCTGGCCTGGAGCGGTTCCTGGCAAATTCTTGTGGAGACGACCCCCTATGGTGAGGTGCATTGTACCGGTGGGGTGAATGATTTCGATTTTCACTACAGCCTTGACGAGGGTATGCAACTAGAACTGCCCAAGTTTGTCGGGTTATATACAGATGGCGGCTTCGGCAGTGTCAGTCGCAAATGGCACAGCTACGAACTCGAACATATTCTGCCGGGGGCTCGTGATGCAGTGCGACCCGTGCTCTATAACTCTTGGGAGGCAACAGCGTTTGCCGTTAATGAGCAGAATCAGATGAAGCTTGCTGAAACGGCGGCTACCCTTGGCATCGAGGTCTTTGTAATGGATGATGGCTGGTTTGGGGCTCGCAATAATGACAAGGCAGGACTAGGGGATTGGACAGTCAATCGCGAGAAATTTCCCCGTGGCTTGAAACCATTGATCGCACGAGTAAATGAATTGGGTATGCGGTTCGGCTTGTGGGTGGAACCGGAGATGGTGAACCGCGACAGCGATCTGTACCGCGCCCATCCCAATTGGGTATACCATTTTCGGCAACGAACGCGTACCGAAAGTCGTAATCAGCTGGTATTAAATCTTGCGCGTGAGGATGTACGAGACTGGATGTTCACGACCCTTGATACCTTGTTGTCGGAGCATGCTATCGAGTTTATCAAATGGGATTTGAATCGTTCCGTCAGTGAACCAGGATGGCCAGAGGCGGATGGCGATAATCCAGAGCGTGCCTGGCTCGATCATGTCCGTAACCTCTACTGGGTCATTGATGAACTGCGGCTCCGTCATCCGCGTGTTGCGTTTGAAACGTGTGCTGGTGGTGGTGGGCGTGTAGACTTGGGCATCCTGTCGCGTGTAGAGCAGGCTTGGACGAGCGATAATACCGATGCGTTTGACCGTTTGCGCATTCAGGAGGGTTTCAGCTATGCCTACGTGCCGCGTGTCATGATGTGCTGGGTGACCGATTGCCCCAACTTTGTCACAAAGCGAACGGTATCTTTACGCTATCGCTTTCATGTTGCCATGGCTGGTTCACTCGGCATCGGTGGCAACCTCGCAAAGTGGGCACCGCAGGAGCGCGACGAGGCACGCCACTTCATTGCGCTCTATAAACGTGTGCGTGCGACCATTCAGAACGGCCTGATGTATCGTTTACATTCGCCACGCACGGGAAATTTTGCCGCGACACAGTATGTGGCGCGCAATGGTGATGAAGTGGTCGTCTTTGCGTGGGGCCATTCGCAACAATTTGGCGAAACGTTGAGACCGTTAATGTTGCGCGACCTTGAGGCAGAAGCGTACTATATAGACGTGGAGAATAGTGCAACCTATAGTGGTGCTTATCTCATGCAAAAGGGTCTAGCATTGAAACTCGTGGGTGACTTTGATAGCCAGATGTTTCACTTGAAGCGCGTAACATCATGATGATGGATCAGTAAACATGAGATGAGGGTGAGAAAAGAGATGTTATTTATGGTGATGGGAGCGAGTGGTGCTGGAAAGTCAGTTGCCCTCAGTGGCTTGCAGACCCTGCATCCTCAAGTCGTTTGGTATGATTTTGATGCGCTTGGTGTTCCTCGCGATGCTGACAAGAAGTGGCGTCAACGTACTACCGAGCAGTGGCTCAAGATTACCTTAGAGCATCAAACACAGGGGCAGGATATGGGAGTATGCGGTGGAGCAATTTTTGGCGAAATCCTTGCTTGCCCTTCAGCAGCGCAGGTGACAGGGATTGCAGGCTGTTTGTTGGATTGCAATGATGTTGTGCGTATTGATCGGTTACGTGGAAGAAATGCTCACGATTATGGGATTAGTCAAGACATGCTTTGCTGGGCAGCATGGCAACGTATGCACGCTGTTGATCCACAGTGGAGGCAAGATGTGATTCGGGAAGATGCTGAGCCGGGTATGCTGTGGACGCGGTGGGAGCAGTGGCAGAGAGGCGATGCGCGCTGGCAGATATCGACCTTTGATACTACACATGTTCTGCTGAATGATGTGGTGAAATCGCTCTCCGGCTGGGTGCTCGAAGAGAAGCAACAATTTATTGCTGGCCAAAGTTCTTTACATGGGTCATGGTGGGATAGATGAGGTGACGAATACAGTTGTCACCTCTCAGAATGTATTGCTTGCCACACCCTTTCCGGTGTGAGGGGCATATCAAGCTCTTTCACGCCAAAGGGTGTCAGTGCGTCAAGGATGGCGTTCACGATAGCTGGTGGTCCACCGACACAGCCAGCTTCTCCTGCACCCTTCGCACCCAGCGGATTGGTAGGGGAAGGGCTTTCCACCATATCAGTGATAAAGTTCGGTAGCTGCTCGGCGGTAGGCATGGCGTAGTCCATAAAGGTGCTGCTCAGCAACTGACCCTCTCGATCATAGATGACCTCTTCATTCAATGCTTGTCCGATACCTTGCGCTAAGCCACCGTGTAGTTGGGCCTCGACGAGTTCATGATTGAGAATCTTGCCACAGTCATCTACCGCGATATAACTGAGAATGTCGGTGATGCCCGTTTCACGTTCTACCTCAACAACCGCGATGTGCGTGCCTGATGCATAGGATGCGCCAGCAGGGGCGAAGTCTCGCCATGCGGCTAGCCCCTCGATAGCAACGTTGTTCACTGGATTTGGCTCCTCATGCGCTATCAACGTGGGCTGTTCCTCTACCATCCGCGCCAACTCTGCGAGTGGTAACGCACGTGAGGGAACGCCACGCACTTTTACCTGCCCCTCTTCTATGACGAGATCGTCGGGAGCAACCTCCAGCAGGTGTGCTGCAACATGCAACGCCTTTTCCCGTACCGCCTGCGCCGCCAATTCAACTGCCGAGCCGCTAACCTGCGTGATACGGCTGCTAAATGTGCCAACGCTAAATGCTGGCAATGCGCTATCATTCATACGTACCTCTACAGCGTCAAGGGGAACGCTAAGGATGTTCGCCGCGATCTGTGCGAAGATAGTGAAGTGGCCTTGCCCATTATGCGCTGTGCCGCTTTGCACCAGAATGGTGCCGTCGTGCTGGATGCGCACCGTTGCCGCTTCTCGTGGCGCGCCCGGTGGTGGGTTGATGGCATCGCCAGATAACTCGATAAAGGTAGCGAGACCGATGCCGATCAGCTTTGAGGCCTGAGTGGGGGTGGCCCTGCGTGCTTGCTGCTTGACTCGCCATCCATCATAATCAGCGAGTGCAAGGGCTTTATCAAGGGCAAGTTGGTAGTTACCACTATCGTAGGTGACTCCGGTCGGCGTTTTATAGGGGAACACGTCGGGCGCGAGCAAATTACGGCGGCGTACCTCAACTGGATCGAGTTGTAATTCCTGGCTGATACGGTCCATCACGCGTTCGAGGATATAGGCTGCTTCTGGTCGGCCCGCGCCACGATAGGCTGTGCTCGTCGCCTTATTGTTATAGACACCAACTATATGGCTTTCAACCGCTTGTACGGTGTAGGGACCGCAAAGAAAGGTAGCACTCCGTAAGGGGATCATCGCTGTGATCGTGGTCAAATAGGCTCCTATTTCCGCGATGCTACGTACCTTTAATCCCAACAGACGACCGTTGTTCTGAAAGGCCGCCTCAACATAACTGATCTGGCCGCGGCCCTGTGCCTGTGCTTGCAGATTTTCTGTGCGCCCCTCAATCCATTTGATAGGGCGGCCATAGCGCATTGCCAACTGCGCAATTACCAACTCTTCGCCCAGTGAACCATTTTTGACGCCGAAGGCACCACCCACGTTGGCATTATGAACATGCACCTGCTTGCGATCAAGGCCAAGATACTGTGCTAGCAAGTCACGCATGCGATACACAGACTGCGAAGAGACCCATGCCTGAAGCTCGCCCGTTTGCGGGTCAAAATCGATCATACAGGCACGTGGCTCGATGGAACTTGGTGCTAGTCGCTGATTCACGAGGCGCAAGCTTATGGTGTGTTCCGCTTGGGTAAAGGCACTTTCAATATCACCATAGTGGGCACTGGCAGAGTATGCTTGATTCGTGCCCAGTTCTTCATAAAGTAGGGGAGCCTCTGGCAATAGGGCCTCTTCCGGGTCAACCACAGTAGGCAGGGGTGAGTAGTCAACTTCAAGGGCGTCACTGGCATCCTGTGCGCCATAACGCGTGTCGGCAAGTATCACAGCTAGAGGATCACCGACATAGCGAACTCTGCCTATAGCCATTGCCTTGCGCGGCGATTTTTTCAGGTCTTTCATGGGCATGACATCCAGTGCTGGCTTGTCTTGAACGAGTTCTTCACCTGTATGGGCTGCGAAAACGCCTTCCAGTGAACGGACAGAGTCGAGGTTGATCTGCTCGATTACCGCGTGAGCATAAATGCTACGTGCGAATGCCGCGTACAGCACGGCTGGTCGTCCGGCAGGTGGCTTAAGATCGTCAACGTAGTGACCTTGGCCAATGATGAGTGGGTAATCTTCTCTCGGTCCTTGTGCGTGCGGCTGCGTATAGGTTGTCGCCATCAACGTTGTCTGCTTTCTATCTGAAAATTATGGTGTGCTATGGAGTGCTAGGGATAGGGAACGCAAGGCTGGTATCGTCGTCCTCCAGGAAAACATACTATGATAGTACCATTTTTGGGGTTGGTGTACCACCGAGAGCAAGTTAGGTCGATCTTCACTGCGGATGGCAACGAGTTATGCTATTGAGAATAATTTGTGAAATACGATGCGCTTCATTGCTATAATTGCCGCTTTTGTCGTCTTGCATTTCAACTCACCTTCATGCATAATAAGCGTGCAGTATTGATGAGGAGTGTCCCTAACTATGTTGGCAATGGTTCGCAGTTGTGCGATTATCGGCCTCGATGGAGCACTGGTAGAAGTTGAGGTTGATCTCGCTAACGGTATGCAAGCATTCACGATCGTCGGTCTACCAGATGCTGCTGTCAACGAGGCAAAAGAGCGTGTCAAAGCAGCAATTAAGAATAGCGGTTGCCTCTTCCCCTATAAGCGTATCACGGTCAATCTCGCCCCCGCCGACCTACGCAAAGAAGGCCCAGCCTATGACCTGCCGATTGCGGTAGGCATCTTGCTCGCCTCCGGCCACATTCCCTTAGAGCAGCGTATCGAAGAATATCTCTTCTTGGGCGAACTTTCCCTCGATGGCTCTGTACGCCACACGAATGGCATTTTGCCTATGGTATCGCTGGCACGGGATAAGCAGGTCAAGGCCGTTTTTGTGCCTGTCAGTGATGCGATGGAGGCCACCCTCGTGGATGGTGTGACAGTCTATCCTGTGGAGACGTTGAGCCAACTGGTGGCTCATCTCAATGGTGATCGCCAGATAGAGCCATATGCACGTGATCCCTATATTCTGGACAACACAAAAGAGGCTATTTATACCCATGATATGTCTTCGGTACGCGGGCAGGAACATGTGAAGCGTGCCTTAGAGGTGGCGGCAAGCGGTGGGCATAATATTTTGATGAGCGGTCCTCCGGGGTCTGGCAAAACCCTTTTGGCGCGTACGACTCCCTCAATTTTGCCGCGAATGGTGATTGAAGAAGCCTTGGATGTCACCAAAATTTATAGTGTGAGCGGCATGTTACCAGCTGATGTGCCGCTGGTGTTGCAGCGTCCATTCCGCTCTCCTCATCACACCACTAGCCATGCCGGTCTGGTTGGCGGTGGACGCATTCCGCGCCCCGGCGAAATTAGCCTTGCCCATCGCGGCGTACTGTTTCTGGACGAGTTACCAGAATTTGGCCAGAGCGTGTTAGAGGTCTTGCGTCAACCACTGGAAGACAAGATCGTGACCATTTCACGCGCACAAGGCACGATTACCTATCCCGCGAACTTTATGCTGGTCGCAAGCATGAATCCTTGTCCTTGCGGCTATTATGGCGACCCTGTCAAAGAATGTACCTGCTCAGCCAACACGATTACGCGCTATCAGAAGCGCATCAGTGGCCCACTGATGGATCGCATAGATATCCATGTGGAGGTGCCGCGTGTAGACTATGAGAAGTTGGCGGATAAACGGCAGGTGGAGACCTCGGCGATGATACGCAAGCGCGTGCAAGCGGCCCGTGAGCGGCAACTTCAGCGTTTCAAGGGAACAAGCCTCACCTGTAACTCCGAGATGGGTCCTGCCGAGGTGCGTAATTTCTGTCAAACGGATGTCTCTGGTGAAAAGCTGTTGAAAGCCGCTATGCAACAGTTGCATTTGTCGGCACGTGCCTATCATCGTGTGCTCAAGCTGGCCCGCAGTATCGCCGATCTTGCTGGAAACGACGCCATCGCCGCCAATCATATCGCGGAAGCCATTCAATATAGGCCGCGAACGGGAATGTAATTCACAGTTTTAGGATGGCTTTGTTTGATTCCGATGCCGATACCGCTTTTTGCAGTGTCAGGGAGAATAGTGTTCTAGCATGTAAATAGGCTGGAGAAGGTGATAAAGAGGCAAGTTTGCCTTGTACGGCAGTGCCGCGAATAATCTTCTTGCCTTGTTAGAAAGAAGAGATATACACGAGAGAACTGCTGCTATCGAAGCGACAACCACAGACAACGATTGGTGTTCTGATGGAGCATGAGTTGCTCCTGCATGATCTTTTTGCGGACGGAAAGCGTACACTGCGCACCCTCTTGCTGCCGATAGATGCGGCTGAAGCAGGCGAGCTGCTTGCCTTTCTCTGGCAGACCGAAATAAGTACGCTGTGGGTGATGCCTAGAACGCGCTGGTCGCAGACCTTGACACACTCCTGGTTTCAGTCAGCTGAAAGCCAGTGGACGGTGATCGTCCGTTCCACTTCACCAGAGCTAGGGCAGCCGCTTTCCGTCTTACTATTGCCTAAAAGCGATCAGCGACTCAGCCGTCACCTGGTGTTCGCCTTTCCCGAACACGCTGGGTGGGGATGGCAGCTGGCGGACGCAACCAGCTTGCTTGCTACCATTAGCTATCTTGAACGAGTGCTAGAACATCCAGTGAGCGATGGCCCTGCATTACTTGCTGAGCAGTTGCTCAGTGAGCTAATAACCAACTCGACTTCCACCTTGGGCAAGCATTCCTCGTCGCAAGAACAGGAACGCGACCTCGCATCTGCGATTTTAGATGAGCGGGCGCGTGATTTGGCCTGGATGCGGCCACTGACGCGAGAAGAGCAACGCTACAAATATCTGCACCACTATATCCATCTCTCTTATCACCTGGAGGCTTGCCTGCATATCAGCCTGCCAGCTGGAGCCTCCGAGTATTCGGTCACGGGACGCGCCTATGATGGCAAGTGTCCGGGGCTTTGGCACGTACAGGCCGAACGAGCAGGCTCCATCTTCGATGGCAAACTGTTGCCCAATTGTCTGGATGGTGAGTGGATGAGTACGCAGCAAGTGCAGTGCAGCCGCAATCTCGGCTACCAGGTGCAGGTGTGCGAGGGTTTCTTCTGGCCGCAATCGCAGGAGGCACTTCAATCGTGGGCAAGTGCGCTCTGGCAGGCGGCACAACGGGTGTCGATCTCCTCACCGCTCTTCAAACATGAGCAAGGGCGAACCAATACCACCGCGAGCATCGCACTTCTGGCTAATTTGGGTCTGACTCACTTCTCTCACGAGCAACCAACGGGTGGATTGTTCCGTTCTGAGTGGTGGACTCATATTGTCGGGGGCAGTCGCGCTACCTTGTTTGCGCATCTGGCGCGCCTCGTGAAGCGTGGAACGATGCCAGTTTTGCTGAACGGGGATGGCCTCTGGCTCGTCTCTGATGATCCCAACCCGCTTACTGCGGCTCCTGGCTTACTTGACGCCCGTCTTTGGAACGGCTATCGTGTGGGATATGCCGTACCGCTTCCCCTCTCACGCGATGTGCGGGAGATTTTCCGTACGTCAGGTTCCCCTACGCAGGCGGCTACACACCTCAATGTGCTAGCAAACGAGGTATCCCACCCGTGAGCGAAAAATAGGTAAGAGTGGATGTTCGAGAAAAATATGCTAGACAAAAGCCCTGTCTCTCTGCTATGCTCATGGTATGAGTAAGAACAAACGTTTGTTTTTTCAGGGTGGAACATTGGTGCTTGACGGCGGCACAGGAGAGGAGACGATGCCCGCTCCCTTCGCCTGGATCAATGGTCGTTGGCGTTGTCCAGCGTACGCTTATGGTGTGCTGCTGCCCTGGCTAGCACAGCAAGAGATTACCAACCAGGTGCGGCGTTGGCAACCACTGCATGCCTCATTACAGGATACTCGTGAACTGCATGACTATCAGCATGCTGCCCTCGCCGCCTGGAATAAGGCCGAGAGACGAGGTAGCGTCGTGCTGCCCACCGGGGCGGGCAAGACCCTGCTTGCAATCCACGCCATTGCTCAAGTAAAACGCTCGGCAGTGGTTGTCTGTCCAACGGTAGACCTCTTGCACCAATGGTACAGTCGCCTACGCTCGGCCTTTGATACCGACATCGGCGTCTACTATGGAGGGGAAAAGCTGCTGCATCCGCTCACTGTGACCACCTATCACTCCCTCGGTGATCTCATGGCTGATTACGGCTCCCAGTATAAGCTCATCATTTTTGATGAAGTTCATCACCTTCCCGCTAAAGCCTGGGGCGAGGCCGCTTTCATGGCTCCCGCCCCCTTGCGCTTGGGACTAACCGCCACCTATCCTAGCGAGGAGGAACAACGCGAGGCGCGGGGCCGCTGGCACCTGGACGAACTCATCGGGCCATTGGTCTTTGTGCAACGTATCGAAGACTTGGTGGGAGAGCAACTGGCCCGTTACCGCACACAGCGGCTGCGCGTCACCCTCACACCGCAGGAACGACAGGATTACGAGCGCGAATACACTCGTTATATGGGCTTTGTACAGGCGCGGCAATTGCCCAAACGCTTCGGCCCGGCATGGTTGAATGAGCTGACTCGCCTCTCAGCGACAGAGCGCGAGGCGAGAGCTGCATTGCTAGCCCGCCAGCGCGTGCTCCGCCTGCTCGCAGGTTGCCAGGGTAAATTTCAGGTGGTCGAGACGCTCTTGCACGAGCATCAAGGCGATCTCTGCCTCATCTTTACTGAGAACAACACTGTTGCCTATGCGTTGGCACGTCGCCTTCTGATACCCGTCATCAGCCATGAAACGGGTGCCGCTGAACGCAAAGATATCCTTGATGGCTTTGCTCAACGGCACTACCAGGCACTCATTACATCGCGAGTACTTAACGAAGGAGTGGACGTGCCAGAGGCGAAGGTGGCGATTGTGCTGGGAGGGACCGCGGGTGCGCGAGAGTATATTCAACGCTTAGGGCGTGTATTGCGCAAAGTGGAGAACCGACAAGCAGTACTTTATGAGGTCGTGGCGCGTGACACGGTAGAGGAGGGCCGTTCGCAGCGGCGGAGGCGGGCGGTCAAAGAGCAGCAGGAGGCAAATCATGCTGACAGCTGACCTCGTGCGTCCCTTCCTTGTGCGTTCGGGTTCCGAACTAGGTGTGCAGTGGCTCGATGAAAGTAGCGGCTTCTGGCAACAAACTGCCGGTGACCTCATCACCCTCTTCCAGCAGTTTCTAGGGCAGAGCAGAGCCAACTGGGAGGCAGCATTGTCTGCCTACGAGGGGAGCCGCACCGACTATCTGATCGTACGTGGACTGGCAAAGGTACTTACAGATGCCGCCACCTTCGCCCCTCTTGCCACTAAACTCCCTCCCAGTGAGGTGCGCAGACGGCTCTTTGAGCGTGGACCGGTCTATGGCTCACCGGAACTGTTCCATCCTCACGTGCGTGCCGAGGTTGTGCAGCAACTCGCCACAGAGGTAGGAGCGAGTGGCACCGAACTGGAAGCCGCGCTCTTTGCTGACCGGGCCGAAGAACAACTCCTCGTCGAGACAGGACCAGTCTGGATGCCAGGGGAATTACTGGCTCGCTACAACCTGGAACTCGCGCGTGGCGTGCTCTACACCGCTACGCTGGTCCGCATTGAGGTGTACGATGGCTTTAAAGACCTGTGGAAATTCCTCAAACTGTTCCAACTCATGTTCTGGGCATATCCCTTACCTGAAGGGGGATATCGGCTCGATTTGGCTGGTCCCATCTCGCCGTTTGTCCAAAGCACTACCCGCTATGGGCGCGCCTTCGCTGCCTTCCTGCCCGCCGTCTTGCTCTGCGAACGCTGGCAATTGGCGGCGGAGGTGCGTACCCATCTCTGCCCGCAAGCTCTGATCTATCGGCTAGACTCTTCAAGCACGCTGCGTTCCTCCTTCAAAGCTAGTGGTCGCTATGATAGCCGCCTGGAACGCGAATTTGCCGAGGAGTTCACCCAGTTGCAGGAAAAATTCGGGGCAGAGCGCGGCGGCTGGCAGCTCGAACGTGAGCGCGAAGTGCTGCTACTCGGCGATACGGTGATGATCCCAGATTTCGTCGCCACACACTCGCAGGACCCGACGCGCAAACTCCTGATCGAACTCGTTGGCTTCTGGACCCCCACCTACTTGCGCCGCAAGGTTGAAAAGGTGCGGGCAGCCGAGTGTCGGCACCTGTTGCTGCTTGTCTATCAGGGGCTCAATCTCACCGAAGAGAGCTTTGCTGAGGGTGTGAGCGAAGTGCTCTTCTTTTCCCACAAACCAGTGCTCAAAGAGGTGATGGCCGTCATGGGGGCAATGGCAGAGCGGCTCTATGGCCCGCTGGTTAAACCCAAACGGGAGCCAGTCTACCAATCAGTGCAAGCCTTGCTTGTGTATAATCAAACCGAGAGACAAGCACACGCAGAGGAAGCCGAAACAGGCTGGCTTTTCCTGCCTGAGCTGGAAGCGTTTTTCATCAGGCTTGATCCTCTCTTCACACCCCGTCGCTATGGACACCAGACGCTCTCACAGCTCGTCAAGGCTCACCCAAATCTCTTCGAGATGCGCAGGCACTCGTCGCAGGGCCGCCCCATTCAGGTACGTGTGCTCTATCCCCCTGTTATGGAGGACGAGTAGTTTACGCTGTATATATAGCTAAGCGAGCGTCTTTGGTACGAGTGGATACCTGCTGTGACGCTTTGATTACAGGCAAGTATCCCTTCTTGAAAAGGTGGTGTGCGTATGCACGCCTCGGGGAGGAGGATATCAGCCGACCGCAACCTACTCCGTTGCTGCGCCGTGAGTTCGCTGTCCACGCGGGCGTGCTGAAGGCGCGACTATATGTGACGGCTCTGGGCGTCTACGAGGCACAACTCAACGGCGTCACCATCGGCGATGCCGTGCTGAACCCCGGCTGGACTAGTTACGAGCATCGCCTGTGCTATCAGACCTTCGATTCGAACTGCATATTTATGCCCAGGGTGGCCATGGTTTCGGCATGAGGAAGCAAGGGCTACCAGCCGACCACTGGATTGATCGTTTTAGCGAGTGGCTCCAGTTCCAAGGTTTTCTTGTCCATTGTTTTTGAAACTAATTCTTGCCCCACGTCATAGGCAATTTCTTTGCGCCGAAAACGATGAAGCTTTTGATCATCTCCAATGGCTGATCAGCTATCTGCCAGTTTCCAGGCAGGCGATCGAGTAGGGCATTGAGGGCGATCTTCCCTTCCAGCCTTGCCAGAGGAGCACCCAGGCAGAAATGGATGCCGCGCCCGAAGGCGATGTGGCGATTGGGCTCGCGTTCAATGTCGAAGCGGTCGGCGTCGGGGAACTCGGCCTCGTCACGGTTCGCTGAGCCGATCCAGGCCACCACAAACTGATTGGCCCCCATGTGCTGATCGCCGAGCACGGTCTCGGTTGTCGTCACGCGCACCATCGCCTTCACAGGCGAATAATAGCGCAAGACCTCCTCTATGGCACCCGGCACCAGGGCACGATTGGCACGCAGACGCTCCACCAGTTCAGGATGCTCGTCAAAGCAGAGCATCATGTTGCCTAGCAAGTTGGTTGTCGTCTCGTTGCCTGCTACCAGCAGCAAACCGCAGAAACCGAGCAGTTCCACATTGCTCAGGCGTTGCCCATCGACCTCAGCCGCCAGTAGCGCGCTCACCAGATCATTCTGTGGATGCGCCCGCCGCTCCTCCAACACCTGCGCGAAATAGCCATACATGCCTTGAACCTCTTGATAGAGTTGGATACGCTCCTCCTCCGTGGTGCCCTCGTCTCCAGATACCAGTGCGTCGGACCAGCGTTTGAAATCCTCGCGTAACTCAGCAGGAATGCCCAGCAGTTCTGAGATGACCGTTACGGGCAGCGGATAGGCCAGGTCGCGTACCACATCCATCTCACCGGCTGTGGTGACATGGTCCAGCAAGTCATGCGTGATGGCACTGATACGGGGCTCAAGTTGTGCCACGATGCGGGGCGTAAATGCCTGTGTGACGAGGTTACGCAACTGGCGATGGCGTGGCGGGTCCATGCGGATGATGCTATTACCGATTGGGTCCATGCCGCCCTCGCCACCTTCAAATTGCGCCATGCGCTGATTGTCAGACGAGAAGGTCGCATACTCGCTCAGTACACGCATGACTTCGGGATAGCTAAAGACTTGCCAACCACCCCAGGCGGGGTCTTGATAGACGGGCTTTGTAGCACGCATCGTACGATACCATTCGTAAGGAGCGTATAGTTGCTCTTTGTAGCTTGGTGTTTGCATCTGCAATATCTTTCTTGTTATGACGTATTTACTGCTCTGCCTTCAATCTCTACGATTCACAAAAAAAAGAGTTGCAGATGGCACAAGCTCTTAGTGGGTGTTAGAGGGTGGCCAGCTATTGCTCCTCAAAGGTGAGTTTGACGGGGATATTGCCACGTGTAGCATTGGAATAGGGGCAGACCTGATGGGCGAGTGCTAGGATTTTTTCGCCAGTGGCTGTATCGACATCTGGGATTGCGACGATCAGTTCGACTTCGAGCCCAAACCCACCCTGGCCGCTAGGACCAATGCCCACTTTAGCGGTGATGGTAGACTGACTTGCATCCACATGCTCGCGTTGCGCAACGCGTATCAGCGCTGACTGGAAGCAAGCTGCGTACCCGACGGCAAAGAGTTGTTCAGGATTGGTACCCTCACCTGTCCCGCCCATCTCTTTTGGGGTACCCAACTTCACGATCAGGTTGCCATCTGAGGAGCGAGCCTCTCCTTGTCGTCCACCGTGAACTGTTGCTTCAGCTGTATAAATTACCTTCATATGTTGTTTTGTTTTCCTTTCGTGTGATGTGCGGATCTACCTGCGGCGCAAGTGACCGAGAAGATGATGCTGCTTTCTAAAAAGAAATAGGCAAATAAACATTGATAGAAATGAAATCTTGTAAAATTTCATTTCTATCAATATTATAACAACTTATGAAGATGGATGGGAGCCATTACACGCTTGTCAGTCCTCCATCCATGACGAGACAGGTAGCCCATTGTGTACGAACTGTCGTCCGATGCTAGATAGAGGACTGAGCGTGCAATTTCTATTGGCTCGCCGAAGCACCCCAAGGGGTACCGACTCAGACGTTGGGCTCGTTTCTCAGGCGTGTCATTTTCGATCAAGCGTTTGCCCACAGGTTAAGGAAGTAATACTCGCTTGCTTGCTTCCTTAACACTTCCGTCACTGGTTCCCCACTCGCTCTCCACCTGTATCCGCTAGACTTACTGATAGATAAAGATAAGTATAGTTTCTATCGTCAGGTGGCTTACGAATATGGATATATCGCTTCCAAAAAAACTTTTTCTCTTTAAAAACCCCTTTCTTTTTCTTGCTATCGTTTTGTGTATCGCTGCTTTCTCATTGCCCGTTACTTTCTTTCAAAACACGCTAAGGGTAGAGGCTGCCAGTAACCACTATCAAAAAATGGCCTCTTTACAAGGGAAAGGCTCGATTTCGAGTGACATGGTAGGGCCAGGGGGAGCAAGGGGGAGTCAAAAATATTATATAGGCTACCAATATGTGGATTATTCGCTTCATTTTGTTGCCATTGATCCAAACAATAACTATGCTGCCACAACATATACCACCCCACTTTCGACAGAGTATGCAGCGGCAACAATGACGGTTGGATCCGACAACAACATGTACATCGGCACTAAATCTACGGTCAATTCTCATGTGCTAAAGTTCAATACCAGCACAACTCAACTGAGCGATGCTGGAACGCTACCAGTTGATCCCACAACGTCAGCGAAACAAACGTATATCTGGGAATTTACCCTTAGTCCGCTGAATCAGCGCATCTATGGCTGTACATATCCTTCCGCTGACTTAATCAGCTATGGCCCCAATGATGCTACTCCTCAGATAGTGAATTTAGGGAGTGTTGACTCGTCAAATCAATATGCTCGTCATTGTGCTGCCGACCCGACAAATCCCTATGTGTATGTGGGTACTGGAAGTGTGACCTCAAAGATTGTTGCTTATAACATCCAAACAAAAACAACAAGCGTTCTCGCAGCCAGTGCCACAGCCGGTTTCGGCAATGTCTGGGTTGGTAGCGATCATAATGTGTATGGTGCTCTCGGAAATCAGTACTATCTATTGAGCAATGGTAGCGCACATGCAGTAACATCTGCTCCTAAGTATGCTTCAACCAATATGTTTAGCAATGGTGATCGCATCACGTTTAACGCGGACTATTCTACTGTCATCGTCAGCCATGCGAATGGTACTCAGAATACCTATCCCTACACCTATCAGGGCAGTAAAATTGACATTTTCAGAGTTGGGGCTGGACCCGATGGGAATATCTATGCAGGTAGTGTCTTACCTTTTTACCTGACGAAGTATACACCAAGTAATCCGACTGCTGGCCTGACAAATCTCGGACTCATATCAGCAGGAGAACCCTATTCTATGCTTTCCTATAATGGAAAACTTCAAATTGGGAGTTATACACTGCCAGAGTTGATGAGTTATGACCCAACGGCTCCCATTGCTACTAACTTCAGTGCTACATGTGGTTCCACAACGAACGGAGCAAATCCACAGTGTGTAAGTGCGATCAGCAACTGGTCCTCAAGCGGGGGGTTGGCCGGTGATCTACGTCCCGAGTCATTGATATCAGCACCTGATGGTAACATGTATGCTGGCTCGGTAGGCCATTATGGACAGCTCAACGGGCCAATTGTGAAATGGAATGTGCAAACGGGCACCGCTGCGGCCTACTTCCCGTTTTCTAACCTTGGTGTTAGCTCCTTAACTTCCGCTACGGCTTGTCAGGGAGTGACAGCGTCAACGTTTTGTCTCATTGGTGGAACAACGACTGCTGGCGGTAGTGGTAGCACGCCTACCGCTACAACATCACCTCTCTTCATATGGAATCCTGCAACGAATGCGGTAGTAAAGAGCTTCACTCTCCCGAATGTTCCTGGTGTCGTGAGAATCACCGATCTTGTTACCAATCCTGTCAACAATTATGTCTACGGAATAGCCAGTAGTAAGTCTGCCAGCTACCTGTTCATTTTTGACCCCAAAACAGGAACATTTATCAATGGAGGAACCTCCGTTCCCTTCTATCCTCTCTATAATAGTGTCGGTATTGGCTCTGATGGAAACATCTGGGGGGCAGCCGTGACGGGAATATTCCGTATCGACCTCACCACTAATACTGCTCAAGTTGTTTTCCAGGCACCCCAGCAGATAACTGTGGGCTTCGCGCTTGTCAAAAATGCCCTCAATGGGGATAAGATTTACGTTGCATCGCACGCCGATTTATACATGTACGCGGTATGACAAACATATAACCTTGCTGTGAAGATTGACAGGGATTTACTTGCTTGAGGCGATGACACGCACACTAGTGTAGTATGTTTGCTCCTTTGAGTATACTAAACAGTGGTGGCATGCAAAAAAGATATGTAGTATGGGAGCACTGTTGATGCAGCAAAAGCAAAAAGATGTGGAACAAGAGTTGAGCAGAATCCGAGCAGAGTACGAGCGGCGAGATGCTAGTCAAGAAATCGCGGCTCGTTACGGTCCTTTTAATGATGCCTCCCTTTTTCTCTCTCATGGGCTGGAACGTAATCTGCTCGCGTTGCTCAAGCAGCACAATTGTACTCAACTGGCCTATAAGAGGATTTTGGATGTAGGGTGTGGCACAGGTGGCCAATTACAACGCTTCATTGCCTATGGTGCAAAAGCTGCTCATCTTTCAGGTATAGATTTGATGGCGGAGCACATCGAGCAGGCTCGTAGGGTGAATCCTGCAATTGACTGGCGAGTGGGAAGTGGTCATCAACTCCCGTATGCTGATGAAAGCTTCGATTTCGTGACGCTGTTCGTCGTATTTAGCTCTATTTTGGATGCGCCTTTGCGCCAACACATTTCTGATGAGGTTTGGCGTGTATGTAAGCCAGGGGGACTGATCCTTTGCTACGATTTTATGTATGCAAACCCGCGCAATCCAGCAGTAGTAGGTATTCCACTGAGGGAGATGCGGCAGCTTTTCCAGCACCCCGATGTGCTGTTTGACTTCCGACGTGTGACACTGGCACCGCCTCTATCACGCTTGATAGCCCCAAGAGCACATTGGCTGGCCACCCTACTGGAATCGCTACAGATTCTGAATACCCACTTCATTGGCATTATTCGTAAAGAATAGCTTTGTATGCTGTCTCCGCCAATCGCGGCTTATCACCCATCATCCACATTTGCACGAGTGCATGTGGGGAAGATGGCTAGCTTCATGCCTGAACCCCGCGCTTATGCTTTGTCGCGAGAGATACAGCATGCAAGAGTGTCTCTCGCAAGTTTTGCGTACTGTGGTGGATCGAAACGTAGTCCCTGGCTCGTTGTCCCATCGCACGACAACATTCTGGCTCGTTGCAGAGGCGTGTGAGAGCCTGTGCGATTGCTTCGGCATCCCCTGGTTTGATAGCTATACCGCGCCCTTCAGCTAATAAGCGTGCATTTGATCGAGGTGCGATGCTGGCAACGACCGCACAACCCGCTGCCATTGCCTCCAGCACAGCCATAGAATAGTTTGTGCCGCGTGTCCCGCTATAGAGAAAGATATCCGACAAGCTTAACAGCGTGACGACATCATCGGGCTTTGCCTCACCCCAAAGGGTACACACAGCATCCAGACCAAGCCGCCGTATATCATCTTCGACCTGCGAACGTAAAGGGCCTTCTCCGGCAATGAGCACTTTCACTCGCTTTCGCTGTTCGGGTGCCAAGTTTGCGATGCTTTTAGCTATTCCTTCCAGTGCAACATCCATGCCTTTTTCAGTTGCCAGGCGATTAATCATCGTGATAACAATAGCATCTGTGGGTATATGTTGTATAACACGTATTTTTGACTTGGCGTCACTATCGAGTAACGAAAAGCGTGCTGTGTCAACTACGTAGGCATAACGCACGATGCGGCTAGCATGAACGCCGAGATGCTGACAATACACCTCTGCTACCTCATCACCGGCCACAAGAAACAGATCGGAGTACCGTACAGTGATATATGCCAGAAGCCCCAACGAGCACCAGTAACAGGCATAACGTAAACGTAGAAGAAGTCGCTGATGCATAGGATAGGCTTGCACTGCCCGCATCCGTTCCGTGCGAAGTGCCGGATTGTTTAACCATGTCATGTTGCCATGATCCATGCAGACGACAGGGATACCCGTCATCTTGCCTACCAGTGCCGCGAAAGCACCGCTAAAGACGCCATCCTGAGGGAGGATAAGATCATACGGTGCTCCCGATCTCATCAGGGCGCGTAGGCGTCGCCAGCCAGCCAGACAATACAGCCAAACATTGGGGAATTGCCAGGGTGAGGCTCTTTTGCCGCCAAATAGTTCGATTTCTAATCCCTCAGCTTGCTGTCCCTTGTGATGGGTGAGATACGTCATCTGCCAATGATCGCCCATTACGTGAGCAACTCCAGCGAGCACACTGCGCATACCCCCTGGAATTGGAAACCCGGTGATTGGAACACACACTCGTGCAAGCGTCTTCTGTCTTCCTATATTATGTGTGTGATGTGTGTGCGGTATGTCCATAGCTACCGTGCTTCCTTCATCGATGCCGTTTGTGCAAGATGAGAAGCCAGACGTTGAATGCCATCCTCAAGCGAAATCGTTGGCGTAAAGTGATAGGCCGTGGAAAAGGGTTGTGGGTCGATCATAAAGTTTATGTATTCGGTAGTCACCCCTTCGTGCTTGATCTCTGGCTCAAGACCAAACGTATGAGCTACCCGCGTGACGACTTGGTTCACCGTTTCGCGGCCTCCCACACCCAGGTCCAGACAACGGAATTCGTCCTCAGACGCGGATGTTAACACGGCCAGTAGTGCTCGCATGGTATCATCCACGTACATAGCATCAATATAGTTTTCCCCATCCCCTGTTACCGTAAAGCTCGAATTATGCTCGAAGGCAAAACGGCGCACAAGCCTGGTGTAGAGTTTACGTGCTGGCTCATATGGGCCATATGCGCCAAAGAAGCGAATAATAGTGGCCCGTTTGGGTGTATGCTGATGATGCATGAAGGCGCGTATGTACTGTTCCGCCGCCAATTTGGAGATAGCATAGGGAAGATCAGGGCATACCGCTGACGCAGGCCCGACAAGGCCAGATAGCCCGACGTAGACCGCACCCGAAGAGAGATAAACAAGATGTTCAAACGTGCAGCATTGAAGGAGGTGTAGCAGTCCAATCACATTTGTGGTCAGATCTTCGACTGGTTGTGCCACAGAAGCAGGAATAGAGGTATTGCTGGCCAGAGCAAGGCAACTGTCAAAACTGCTTCCCACTTGATCGATTGCCTGTTCCACCTGACATTTGTCGGTGAGATCACATGCGACAGCTTGCACATTGTGCAAGCGATTACTGGCTATGAAGCGCAAAAAATCGCTAGTACCTGGACGATAGAGCGCAACGATGTGCCAGGAGCGTGGGGTCGCCAGAAGAGCATTGTGGCCCATAAAGCCTGCCGCCCCCGTGATAAGTAAGCGCATTACAATTCCCCTCGCGACATCTTTTTTGTGCTCGTAGTCGTATCTCCACGGTAAAACGCGATAGTCGCGGCAAGCCCATCATCTAGTGAGGTTTGGGCTACAAAATCAGTCAAGCTCTGCAAAAGGGTAACATCCGCACGATGGCGGCGTACATCGCCGGGGCGTGGCTCACGCCACTCCGTGGGTATCTCGCGCCCCAGAATGTGCTCAATCTTTAGTTTGAGATCAAGCATACTGATTTCTTGGCCGGAGCCAATATTCACGACCTGCCCACGGGCTTGTGCGCATGTATACAGTTCAAGTACGGCCCGCGACGTATCTGTCACATAAATGTAGTCACGTGTTTGCTGGCCGTCGCCGAATATCGTAAAGACACGCCCCTCGAACGCGCATCTGAGCATGGTAGGAATAATGCCTGCGTACTGCTGATCGTTCTGACGCGGCCCATAATTGTTAAATGGGCGCACCACCAGCGCATCTACGCCAAAGGTGGCGGCGTAGGTACGCACGAGATGGTCACTGGCCGCCTTACTCGCTGCATAGGGTGTAAGCGGCTCAAGTGGGTGCTCCTCGCTCATGGAGATTGATCTCGCGGAACCGTACGCCTCGGATGATGAAAAGTGGACCAGCGATCCAAAGTGGCCTTCGCGCAAAAGCTCGCACAGGGCCGAGGTGATGTGTACGTTGGTCTCGAAACAAAAGCGTGGTCGCTCTAAAGACGTTGGCAGGGGTATGACAGCGAGATCAAATACCACATCCACATCTTTCAGGTCTGCAAACGCCGCTCGTAGCGCGTGATCATCAGAGGCATCCACTGTGAGAATCCGCAAGTCAGGTCTTCGCCGCAATGCCTCCTTCAAGTTGGCATGTTTGCCTAAAAAGAAGTTATCGATGATAGTTAATTGCCCTACCTCTTCTGAGATCAAGAGATCGACAAGATGACTACCGATAAAACCTGCACCGCCCGTTACCAGGACATTTTTCCCTTTTATTGTTCGATTAGCTGAAACTACCAATACGTTACCTTCCTTCCACTAATGCCACCACCTTCAGGTGATTTTCTGTCACCTGAAACACGGAAACCTCTTACTACCAGTGTACCGAACTGAACAAAACTGCATCAGAACCTTAACTTTCCACATGAGAGCCTGTATGGTTGAAAATAACCGCCCCTTTGCTGCTTTTCGCAAAGGGCCTCAATAAGAGTGAAATACAGGTTGTATCTCACATCCTATTCTGGTTGTTGGATATTGTGATAGATGCGAACAAGGTGCTCGCTCTCCTTCTCCCAGTTGAACTCATGTTTCGCTACTTCTAGGGCGTTGTGGCGCATGCTAGCAAGTGCGTTACCATCCGCCAGCATCGCATTGATAGCCATGCCAACAGCGGCAGGGGCAAGTGAGGGGACTACTCTTCCCACGTCATATGTGTTCATTATCTCGACAACTGCGTCAAGCTGTGAGGTAAGAACCGGGAGACCCGCCATAAAATATTCAAAAAGTTTATTGGGTAAAAGCATGCGAATATTCGTTGAGTAATCGGGCGAACACACTAACAACCCAATATCTGCCGAAGCGGTCCAATCTAAAAGCTCTTCGTATGGAACCGCAGGAATGATCTTCACCCGCTCTGTGAGGTGCTCTGAAGCAATCAGGTCCTCAAGCTCAGCCTGCGTTGTGCCAAAACTGTTACCCATCATCACGAGGACGGTATCGCTTTCGAGAAACTTTGCGGCTCGCACCAGAATATCCAGGCTACGATCAGCCTGCAAATAGCCTTGATAGAGTGCGATACGGATAGCAGGACCAAGACCAAGGTGCTGGCGCAAACGATCACTTTTAGGAACGGCCCGGTAGACAGGAACATTGCGGATCAGCGAAACCTCCTTCACGTGAAAGCGGGTGTGTATCTCCTGTACAATTGGTGGGGAGACCGTAATCACTCCTGCACAGCGAGGAAGCATAAACGCAAGCATAGCAGTTAAAGGCCACTCCAGTCGACGCCAGAAACCGATACGAGTTTCTGGTGGAGGAAGCTCGTATGACTCGAAAATGAGCGGCTTACGGCGCAAAACCGCGACAATATACGTGGCGGGTAAGGCAGTAAGCTCACTTGCGTGATATATATCGGCACTGGTTCCCAATAGCTGTATGATGCTGAGCATAAACGTCTTCAAGGCTCTTAAAAAGAACAATAGCTCAACGCTCATTGATGTGTGCCAATCCGGTATCATAATATGCTTCATGTGAATGCCGTGAATTTCTTCTTCGGGCGGGCGCGTGTGCTCACTCTCCACATCAATCACACAGACCTCGTAGCCCGCTGCCACCAGTGCTGTTGCGGCTCGCATCGCCCGGACGTCTGTCCTCGCCTGTCTTACCACATGGATGCATACTTTGACCGTCTTCTGCACATCGAGAGCAGTGCTTGTTTTTAAAGTAGTAGACGGTAGTAATTTCATTATAAGAGAGTCCTTACTGCATGCTCTTTGAGAGGATAGTATGATAAAGATGCACGAGTTGCTTCTGCTCCTTCTCCCAACAGAAATCGCTTTGAGCGATACACAACGCATTATGCTGCATCTGCTCCAAGGCTGCACTATCTGCCAGCATCCCATTGATTGCTTCAGCAATCGCGCACGGCTCAAGAGATGACAGCACGTGCCCAACATGAAAGCTATTGATGATATCGGCAACCGCCTCAAGTTGAGACGCCAATATAGGTAAACCTGCCATCACATATTCAAATAATTTATTAGGTAAACACATACTCACGTTAGGCGAGTAATCCAGTGAGTAGATGATGAGTCCGATATTCGCTGAACCTGTCCATACGAGTAGCTCTTTGTAAGGTACCGCGGGAATGATTTTCACACGATCAGCGACCTCTTCACTAGCAATGAGAGCTGCAAGTTCTGATTTTATAGTTTGAGGACCATCCCCCATAATAACAAGCAGGTGATCATCATCTAAGAATCTGGCAGCACTGATTAACCTATCCAGTCCACGATCAGGGGACAATCCACCTTGATAGAGCGCAATACGAGCATTAGGACCGAGACCGAGGTATTGCCGCAAGCGATCTGTTTTCGCAACGACGTGATAGGGTGGGATATTGCGAACCAGCGTAACCTCTGAAAGGTGATAGTCGTGACCAATTTTGGCGGCAATAGGTGCAGAGACAGTAATCACACCCGCACAATAACGGATGAAGTAGGTTAGAAGGCATGTTGCTAACGCCCGAAGTCGAAGCCAACGATTGACACTCGGCTCTGACATGGGAAGCTCATGCGCATCAAAGATAAGTGGTTTATGGCGTAGCCGTGCGGCTATGTAGCAGGCAGGCAGTGCAATTTCATCATGAGCATGGTAGATGTCGGCGGGTACGCGTGTCATTTGCGACACACCACAAATGAATGCTTGTACTAATTTGATCAGGAACCATGGTTTGAAACGTGTTGGCGTTAGCCAGGAGGGTAGAATGATGTGCCTTACATGGACGCCACGAATCTCCTCTACACGAGGAAGTTCCCGGTTACATTCAATGTCGACAATAGAAACAGCAAACCCCGCTTCCACCAAAGCAGTTGCCTCACGCATCACGCGCACATCCGTCCGCGCACAACCCAGTACGTGCATACATACCTTGATAGGTGGGCGTGTGCGCACCTGCGTTTGTAGCGAAGAAGTTTTTAGACCGGATACCACTTTCATTTCCAACATCCTTTCAAGACACTTCATAGAACGACAGCAGGAAATACCACTTTCTTATTTCCCATTTGACAAAAGGAGTGGCCTTGTAATCTCGCTATACAGCTGAACCAGCTTTTGACTCTCTTTTTCCCACAAAAACTCTTCCCGCGCCGCACGTAAGGCATTGTGGCGCATCTGAATAAGTGCATCACGCTTCTCTAACATGTTGTTGACCGCTAATGCAATGGCAGCTGGTGCAAGCGAAGAGACAACTTGCCCACAATCATGTGCCGTAAGCACTGCAGAGACTGCATCCAGTTGAGAAGCAAGCACAGGCAAACCTGCCATAAGATATTCAAAGAGTTTGTTTGGT
Source organism: Ktedonobacterales bacterium (assembly GCA_038199755.1). Taxonomy (GTDB): domain Bacteria; phylum Chloroflexota; class Ktedonobacteria; order Ktedonobacterales; family Ktedonobacteraceae; genus JBBPYR01. The sequence goes on along the minus strand of JBBPYR010000122.1, from coordinate 58,571 downwards.
AAGCACAGACGCACATTGAGTGAGTAGTCTGGCGAGTACACAATTAAGCCAATGTCGGCTGATGCGGTCCAGCTAAGCAACTCTTGATAGGAGACAGCGGGTATGATTTTCACCCGCTCCGCTACTCCTTCACTTGCAATAAGTGCTTCGAGCTGTAATAGTGTCTCTGGTGAGCCATTACCCATGAGAACGAGCACGATATCGGGAGCGAAAAACGCCGCAGCTCGAATCATCTCAACGAGGCCTCGGCTGAGGTGCAACGCGCCCTGGTAAAGCGCAAGCTGAACACTAGGATCAAGGCCTAAGTGCTGTCGCAGTGCATCGCTTTTGGCAACCGTCTGATATGGCGGAACGTTGCGAACTACCGTCACTGCTGAAGCACGATAGTGTAAAGCGAGTTGGTGAACTATCGGTGGCGAGACAGTAATCACGCCGACACATTTTGGCACAATATATGTCAGAAGGGAACGTGACAGTTGATGGAATAAACGTTGCCTTCTACTGAGTGCGGAGAGCGGACTTTGAAACAAAGGCAGTTCATGAGCATCAAAAACCAGGGGTTTTCCGCGTAATCGTGCAGCGAAATAACATGCGAGAAGAGCAGTATCATCATGTGCGTGATAGATGTCGGCAGGCGTTTGCAGCAAGCGAGAGACACTGAGAAAAAGCATGCGCGCCATTTTGACCAAGAACCACGGTTTAAAGTGGGTTGGAATAAACCAGTCTGGCATTCTAATGTGTTTCACACATAGGCCAGAAATTTCTTCCTCGGCAGGCAACGTATGATCTCGTTCAACATCAACGATAGTGACTACAAATCTCGCTTCTTTCAAGGCGGTTGCTTCACGCATCACCCTGACATCCATCCGTGCTCCTCCACGGACATACATGCATACGTGAATAGGAGACCGCGCAAATGTAGCATTATGAGTCCTTGGGAGAGCTGCATGTGATAATACATTCATAACCATTTAGTCTTTCTTAATTTGCAAAGAAGTGTGTGTATGGATTCGCGTTACGAATAGTCCCAGGCAGGTAAGACAACCACCATACAGAAGAAGTGAAATAACATAAATAGCCCAGACTATAGAGGTGTTTTGCGTCTGTGCGAGGAAATTCCCGCCTAAATAGAAAGCGATACCTAAGAATAAGGCGAGCAGAAATACACCAATTTCAAAAGGAATTGGATAGATTTTTTGATTCGCAATATAGGCACTCAAAACAAGAGCGATATACGCGAGGAGCGTAGCTATGGCCGCACCCATTGCGCCGTGAGCAGGAATGAAGATGAGGTTAAGCGCGACATTGACAACGGCGGCAATTGTGGTGAAAACAGCAGTTAACCACGTCTTTCGCTTGATATTCGCTCCGATCATGAAGAGATAGTAGATACCATACAATACCAGCGACAATGCAATAATAGGGATGATAGGAGCCGCTACACGATAGCTCGTTGGAAAAAGCACAGTAAGTATTATGTTGCCCACTAGGGATAAACCGAAGGCTGCGAAGAGCAGAAACATGCTGAACCAGCGGAACACCACTGTAAATACCTGTGGCGCATCTTTACGCGTAGCGATGGTGAACATGGTAGTAGGCCATGCTAACAAAAAAGGACCGATTACCAGGACAGAGAGCACCGAGCCCAACGTGTAGACCACAGAATAGATGGCGACCTGAGTCAGCGAGGCATAAACGCGGAGCAAATAACGGTCCAATAGTTGCAGTACCCAATAGGAAAAGAAGTTAAGAACGAGCGGCAATCCAAAGGCTAACAGGCTATGAGCAATATCCATACGCAACTTGATGCCCGTGCGGAAGAGAATAATTGGCAACGTACATATGACGACAACTGCATAACCACACCCATTCGCAATCATCGCACCGGCAATTCCTAAATGCATGGTCTTTATCAGAAAAAGCGTCGCACAGAGTGTGAGGAGGAGACTACCGATGGACAACAAGGAATAGGGAAGAGCGCGATTCTCCGCTCGCAGCCAGCTATAGCCAGGAATAGTGAGATTTTGCAGCAACACTATTTCCGCTGCGAGTGCAATCAAACTCGCCATCGACGGGCTACCAAAGAGGATAGTTGACAGCAACGGAGCCGTGACTATGGCGACAAGAGTCATCAGCAATGAAGCAAGAAAGAGAAGAATAGTCACCGTTGACAGAACTGCATGCTTATCACGAGGGGCAGAGTAATCATAGTTATAGCCGCGAAAAAAGGCCGAGGCCAGACCAAGCTGCGTAATCCCCGCCCACAGGCTGGTGAAGATGTTCAGAAGAGCCAGAACGCCATAATCCGCAGGAGAAAGCGAATGAGTTAAAAATGGAGCCAGTACCAAAGAGACTAATGGAATGGCCACCGAAGCAATAGCATAAACCCCTGAAGTCTTGACGAGATTCAGTAAAAGTCCGATGTGCCCTTTTTTATCGGTGAAGACACCTGGCCGCGACTTGGTTGGTAGCGCACCCGCGCTAGCGTGTGGGCTTATCGCTGGCAACATCCAGGTTGTCATGTTTTCGATAGCCCAGCCGTTCTGCTCTTCCCATTCGTTGCTATATTTCATAGTGATCAGCGTCGGAAAATCCTCGATCGGAAACAAATTAGCTCGTTCTTTTTCAAGACGATGAAAAGTAGAAGAAGTAGGGCGGCCATCATCTAACTCTTGTTCATATTTATTCATGACTGCTTATTTCTTGCGAAGGAGTATAGGAACGCTTTGCCATCCTAGCCAGTTGTTTTTGCGGTTGGTAATGGTATAGATGAAGCTGTCGCGTCACCGTCTTTACTGAAGAGCGGCATATATATGACAGTTTTCTTGGTATAGCAGAGCGATAACTAGATACACGACTCGAATTGAAATAGCGTAGATTACATAAAAAACTCTGCTGATAGGCTTCCCAACGAGACGCCAGCATTGCACAATGATCACAACCGGAGTAATTGGCAAGTGCTTGCAGCAGCACGACATGGAGAGCGTGATAGAACTGAGAAGCTGGATTTTGAAAAAGCCAATCGTAACATGACCAGTAGCCCAGGTCTAGCTCGTCAATAAACGTGTGAAGTGTTACGAGACTGCGTTGGATCAGTACTTTGATGGCAGCATCGTCTGTAAGCGCAACATAATCATACAAACCGAAGAGTGCTAAAAGATAACCATTGAGGATATGTGCCGCTGGATACGCTGCTACCTCCTCAAAAAAAATACCGTCATCACCAACGGATGCGCTGACGCCATTGTCCCGAATATCCAGTTCAAAGGTGTGGACGGCACGGCGAGCCACTTGTAGAAAGCTTTCTTCACCTGTCAAACGATAGGCACGGACCAGGACCGAGATACAGTTTCCCTGCGTCAAGGCAGATAACCACGGTTTCGCAACGTTATACTTAGGCGAAGGAAAAGGAATGAGCCAGCCGCTGCTATCATCACCTATGGCTTCTCCGTGCTGTACCAGCCAATGAGCTTGCGTTAGAAATACTTGCTTATGCTGTTCATCTCTCGTAGTAAGATAGGCATCCCACTGGGCAAGTGCAAACTGAGCGATACTCGTCGGTTGATAAGCTCCCGACGCAGATGCATTTGGAGCATTATAGAGCACCCCTGCTTGATCTAGATACCCAAAAGGCATCGTTAACAGCGGCTCCATATCTATAGGATAGAATGGCAACCCAGAAGAATCATGCGCTAGTGGAGCAAGACGATAGCGAGGTTTTGTCCGCTCTTTACGCCAGTCTTGCCACTCTGCAATCAGGAGATGAATGAGAGGAAGTGTCTGCCATGTCAGGCGACTATGAGATGTGTGTTGTCTATTCATTACAAAATTGCTCCAAATATTCATTTAAGTAAGCTTGTTGCTATTTTGTCGCTTCTTAATGAGCAGTGGGGAGGCACACGCTCCTAGAATGAGCCAAACCATAGCGGCTAATGGCGGCAGCGTCCAGCCATTGATACTCACGCTATTAACAGTCAAGGCAATCGCACAGGCGAGACCACAACCGATTAACGTGCGTAAATTTGTATCGGCCTGAAGCCAATTGCGCCATGCTTGCCAAAGCGCAAAAAGGAGATTCGCGATGAATACAAACAGAGCGGGAAGACCTGCCATAGCACCAAGTTCCAAGTAAGAATCATGTGGATGTGCTAGAGGAACGAACTGGGCAAGGACTCTATACGGTTCAGACTGGAGCAAATAGGTAGTCATGCCCAAACCAATACCAAACAGTGGATGAGCCCTTATTACCTGTATGGCGGTTTGCCAGGCACCATTACGTAACGAGAGTCCTACAGGATTGGCCGCGTGCTGCATTTCAAGCTGAATCTGAGAAGGAAAACTCACCGTCATGATGAGCGCAACAATGGCTACGACCAAGCCAATAAAAATACAATAGCGCCAGCGGCCAGCACAGAAAATGAAAACGAGTAGGCCAGCAGCTGCACCTATCCAACCACCGATGCTATAGGTGGCAAGCAACGCAGCTGCCATAAGAAATATTTCGATGCTATACAAAATTTTTGCCATAACGGAAGTACTCACAACAAAAAGACCAAGCGGCAGAACGAGAGCTATTCCGAAAAAGGTCCCATTCCAATCAGGATTCATCAAGAAAGAGCCATAACGCTGCACCGTCCCCCCCATTAGACCGCCGTTTTCCTCAATAATATACGAATTCACGTGTGCCGAACCAAGTAAGGTAATTCCTGTCGTTGCCTGAACCAGTGTATGTATCGCCAACAGTGTGCCTAGACCAGCAAACAAGTTGAACAAACGGTGCAAACGCACGCTATCCTGGGCAATAACCATACCTAACCAGAAAAAGAGTAAGGCACCAACTATTATATTAGGATAGTAGTAAAGGGCATCACCAAGTGTTCTCGCGCCTTGAAAGGCGGGGTAAATAGTTAGCACCAGGAACAATGCCCAGAGCCACAGTGCTCGTGGGCGCGTCCAGGAGTACCGGAGTGTTTGTGGAGACCGTGACAAGAAGAATGCTAATAATAGTCCCAGTGCCATCAGCACTCCAATAACTTCATATCCTAAATACCAGTCGACATACAGGTGGGTTGCAATAATCAGTACAACCGCTATTTCATCTTGGCGTGTGATAACAACAAGTGCCATGACAATCGCACCCATAGCATAGATTGCATAAGTAGAATGTTGAACACCATACACAGCCACCAATAGCAGCACAACTGCACCTATTAGAGCGAGCACGAATGCGCGAATAGGAAGAGCCGCTGTGAAAATCCTCTCTCTCCACACCTCACTTTTCAACACGGTAGTAACCTCCCAAGCCCCTCCATACGTAGCTTATAAACTAGTAAACTGCACCTTGACACCATACAGCAGATTGTTGATAACGCCATCAGGCACAGTCTCGATGAGTTGATGGACACGTGCCTGTCCAAGCAAATGTTCAGCATATTGCAAGCTTTTTTCCACGCATGGAGGACGCGTCTGTAAGCCATGTGCATCAGATGCAATACAATGAACGAGTCCTTTTTTGAGCAGTGCTTCGGCACAGCGACGGGCAGCCCTGCCCGAATTCCCCAGCAGGCTACTTGCCGTTACCTGTGCTAAAGCACCCTGGCGCCGCAGGTTGACCAAGCGCTCATGGTCCTGCTGGATCGTGCAGTGGCGTTCTACATGGGCAATGATAGGAACGAGGCCAGCGGCTCTCAGTTCAAAAATCACACGCTCTGTTTCGGGCAACCAGGTACTGCTCCACAGTTCTAGCAAGAGGTAGCGGCTACCGTTAAGAGTTGCCAGTTGTCCACTCTGAACATCTTCCACTAATCCAGGCTTGATGAGTACCTCGTGACCTGCCAACAGGCGTAGCGGGATCGCGTGCCGATTGAGCACAGTTTGTAAATCATAGACACGTTCTCGAATCTCTGCGGCTGAGCGACGAGGAAATTCATCATTATAGTGTGGGGTTGCAATAGCAGTATGAATGCCCTCTTGTACCAAAGCCCGCGCCAGCGCGAGAGCTTCTTCTATTGTTTCGGGTCCATCATCGACGCCCGGTAAGATATGTAGGTGTATATCGATCATACGTCGTATCCTTACTAACACTTCCTTGTTTCAGTATACTGGTAAGCAAAAATCATTGGCATGTGTAATCTTTCTCAAAGTTCATATCTTCGCTTAGTGCTCGTGTGAACGAGGATATCTTGCCGACATCCTCCCTTCCTGTGTTGCTCAGCACTGCACAAGATGGAGTTATAATCTGTAAATTCAGCTCGCGTTGTATTCCTGCTTGCCGCTGAACCAGATACTGGTAGTGCCAGCTGGCACCGACTTTTGTGGCTGCGTGCGGCACCGTCCACATAAAGGTGATAGCACGCGTTTGGCCATAGGTAAGGGTAAAAAAACCGTTCCACACTGCTCGCCCAAAGGCCGTACCTGTGCCACGGGATTGCCATCCAGCTTGCGACTGTAGCATGCCGTTAGGTGGTGTATAGATACGCATGTAGTCGCGATAGAGCGCATTCCCATAGTTGCGACCCGCAATAGTCCATGCATAACTGATGGTTGTGGCATGGGTGGCATTGCCATAGGCATCAAGCGTTACTTTGTCCTGTATCGCAGTACGAATAAAACTGTTTGCTTTATTGGGTGAAACATTTGCATCAACAATCAAGAGACTATCGCCTGCCGTGGCCTGGATTGCGCCGTCAAGATGAGTGTTTTGGAGCACATTCTCTGCACTACTCGCATTGAAATAAAGCTGAATATCCTTTGTCTGCAGCGAGTTAAGCAGCAGTTGTAAAAACTTTGGTAATGCCGCAGGTGAAATAGTATGTATTCGTGCAAACAAGTGCTCTGCCAAAAGGGCTATGAAGTGTTTTCGTGTTGACGAATAGCCATCAGGAGAAGGAACAAGACTACTGCCCTGACCCGCACCCGCTGCGTCTAGTTGGTGATAGTGGATAAGTGCAACGAGATTCTGTGCGCTGACCGTCTCATGATACTCGGGAATCGCGATTGGCCCCGTCATCTCAAGTATACGCTGAATGAGAACTGGAGTGATGGCGACTACCCCCTGTACAGCAACATTCCCTCCTTCCTTGGTATACATCTGCTCACCATCGCGGGCTGCCGTGGGAAAATCGGCATCAAGGTTAGAGTCACGAAATCTCCACGTCTTTAATCCCAAGGCATCACTGAACCACATATAAGCTGGCGGATAAAAAATATAGTGCCCGCTATTTTCGAAATGTGCATCGAGCAAAACAACATCTCTAATCTGAGCATCCGCCAAGCTGCCATTTGCAAAGGTTACAATGCCATAATTACCAATAAAGCCGCCAGATGGTCGCAACTCGCTTGTGTCAAGCACTTCAAGCAGATAATGTGCTGGTGTGCCAATCCCCAGGAGCAGCGGCAAAGCCGGGAAAAGCTTCTCAACCGCGACAAGCCACATGTGTAGCAGCGGCAATTCTTTGTAAAAACTAGCAAACATGCTACTCATATGAGCATCAAACTGTAGATCACTCGGCTGAACCTGACTCGCTTCGTTGATGGCTTGAGAAAGGGTTGCCTTTATCTGTTGAAAAGCCAGGCTCGTGTGGGTGACATCCTCCCTTGAAAGGCTCTGTCCTGTTGTAAGTAGCGGATTATGAAGCTTGGGTAGCAGAAACTCTAGTAACGTGCAACCCAAACTGCCTGCCTGTGCTATGTTGGTTGCCGCCGCTGCCAAATATAACGCGGTATGTAGACGAGAGCCATAGGTAGGTAGAGACGTACTTATACCAGGAAGGGCTTGTAGGTTAGTAGATACTACAGAAAATGCTGATCTTGCGGAGGCAAACTCACTCTGTGCATGACGAATAATAGCAATTTCAAAGGGGTGTTGTGGTACCGTTGCTAGCAAAGATGCTGCTGCTCGCAAATGCTGCACTCCCTCCTAGGCTAGAGACGTATCTTTTTGATATACCGCGCTATAGCTTCGATAGGCTACAAGCCCCCCTACCGACCCTCCTAGTAAAAAGAGCAGCAAAACGGTGCTCAGCAGAAAAAACTTTTTCGGCCCACCTTTTATTCTCTTTTTCATGTGCTCTCCCTCAACCCCTCTTATGTAAGATGCTAGTCTTAGTGTGACTGTTTTCCTGCATGATGCAAGGTATCAGCTAACACCTCGGGAGAGGGTTCACCAGCTCTGCCGGACTTCTTATGCGAGTTTTGTTCATTTTGCTGGTAGTAATAAGAATATGGTCTGTTATGACGGCTATGACGCTCTTTGTTTACAACGCAGCCCAAGACGCGAGCACCAGCTTGCGTGAGCAATGACTTCACTTGTTTGAGATTCTTTTTATTCGCACGTGTGATGTCAGCTACGACCAGTACCCCATCTACTTTTGATGCCAGAATGCTGGAATCTGATAATCCCAATAGCGGAGGTGTATCAATGATGACAATCTCGGCTCCATAGCTTGCAATGGAAGTCATGAGACGCTCCATAGCTTTCGAATCAAGGAGTTCCGAAGGATTGGGAGGTAGAGGACCAGAGGGCATCACTCGTAGATTTGGAATGCCCACTGTATAGGTGTATTGCTCAAATGAGAAATTAGATACTATTGGTGGGCTTACACGTGGGAATGGCGAAGCGGAAGGAACAGACATTGGCTTGCCAGCCGACATACTCAACGCCAGGACCGCATTGCTCAAGCCCAATCTATCGCCTGCTAGACCAAACTTTATGTGTAGCGTTGGTCGGCGTAAGTCGGCGTCAATGAGCAAGGTGTTTTTACCAGCTTTCGCCATAAAGATTGCCAGGTTGGAGGCAACCACGCTCTTACCATCCCTTGGTAACGAGCTTGTGACCATCAAGGAAGTGAGTGGCTTGTCAATACTTGAAAAGCCGACGTTGGTGCGCAGGATACGATAGGATTCGCTGTTGGCACTGTGTCCGCTTGGATCAATCACATCTTCCTTATTCGCTTTGTTTGCTTTCCAGATCGTTGCCAACACTGGCCAATTGAGTAAGCGAGCAAGTTCCTCTGAGGTACGCACACGGGTATCCAGAAACTCTACCATAATAGTGAGAAATATTCCCAGGAAGGCACCTGCCAGAAAGCCAGCACCGGTATTCAGCAGTACATTGGGATGCACTGCTTGTAGTCTAGGCTGTGCAGGTTGGGCGATACGCAGGAAATTCCCATTTTGGGCCTGTGTCAATTCAAGTTGGGCTAATATAGCCTGCCATTGATTTTTATATTGCTGTAAACTATTCAACTGTGCTTGCACTACTGCTATTTTCCCTTGACCTCCTCCGTTTGCCTCTAAGTTAACCTGCTTGGCTGTTGCTGCGTCAATTTGTTGCTGGATTGACGTAAGATTCTGCTGGATTTGTTGCTGTGAAAGTTGATTGTTTTGCTTCAGCGTTTGCTGTTGCTGATTGATCAGTGTAGCTGCAATATCTGTCGCGATGGCCGCTGCACGGACTGGATTGGGGTCCAAAACGTCGATCTCGAACAACTGCGTATTGAGTTTGGCTGTTGCAGTTACCTCACCAAGCAGGCTCTCGCTGGTCAGTCCTCTATAATGAGTGGCAACCTCACGTAGCACGGGATAGCTCACCGCCAGTTGCGCTTCCGTCTGCACCAACTGGTCACTAGCAAGCAAGCTATTATAATCGGCTTGATTATTTTGTGATTGCACCGAAACCTGTACGAGAGCCGTTGCTTGATAGAGTGGTATCATCAATTTAGTGCCTATATAGGTGCCGAGACCCACCATCACAAAGCAGATAACAGCGAGTTTCCATCGTTTAACCATTATTGTCCAGTATTGCTCAAATGTCATTGTTGTACCCTCAAGTTCTCCTCGTTATAAATACCCTACCCACATTTACCCTATGGCTTATCTATGGTTTGTCTTCATCATTTGCTGGCTTGTTATACTCGGTCTATGTGTTTGTACAAACTCAAAAAGCCGTTCGCGCAACTGCTCACACTTCTCACTTTGTAGATCTTTGTCGAGCTTCTGTACCCACTCAGTCACAGCAGGAAGTAGTGGCACCTCATAGGTATGATATACTTTGGAAATTTTGCTGTTTGCAGTAGGCATGAGCTCTTCATCTGGTGCCACTAACATTTCGTGAAGACGCTCACCGGGACGCAGTCCCGTGTAGACAATCGGTATATCGCGCCCCTCACGTAAACCAAATAAGCGAATCATCTTGATTGCTAATGTTAAAATGCTGATTGGTTCTCCCATATCTAGGAGATATAATGCACCTTGATCATCCATGGTCGCCGAAAGAATGACCAATTCACAGGCTTCGGGAATGGTCATGAAGTAGCGCGTGGCGTCAGGATCGGTCACAGTCACAGGCCCACCTTGGGCTATTTGCCGTGCGAATATGGGCACGACACTGCCTCGGCTGCCAATCACATTGCTAAAGCGGATTGCACAAAAACAGGTTCTCCTGTCGGTCGATTGTGCTATGGATTGCACAATTATTTCTCCCAACCGCTTTGTGACCCCCAGGATACTCGTCGGATTAGCCGCTTTATCCGTGGAAATAAAGACGAAACGATCTACCCCGTAGGTCTCTGCTAGGTGGCAGAGATGAAATGTGGCAATCGTGTTGTTCCGTACCGCTTGCTCAGGATGGCTTTCGAGTAATGGGACGTGCTTATAGGCGGCTGCGTGGAAAACAACCTGTGGCATCTCCTCCGCAAAAAGCCGTTCCATGGTCCGCGTATCCCTGATATCATTGATGCACGGATACAAACAGGCAGCATGTGGATGCGAACGGAGGCTTTCCGCAAGATCGAACAGTCCGGTTTCGTTGTTATCGAGCGCAATCAGGCGCGCCGGTTCATAATTGAGCAGCTGACGGCAGAGCTCTGAACCAATCGAGCCTGCTGCCCCTGTAACTAGCACGACCCGGCCTTGCAAGGTTATATGAGCATCACCTATTTCCAGTGGTACTGTCTCGCGTTCTAGTAAGCTCGTTGTATCAATATCCGACAGGCTCCTGGTACGTACTCGTAGTCGGAACAGATCAAGAAAAGAATAGAGCATATTTTTCATGACTTTCCATCCATTACTTCTTATGTGTGATAATAATTTCTTCAACTGCCGCAATTACATCTTCCATATCTTCATCGGTCATACTCGGATAAATGGGTAGAGAGATTGTCCTTGAATAGGCTTGTAAGGCCATCGGGAAGTCACTAGGAAGCAACTGATACGTCGTGCGATAAAAAGGATGCAGGTGCAGTGGAATGAAATGAACGCTGGTGCCGATGTTGTTTTGCACGAGCATATCAATACACGCATCGCGCCCAATCGTGAGTTGTTCTAAGCGTAGACGCAGCATGTAGAGATGCCAAGCGTGCTGAACATGGGGCGGGTTGGGTGGCGTCTCCAACTCTGGCCAATGCGAAAATGCTTCTGTATACCGTTTGGCAATCGCATTTCGACGTGCCAATAATTCCTCACTACGCGCCAGTTGATGTATGCCGAGTGAAGCGGCGATATCAGTCATGTTATATTTGAAACCCGCCTGCAACACCTCATAGCACCATGACCCCTGACTGCTATAACGCTTCCACGCATCACGGTTGATGCCATGCAGCGTCATCATGCCAGCACGCTCGGCATAGTCTGGCCGTGCAGTGGTGAGCATGCCGCCCTCCCCGGTGGATAGCGTCTTCGTTGCATAAAAGCTAAAGGCGGTCAAATCCCCAATCGAGCCGATCATACGGCCTCGATAGCGTGCTGGAAATGCATGTGCGGCATCTTCAATTACCGCTAAGCCGTGCTGACGGGCAATCGCCATGATCTCATCCATCTCAGCAGGCAATCCTGCGATGTGGACGACCATAATTGCGCGTGTCCGAGGCGTGATATGCTTCTCTAGTTCTTGTGGATTTATGTTGCACGTAACCGGATCGACATCCACAAAAACGGGCCGAGCACCACAGTACACCACGACCTCAGCCGTGGCGGTAAAGGTATAAACAGGCACAATCACCTCATCCCCTGGCTGTAGCCCAATCGCATCAAGCGCGAGATGCATTGCAGCCGTGGCAGAATTGACCGCTAGTGCATAGGGCGCATCTACGCGCTGGGCAAATTCCCGTTCAAAGCGCTTTGTCTTCGGTCCTGTCGTCAGCCACCCTGAACGCAGTGTATCTACCACTTCATCGATTTCGAGCTGTGTAATATGAGGAACCGCAAAAGGCAAAAATGTTGTTCGTGCGGCTCTCCTACTTTTTAGTCCCACCGCAGAGGACATATTATCTTCCATAACCACCCACTATTTCAATTACCGTCTTCACGATAATACTGATATCTAACCGGAAAGATTGATTTTTTATATAGTACAGATCATATTGCAACTTGACTAACTCATCGTTCTCGGTCTCGCCATAGCCAAAGGTTACTTGTGTCCAGCCGGTGAGCCCGGGCTTCACAGAGAAACGATAACGATATAAGGGCTGCATCTCCTCCAAATGAGTAGCATACACTTCTCGCTCTGGTCGCGGGCCAATCAGACTCATCTGGCCACACAGGATGTTGCATACTTGTGGTAACTCATCAAGATGTGTCTGCCGCAACCAACGTCCAACACGAGTCACACGATCATCGCTTTTCCCCGCCCAAACAGCCTGTCCTTGACGTTCCGCTTCTGTGTGCATGGAACGAAGCTTATACATACGAAACGGCTTTTTTTGATACCCTAACCGCTCCTGACTATAGAAAATCGGTCCCGGTGAATCTGTATAGATGGCTACTGCGAGCAGCGGGAGCAAGAGAACCAGGGCGACCAAGCCTGCCAATCCGAAGAAAATATCCATTGCTTGCTGCCAGATATGATAGGATACTGACTGCCGCACTGGAAAATTCTCTGCGAGCATATCCTGACGCGACGTGTTCACTAGCTCTGTTACATGGGCTATAACATCGTTATTTATCATCATTGATTGATTTGGTGTGCTGTTTGGAATGTCATAGTCAGGTTGATATTTTTTCATGTACCTTCCCTACTTTGCTGTCATAAAGTTTTTTATTGAATAGCTTTTTCATTTCACTACTCTCAGGTTGCTATGTTCCTATAACTACTATATAGAAAAAGAAAAATAGCATGAGTGCTGTAGAGCATTGTTGTAGCGTAAGAAAGGCTTTTCGAGCATAATTTATACAGGAAGACGCTCCAATTCCGCGCGTGCTGGCTTCTGCTTTCTGAGCAGATTTGCCAAACGTTCGTCAAGGGTTGCCGTCAGCTTATCGTAATCGAACTTCTCCTTCACATAGGCACGTCCACGTCTTCCCAACTCCTCGGCTATAGCGGGGTGATTTCGAAGATGAAGGATGGCCTGCACCAACTGAGGCACATTCTCAGGCTCTACATGGATCGCGGCACCCGCTTCATGGTCGGCGATTTGGCGCGCTTCTCCATCTACGGCTAGCACAATCGGGCGGGCACACGCCATAGCCTCATACATCTTAATAGGCAACATACCCTGGAAAAGAGGTACCTTGCGCACAAGGACCAAACTGGCGTCAGCGGCATTGAGGATCGTTGGAATACGATCATGCGCTTGGGCGGCCAAGAAGGTAATATTGGAAAGGCCCCGTCTCTCGGCTTGAGCCATTAAATCTGCTTTTTCCCCGCCATCGCCCACCAGAACGAAGCGTATATCTCGCTGGTCGAGCAGCATTTCAGCAGTGTCTAATACGCTTGTTAAGCCATGTGAGGCCCCATGACCACCTGCGTATACGACGGTGAAGTGCTCGTCCCAGCCTAGTTCGGCCCGTGCCTGCTCTTTGGAGGCGGGACTAAATTTAGCGCAATCAACGCCATTAGTTAAGAGAAAGACATGGTCGGGAGAAAGTCCCCTTTGCAGAAGCGTCTCACGCATGCCCTCAGTTACCGCCCACACTAAACTAGACTTTTGGTAACTAGACCATTCTAGCCACTCGGCAAGCTGGATAAACGTTCGATTACGTAAGGCTCCTAGCTGAATCGCAGACTCAGGCCAGAGGTCCGCCACCATAAAGATAAGCGGGCAGCGTTTTAACCAGGCCAGTGTACGACCAGCAATGACGTTAAAGAGTGGAGGTGAGCCGACAATAATGATATCGGGCTGTCCAATCGCTTTCCATCCGAGCAGGGGCGCGGTGAAGCCAAAAGAGAGTTGTGCCAGAATACGTTTTAGAAAACCTGTGTTCGCTGCAATATAGCACCAGACACGTAGCACTCGTACACCATCACGCAGTTCGGTTTGTACCAAACGCCCTCGATATGCTGGTGGGATGATGCCTGTTGGGTAATTGGGTACCGTGGTGAGTATAGTCACCTCGTGTCCTAACTTCGCCAGACGTGTCGCCGTCTCACTCACACAAACACCCGCAACGCAAATCTCAGGTGGGTAATAGCGAGAAATGATGAGAATATGTGACATATATATTTTCCTATGCTAGAAGTGCGGCAAGGCAATTTCTTGCTGCTTTTGCTCTTCGATTACTTGCTGCGCCGCTGCTATGACTCTGACAACCGCTAAGCCAACCTCGCCAGAGGCACGCGGTGGTACACCAGAGCGAATAGCGTTCGCGAAGTCTTCGCATTCCAGTCGCAATGGCTCAATCCAGTCGATATGAGGAATGCTAATCGCCCCGTGGCGATACGAAACCACGGGATCAACATGGATATCGGCCCCTTTGTTATAAATCTTCAGCATCTCCGCTGGATTCGTGTCGTCGTATACTGCCATGCGTGCATCGCCAATCACGGTCACGCGGCGGACTTTGCAGGGGTGCAGCCAACTGACATGGATATGGGCCGTCATCGCATCGGCGAAGAGCAGGTCGAGATGGGCAATATCCTGAATATGCGTTTGCAGATGCCCATGCGACTGCATTCCCACTTGAGTTGGTGTCTTCCCCAGCAGATAGAGCAGGATAGATACGTCGTGTGGTGCGAGGTCCCAAATCACATTGGTGTCGCAGCGATAGAGTCCTAAGTTCAGGCGCTCGGTTTCAATACAGTAGATTTTTCCCAAATCGCCATTGTGTATGAGTTTGCGCAACTCGTTGACTGCGGGGCTATATTCAAAGGTATGCCCTACCATCAATACTTTTTGCTGCATTTTTGCCAGTACAACGAGTTCTTCTGCCTGGGCAACATCTGCGGTGAGCGGCTTCTCAACCAAGACATGTTTGCCATGTAGCAATGCCTCTTTTGCCAGTTGATAGTGCGTGGTCACGGGCGTCGCGATCACTACGCCATCAATATCGGCACTCCAGACATCGGCGATGGTTGTTGTTATCTTTGCTAACGGTAAATGTTCGGCTACTGTAGCCAGACGACATCCGTCCATATCGGCGATGAGCGTGACCTGCACATGTGGCAGGCTATCTAGGTTACGTGCGATCTTGGGACCCCAGTAACCCCAGCCAATCACGGCGAAACGCAAATCGTTTCCTTCCATATCATCCTCCCCTATCAACCTCTATTACAATTTGCCCAGATGCAAACTTCGTACAATGCGCTTCGCCGCATCACCCTCTCCATAGGGATTGTGCAATGGTGGCTTGGGTTCTGCTTGTGCCACTGCCGCGATAATAGCGTGTGGATGACTACCAACAAGCACATTCCAGCCAGCTTCAACCGTCTCCATCCATTCTGTTTCTGCGCGTAATGTCACGCAGGGTACGCCTAAGAAAAAAGCCTCTTTCTGGACGCCACCAGAATCGGTGAGAATGCGGTATGCATGCTGTTGCAGTGTGAGCATATCAAGATATCCCAGCGGTTCCATCAAGCGAACATGCGATCCCCATCTAATGCCATATCCCTCCATACGGGAGCGTGTACGCGGATGAAGTGGAAAGAGTATTGGCATTGCCAGCGCGTTGAATGCTTGCGCGATGTTACGCATTGCCACGGGATCATCGGTATTCACGGGTCGATGGATGGTTGCAAGCAGATACTCTTGTGGACTGACATGCAATGAACGTTGCAGTGGCTGCCTACGTGCCTCGATCTGTGCCCTTGCCTGAAGTACCATGTCGTACATGACATCGCCAACCATTTCGACACCGTGTGTGATACCTTCAGCGTTTGCCTGTTTGCACGCGGTCTCCGTTGGACAAAACAAACGTTCTGAAAGATGATCTGTGATAATACGATTGATCTCTTCTGGCATGGTGTGGTTAAAGCTTCGTAGCCCCGCCTCAATATGAGCAATGGGTATGTGCAGCTTTGCCGCTGCCAACGCACCGGCAAGGGTTGAATTGGTATCGCCAAAGACAATCACCCAGTCGGGTTGCTCTTTCATGAGAATAGCTTCAATCGCTTCAAGCATGCGTGCGGTCTGTGCGCCATGCAAGCCAGAGCCAACCTCAAGATGATAGTCTGGTGTGGGAATAGCCAGTTCGTCAAAGAACTGTGCCGACATGCGATAATCATAATGTTGGCCGGTATGGAGAATAATTTCTTCGTCCCGCTCACGTAATGCACGGCTTACCGCTGCCAGCTTCACGAATTGCGGACGTGCCCCCACTATTGATATCATCCTCACAACGCCCAACCTCCATCAGCGGTCCCGCTGGAGAATGCGAGAGAAGTTGGTTGTTGACCGTCCTGTGTTGCCTGTTTGCCATCTCCAAGCGTGAGATATTGCATGCCTAATGCTTCGATCTGTTTCCGCCGTAATGCCTGGCGACCATCTAATACCACCTGGCAGTGCGGAAATTGGCTGAAATCAAAGGCTTGATAGGCAGTGTGATTTGCTTGCAGAAGTATCGCGCATACCTCGTACCTGTGCTCATCGTTGAGGGGCGTGTAGCCCAAGGTACGTAATTCATCCGTGCGAAAGAGTGGGTCGTCTACATAGACGATTGCGCCACGCTCCTGAAGTGCATCCTGCAAGAGCTTTGCGCTTGTGAAGGCGGTTTCATGTACATCTCCGCGATAGGCCACACCCAGTAGCAAGACAGACTTTTGGGCTAATGGTCCAGTGACGGCCTCTATGAGACGTACGGCTTGCTCCGCCATGGCATCGTTGATGCGCCGAGCCGCTCGTGGCAAGAGCAACATGCGTTCCCTGGCTTCTTGTGAGAGTCTTTCCAGCCCCTGCAAAAGAAAGTAAGGGTAGACAGGAATACAGTGTCCGCCAACTCCTACCCCTGGCGCGTGAATATGGGAGTATGGCTGTGTATTGGCTGCTGCGATTGCCGCTGTCACATTGAGCCTGTGCGCATCCGCGAAGCAGGCGAACTCATTCGCCAGGGCAATATTGACATCGCGATACGTTGTTTCTATGAGCTTGACAAACTCAGCTTCGTCGCTAGAAGCCATCTGGATGATCTCGGTATCAAGCACGGAGGCGTAAAATGTAGTTGCGGCAACGGTGCTTTGCTCATTTACTCCCCCTACCACTTTTGGATAGAGATGCAGGTCACGAAAGATAGAGCCAGAAGAAACACGTTCTGGGCTATAGGCGAGGTCGAAATCTTGGCCAGATTTCAGGTTTGTCGCTTGCTCAAGGATGCGACGAAAGCGTTCTGCGGTCGTCCCCACGGGCAGGGTTGTCTCGTAGACAACGAGTGTGCCTGGTTGCAAACCCGCTGCGATAGCCTCTGTCGCGGCATCAATGCCGCGAAAATCCGCTTTGTGTTGTTCGTCGATGACAACTGGCACAATGACGATGACGACACCAGCTCGCTTTACCGCCTCTGTGGTGTTTGTGCTTGCGGAAAGTAGCCCCTCACGGACAAGTGCCGCAACGTCCGTTTCGATTCCCTGCTCCTCTTGGATGGGCGACTGACCAGCATTGATCTTTTCGACCACTGTGGAATTGATATCGCAACCGATAACGTGTCGTCCATGACGCGCATACTGCACTGCCAGAGGTAAGCCAATCTTGCCTAGACCAACCACGGCGACGATAGGAGAGAAATTGCTTTGCATACTCGCTTTATGCTCCCACTTCCATTGTTCTCTTTGCTGGTCCGTTGCCTTCATTCTGATCCGGTGATGCGGCAAGTTGGAAGGCAATCTTGAGTGCCGCCGCACCATCTTCTCCTGTGACCGTGGGCAGTGTGTCATTGCGTATGGCGGCAAAGATATCTTCGTACTCGAGACGCAATGGTTCGGCCTTTTGCACTTTGAGGCGTGTCATTGTTCCTTCACTCACGCCAGTCATCATCCGCATGGTATCCCAATTCGTTGGAGTGTAATCGTTCTCATAAAAATAGATGTCCTGCGTCAAGTAATTGATGAGGTACATACCTTTTTCGCCAGTGATGCTCAGTTCACGCACCTTTGTGGGTGTCAGCCAGTTCACGTCGAGCATACCGATGATGTCATTGGTAAAGCGCAGAATACCAAGCACGCCATCTTCATATTTGCTATGAATGCGACATTGTGTTTCGGCATGCACCCGCGTAACCTCTGCATCCGCTAAATACCGCATAGCATCAATATCATGCGTTGCTAGGTCGAGCGTCACACCCACATCACGAATGCGCGGGGGATAGGGGCCGAGCCTGCGAGCATGCATGTGAAAAATCTGGCCGAGTTGACCGACGAGCAAACGCTTTTTTACCTCGATTATGGCTGGATTGAAGCGTTCGATGTGTCCCACCGCAATTTTTGTTCCACTCATTTGTGCGAGCCGAATCAGTGCCTGTGCTTCGTCAAGGGTGCTCGTGATCGGCTTTTCGATAAGCACATGGATACCTTGTTGTAGTAAAAAGGTGGCTACCTCAAAGTGAAGGTAGGTAGGTACGACGACCGCAACTAGATCAGGATGTGTCTGCCTCACCATCTCTTGATAATCGGTGTATCCCTCCACATGGTAGCGGCTTAGTGCCTGCTTCAACTGGAGTTCGTGGGGTTCAGCAACACCCACAAGTTGTACATCCTCTCCCTGAAAATCTCTCAGTACGCGCAGATGGTTCATTCCCATCGCACCCGCACCAACCACTGCTACTTTTATCCACATAATTCTAATACCTCTTCTACAATCTTTTGCAGGTCTGCCATGCTGAGTGCTGGATGCACTGGCAGCGACAATACTTGCGTCGCAACAGTTTCAGCAACTAGTAAACGCGAGGGTTCCCCTGCCCTTGAAATGCGGAACAAGTGTGGTGAAGCTTGGTAAAATGGTTGCTGATGGATTGCTAACGGATAGTGAATGCCAGTGCCGATGCCGCGTGCATGCAATTTCTTTGCCCACTCATCTCGCTGTTGGGGAACTTTGATAACATATTGGTGATACACATGGCGATATCCAGCTAGTACTTTTGGCGTTTGGACGACTTCTGCGAGGCAGCTTGTCAAGAATGCTGCGTTTGCAATACGTTGTTTGGTGAATGTCTCTAACTTCTCAACCTGCACGAGGCCAAGAGCGGCAGCTATGTCTGTCATGCGCAGGTTATAACCGAGGGCGACCTGGCAATACCGTTCCCGCTGGCCTTGATTGCGCAATATACGAATGCGCTCGGCAATCTCTGTATCGTTCGTCGTGACCATTCCACCTTCACCCGTGGTCATGTTCTTGGTTGGATAGAAGGAGAAACAGCCGGTGCCAAAACTGCCAACGGGCTTTCCAGCTATTGCGGCGACATGGGCTTGGCATGCATCCTCGATCAATACGAGATGATGCGCCCTCACTATCGCCTCTATACGCTCCATATCGCACGGATACCCATAGAGATGGACTGGTAAAATTGCTTTTGTGCGCGCTGTAATGGCCGCCTCGATCAAGGTGGGGTCAATATTGTAGCTATCTGCTTCAATATCAACAAAGACGGGAGTAGCTCCTACCTGCAAAATAGCATTAGCTGTTGCCGCAAAGCTAAACGGAGTGGTGATGACTTCATCGCCGGGGCCGATGTTATGAGCCAGTAATGCTAGTTGTAATGCCGCTGTGCCTGAAGAAACGGCCACGGCCTCTTTGACTGTACATAGGTCGGCAAAGCGGTGCTCAAAGGCTGTGACACGCTCTCCTTGCGCCAATTGTCCGGAGGCAATGACTTCTAAAACGGCCTTGCCTTCCTCCACACCACATAGCGGTTGTGCAATCGAAATCATGATTATCCTTATCCTTTCCCAACACGAACCACCCCATCCTCAAAATTCCTTGGGCATTAGCCACTATAATCGCTATCTCTTCCCCATCGGTACTTGACGCCTTAAGACGTGCTTATGAGCGGGCTGTCCTCTTTTCTCTATAACATTATACACGGCAATACCAGATATAAAAGTGAAGCATGTAGATGTATGGTTCTAAGAAACTAGATTACTGTAGCGACTCAGCTTTGTACGCCTGAGGCTCAAGCGCACCGGATTGACTACACAATCCTCTACACCCTCGAAACTCTTGGGTGCTACTTTTCGGATAATGTTCAGGCTTCCATTGACATCGGCGTTCATGAACGTGCCACAACCAGAGCGAAACAGGCCACGCTTGACGCGCTTCCCAGCATAGACTTCATGCTTCTTGATGTCCTCATGGTCGAGGAAGCTACACTTGCTGGTGTAACTCTCTTCGGTGAGGATAACGTGTACCCCTACCAGCTTTGCCTTGTAGGTGAGCATGTTTATGAAGTGTGCATGTGGAACCTGAACAACGTTCTGATTGTTGCGCTTGCCGATGTGAATCTCTTGTTTCCAGTTCTCATTCTTGCCGATGATAAGCGTGCCTATGTCCTCAGTTACCAGCAGGTCAATGATCGTGCGAGAGGCACTATGCAAGAAGTGATTGATGCGCCGTGTACGAACGGACGAGAATGATGACATCCTCCCTGCATTCGATCCGGCGCTTGCCACGGTCACCGCCTGGGGGCGCCACCGCCAAGAGGCACTCGCACGGCTGAGCAGGGTGCTGACCGAGAGCGCGGTTCTCATCCGTGGGGGCATGAGCACCAAGCCATTCCGGCTGTGTTGCAAAAACGCTCGGGGGGGACACGATGGGCGTGAAACCTCACTTCTTGCTCAGCTTAGACTACCACTCCAAACAGGTGGGCGATGAACGTCACCTGTCCCATGATGTCCCCTTTTTCCACACCATGCACCTGTCCCTTCCGAATGATGTTCATGCTCTCCTATCCTTGTAACGTGTTCCAAGCGGTCTCAAACGAAAAGAGACCCAGCCCAGGTTTGACGCGCCGTTTGAGAAACCGGTGATCTTGTTCGATGCTGTTGTTGAGATATTTGACCTGTCTGAGTTCGATTGCTTCGGGAAGGAGTCCCGCAGCTTTGAGGTCGGCAATGGCTTTAGGAGAGGCCGCATTCTTCTCCACGTTAATCACCCGAGGGCCAACGGAGTAGGGGTGGGATCAACCGTCGCCGTGGGCTCTTTCACCGGTTCTTCGACCAAATGGACGTGAGGAGCTGAACCAGCGGGAGAATGCAGTGCTTTGAGGAAGAAACGTTTGGCCGCCTCGGCATCGCGTGTCGGGCTCAAGAGAAACTCGAGGGTGTTCCCCTCAGAATATTCAAGCTGTGATACAAGCCGTTGAAGCTGACTTCTTCGCACCGCTCTCTGCTGAAGAACGGACTTCTCTGCGCTCCATGCTCATGCAACTGCTCCATTGCCCTGCTGGAAATCTCTTGAGTTCAAAACGTATTGAAAGGAAATGAGAGCTATGCTACTATTTACCCTGCGCCATTTCATGCTTCTCGATGGGTTTCTCTTCGTGCTTATTGGCATCATCGTCCTCATCAATCCCAGTCCCCAGACGACTCTCAAGATACCGGTCAATGAAGTGGCTTTGCCTCCGTTTCAAGATACTCGTCGCCTCCTGGCCTCCCAATTTATTACCTCTGGACTGCTGATCGAGAGTGCGACCACCTCGGCGCGGCGAATACCTGTGCGGAGCAGTAGCATGATCAGTGCATAATCTCGCTTCCCGATCGTCGTGTGGCGATCAATCGCGTCCAGCAGCAATTTGGCTTCTTCCCGTTTCAAGGCGCGATGAGGACTTTCATCATCACCTGCTTTGAAGCCACGGACACCTTCAGTCGGATTCTTTGCGAGAAGACCGCGCTGGACCGCTTCATCTAAGAGGCATCTGGTGACAGCCCACATCCGTGACGCCGTGGACTTGGCATAGGTTCCCGCATGTGGGCTCGATAGGCCACCACATCATCGCGATCAAGTGTTGTAAGAGAATAATTGTGGTCAGCCATCCACTGCACAAAATGTTTGGCATCGATAGTATAGGTCTTGCGCGAGGTTGGAGCTCGTTGCCCAGCGACATTCTGCATCGTCGCGGCCAGCGGTGGTGCACGCATATCTCTTTGACCTGGATGGCGGATGTTCGGTGCATTTCATTGCCTTTTATATGTAGTCCAGACAACGCACAATGATGGTCAAGATAGGGGGGCTAAAGTGGCGTTTACCACCCCTATCTTGACCATGGAAACGTCCGAAAAGGGGTTTTTGACGTGTCACGTTACTATTTCGTCTGTACTGGATTTTGTGGGTTTCGTCTGCACTAGCAAACAACCAGTTAAACAAACGAGTGACAAGAACTTATGGGCTACCCTTGAGTTCGTCTTTTGTTTTCTTAAAATTATGAGTACCGTCTTCCATCAGTTCACTGTGTGCAAGCGGCAGTTCAACTTCAATGGTTGTTCCCTGCTCTTTGCTGGAGTGCAGCGTAAGTCGACCGTCTATGGCTTCTATGCGTTCGAGCATTCCACGCAGTCCATAGTGACCCCCAGGGCTGATGTACACGAAGTTATCGTCTTTGTCGGGTTGGTTCAATGCAGGAGGTAATCCGATGCCATCATCGTGGATACGCAGAAGCAGTTTCTCACCCTGTCGACTGATGCTTACTTGCACGTGGCTTGCATGGGCATGTTTTTCGATATTGGTAAATGCCTCCTGACTCACTTTCCAGAGCGTTTCTTCGATGGATGCGGGGAGAAGGTCAATATCTGCCTGGGGGGTGTAGGTGACGGACAGACCAGTACGCTGGGCAAGTTCCTTGGCAGAGCGACTGAGCGCATGATTGATAGGTACGTGCTCCAATGTTGGGGAGCGCAAGTCGGCGATGGAGGCACGCAAAGCGGTCATCGTTTCGCGCGCAATCTGCTTGGTGGACTCCAGCTCGTGGTTACAGCGTTCAGGATCACGTTCACGGAGTCGCTGGGCTGCTTCAAGCTTGACGGAGATAAGAACCAGAGCATGGCCGATGGTATCGTGCATCTCGCGTGCCAGCCTGGTGCGCTCATGCAAGACGGCAAGCTCCTGCTCCTGGGCTACCGATTGCGCGAGTTGGCGATGGACTTCCTCGAGCTCGCCATTGGCCTGAGTCAGTTGCGTAAAAAGGCTATTGCGTTCAAATCGCTCTCCTATCAGATGCTGGAACAGCATGTTAAAACCTGTGATGCTGAAGAGCGTCAAGACTTGACTGGCGATGCCCACCAGCGTATCGCCAGTCGGCGGCCAGATCAGCAAGCCCTGAAAAGCAAACATCGTGAGGGCCATACTACTCACGGCAAGCACCAGGCGAACTCCCCCAAACAGGCCAAAGCTGATTGCAAAAACAACATAGAAATCCCAGACGAAGGAGGTATTAATGAGCGTGAGTAGCATCACGACAAGATACAAGCTGACCCATTGGCCCACAGCGGAACGCAATGGTGGAGGCCAGTCCATCTTCAGGCTCATGCGGAACTGGACGACATAAATCAGGAAAGCAAGAACGCTCAGCACAATACAGGTGACACCGCGCCAATCATGCATATAGGAAGGGTTGTTTATTAAGATAGCATAGGTCGATGCGGTGAGAAAGATACCGATAAGGACAGTAAACACCGCGAACACACGTCTGAAGATGCGAAAGAAGTGTGCATTATCTTTCTCTACATCGAAATGCGCTAACATGGTTTCTCCCTTCTTTAGAGCAGCTTGCGCTCACGTGCCAGGTAGACGGCCTGAGTGCGGTTCTCTGTATGGAGCTTGCTCAGGATGTTCGAGACATGGTTTTTGACGGTTCCCTCAGCGAGAACGAGTTTCTCGGCAATCCTGCGATTACTGGCTCCTTCCGTGAGCAGCTTAAGGACCTCGATCTCCCGCGGACTCAGCTCCTCTTGCTGTGGAGAGTGGGATGTCCCAGCAGTGGAACGACCTTTCCGTCCAAATTCGATGAGGAGTTTGCTGGCAATCTTGGGCTGGATGGAGGGTTCACCTGCATACACCTGGCGAATAGTTGCCATCAGTTCATCAGCGGGGATATCTTTGAGGAGATACCCCATGGCACCGGCCTTGATCGCATCAAACACATACTCTTCGTAGTCGAAGGTGGTGAGGATAATAACCCGTGCGGCAGAGTCGCTGGTGGTGAGCACAGCAGTCGCTTGCACACCGCTCATACGCGGCATTTGAATATCCATAAGCACAATATCGGGGCCGTTGCCCAAGGTGTGGAGTGTGTTATACTGGCTCACCGCCTCTTCGCCATCAGCGGCCTCGCCTACGACTTGAAAACCCGGCTCAAGTTCAAGGATAGTATGCAGTCCCTGACGCATGAGGGACTGGTCCTCGCAGAGCAGGATACGGATTGAGTCGGCCATAGATATTCCTCTCCTCAAGATAGAATGAGCTAACTTGTTTCATTATGGCTGGACGCAGCGACGGCTGTCAACGACTCTTGTTCACCTCGCCACACCTTGTCCCGCGCAGCGATACAGCGACGCGGGATAGGTTCATCATCCGATCAACATCACTTCACAACGGCTGTCTTTTGCTGGAAGCGAAAGAGCCGTAAGGCAATCATGAGACAGATTAGTCCATACGCCAGCAAGCCCAGGATATCCGGAAGTACATCGCTCAAGCCTTTTCCGAGAATCATTGAGCCATTTAGCCCCTCCATGGCCCAGGCTGTGATGCCGATTTTAGCCAGCTGCTGCAACCAGGTGGGCTCTAGGAAGAGCGGCCACCATGCACCACCAATGGCTGAGGTGACGAGAACGACCAGACTCACCACCGGGTTGATCTGAGCGCGTGTCCTGACCAATGAAACCAGCAGCATACCAAGACCTGTCGCGGCGAAGCTGGTGCTAATCAACAGCAGGCTCACCGTCAGCCAGTCATGAATATGCACCTTGAAAACGAAGTAGCCGACAAGAAAGAGGATGGACAGTTGCGCCATCGTCACGAGACATTGCGCGAGCATTTTGCCGCCCAATAGGGCGTATTTCTGGATGGGGGCAATCAATAAGCGGCGGAAGGTTCCATCTTCCTTCTCTTGCAAGATCGTTGCTGCTACAGCATTGAGGCCAAAGAGCGAGAAGAAGATGGCATAGCCGGGAAGTACCTGGTCAAATGGCCCGATCTTGACGACATGGCCTGCGCTCAAAGTCTGGGTGGTCTGGTCAGCCTCACTAGTGGCCCTTGCAACCGCTGCGCGAATAGCGACAGGATCAATGGTCTTTTGCGCACAGTGGTTCCCCGCTTGATGACAGACCTGAGCAACCTGGCTGACACCTGCGCTGCCCGAAAGTATTGACTGCACGACTTTGTTCACAATAGTTTGTACGACAGTGATACGCAGGTCATTGGTGGTAGGCAAGGTATAAAACTGCACCAGATTCTTCGGAGTGACTTTCTGTTGCAAGTCGTTGATCAACGTCCGACTGGCTCCCGCAGGGATCACAATACCGACATTGGCAGCATCATTTGAGGCTGAAACCTGCTCTATCACTTGAGCTGGATTACGATACTCGTTCACGGTGATGGCAAGCTGGTTGGTAGTGACCTTGAGAGCACTGGCGATGGTCTTGCCAATGAAAGCATCTTGCGCGGTCTCCTGATTGTTCAACGCAACTGTGATGTGAATCTGGCTGCTTCCATCGCCATAGAAACTGCCAAAGGCAAAACCTACAATTGAGATGAGTATTAGGGGAACCACGAGCATGAGTATCAGCCCGTTTCTATCCTTGGTTATCTGTAACAAATCTTTTTTTGCGATGTACCAGAGTGTCTTCATCCTGCTCCTCTTTTTTGTCATCTTGCCAGCTGTGGCTGTACGTGTTACTCGCGTGTCAGCGTAGTAAACAGGCCAACGACGATGATGGCGGAAACGAGATGCATTACGATCATGGTCCAGAAAATGGAGAGGGTCATTCCAGGAGCAGGGAACAGACCAACTAGGGCCATAACGGGACTGAGAAACGAGATGCACAAGACAACGAACGCCAGTAGACGATAGAACTGGATTGGGCGTCGTGCAAAGCGATTGACCAGCACAAAAGCGAGCAGAGCCACCAGCAAAAAGACGATGGTACTGCCGATGACATAGGGAGCCTGCAAGTATTGAAATGTCTCAGGAACCCCAAAGATCGAGACTGCGATGGTGCGTATGATGAGATTGGCGAGGGCTGTGGAAACAATAGTCAGCGGTCCAACCCATATGAGCTTGCGTAGGGCCACCTGTTCACGAAGTAGTGTAGATGCCATGAATGTTCTCCTTCTTTCTGCCAGGAAAAATTTCTCTCTCAGGCTATGAGTCGCGCAATGTTTTTCCAGTGAGCTGGATGAACAGTTCTTGCAAACCATGGGGTCGTTGCACTTCGCGATTGTGGTCGCTCATTGCCAGTAACTGTTCCAGCGTCCCTAATGCAACGATCTGCCCTTCGTCCATGATGGCGATGCGGTTACACAATCGCTCGGCCTCTTCCATATAATGGGTCGTGTAGAGAATAGTCATTCCCTGGTCACGAAGCTGCTCAATGGTAGCGAAGATATGCTCGCGGGATTGTGGATCAACGCCAACCGTTGGCTCATCCATCATCAGAAAGGCAGGCTGGTGCATTAGTGCGATAGCCATATTGATGCGGCGCTGCATACCACCTGAGAAGTTTTTAACTGGTTCTTTGCGGCGGTCATAGAGTCCGACGAAATGTAGGAGTGCTTGTGCCCGCTCCTGGCGCGTTTTCGAGGACAGACCGTAGATCGCGCCAAAGAACTCCAGATTCTCCAATGAGTTCAGGTCGTTGTAGAGTGCTATTTCCTGGGGCACGACCCCGATCATCCGCTTCACCTTGCGAGGCTCCCTGGTGATTGATTGCCCATCAATGAGCGTGTCACCAGAGGTTGGTTCGAGGTAGCCACACATCATATGAATGGTGGTGCTTTTCCCAGCTCCGTTGGGGCCGAGAAGCCCGAAGATTTCGCTTTTGCCGATAGTAAAAGAGGTGTTTTTGACTACCTCATGTTTCCCAAAGGTTTTTACGAAATGCTGTACTTCAACCTCTACCGCACGACCGTCTTTGGGCAGGTGGATTGGTCCAGTTTTTGTCAGGTGAGTGATTTTTGCTAGTGATTCTGGCATAATTGAATAAATCTTTCTATGAGAAGCTTCTTGTATTCAAGCCTACGTCCAGTATAGAGGAAGGAAGCAGGAAAGAGGGAGTAGAGAAAGACACAATCTAGTGCTGTGTCGAAAGTAATGGTCATCAATGGAGAACCCACATTCCGCAGTTTAGGAAGAGAGAAAAGAGAATTGAGAATAGAGAGGACCAAGCAGACGAAGAACCTGCTGCTGGAGCGTTTGCCATCCCAATACTTGAGTATGCCAGTGTGATCTACAATGGATGTGCAAGAGATTAATGCCCTCAAACCACTGGAATATCCAGCGCATCGTGGGACGGGTGGTCGGTTTGTTGGGTGGCCAGCAGTTGGCGACGCAGTCGCTGTTCGGCTAGGCGATAGACCAACAAGCACAGCACCATCACGGGCTGTGTTGCAAAAAATCGCGAAGGAACGTCATGGGTGTGAAGCCTCACCTCTTGTTGAGCTTAAGCCAGCACTCCAAAGAGAGTGGCGATGAAGGAGATCTGGCCTGGAATGTCTCCTTTCTTGACTTCTCGCTTCTACGCTGTAGAGGCTAGCTGCGATCTTGATCAGGTCATCTCTTGGATGATGAGTTCATAGACGTCTCGATAGGGCGGGGTGACAGAGAACTGAGACAGGTGGGCGAATTTGGCGATCTGCTCCTGGTAGTAGCCGTCCTCGGTGATGGTTAAGCCTGCAAACCCCAGCACGACGGCTTGCCACACCGCACCACAGCAGGCGGTGTGGATACCTTCAGCCGTATTGCCCCGTCGGTCTTCCAGATCGACCAGTGCTCCTTTGAGAAACATTTCATAGGCCGTCTCGAGCAGATCTAAGTCACAGGCCAGCTGCACATGCAGGGCAGGCGTCAGCGAGGACCCATAATCGTGGTCGGTGATGGGATAATAGTTAATTCTCACTCATAACCACTTCCTGCAACGGTTGTTGTCGTTCTCGTTCATTCACTTCTCTCATCTGCTCAGAGAATGCAAGATGCTTCTTCTCCTGCAGAAAAAAGTGATGGACTGGCTCCCACATAGACACCTTCAGAAATTCCGAGCCACAATCTTGACAAACATACAGGCCCGTCCAACTCTCATTGAGAGTCTCTTGCTCAAGAACGGGATGATAACAGGGTATGCCAAACCAGGTCTTCCGGCGCATTTGCGCTTCTTGCGCGTCCATACGGTTCTCCTGCTCCTAAAAAATAGCTATCAGAATACGCAAGCACTACAGTTTGACTAGAGAACCATGATCCTGTATTAGATACTCCCCAGCATAAAGGAAGGATGCATCATCACGTTATGAACACTCGCCTCTCTCATCATTGAGCCGCACTGCGCTTGATCCCACGTTCCAGTGCTTTGATCAGGTAAGGGCGAAGAGCCGCTGGTGCAATGACGTGGTCGATAGAACCCACCCGCTGTGCGCGTTGCACGCTGTGGATGTGGTCGAACTCGCTTGCTACCTCGCCTACCTTCTCGGAGTGTACGGTCATCGTGACTTCGTTCACTCTCACCTGCAGAGTGGCCTTCTGTGAGCCAATCGCCTGCGCGATCTGTACTTGCAAGGCCTGTATCCGTGGGTCAGCCTGCGTACGCATATCGACCTCGCGTGCGAAGACGACTGCCGCGGCGGGCACGCCACCAATGACTGAGGCGTACGAGCCCTCCACGGCGGCTACCTCGATGTTCTCGTTCAATACCTTCGAGAAGACAACGAAAGCACCACCGTGGTAACGCGAGATGACACAGATGACGATTGGCCCCTTAAAGTTGGTGATGGCACGACCAACCTCAGCCCCATACTCAAGTTCCAAGGTACGCAGCGATTCTGGTGAACCATCGAATCCTGACAGATTGGCGACTACCAGAAGCGGTCGATTGCCACTTGCCGAGTTGATTGCCCGTGCGGTCTTCTTGGCAGACTGTGGGAACAACGTTCCTGCCGTCCATTGCTCCGGCCCGTCACCCGGCACGAAGCCGCGCCGGGGAAGAGGCCGGGACTCGATGCCGAGCATCGCTACTGGGTAGCCGCCGATGTGCGCGTCCCACACCACAACGGTATCAGCATTGCGCATATCTTGCCAGCGTTCAAGGGGAGAGTGGTCGGCGTCGATGAAGGCTGTCATGACGCTTCGGATGTCGAATGCACGCTTGCGATCAGCGTTCTTCTCAGCAGAGAACAGGTCACCCACGCAGGTGAGGTCACGTTCCTCGGGTCGGGTGCTGGTATACGGAAAGTCGCGCACGTCGCGTGTGAGCGGGTCGCTGGTGCTGGCGCGTCGTGGGAAGCGCTCGCCAGGCAGAATATAGGTGTGCTCGTAGTGCTGCATCAGGAGTTGGCAAGCGGCGGCAAGATCGGGGGCAAAGTACTGCGCCTGGCCATTAGGACCCATCACGCGCTCGTACCCACCGATTCCATAGTTGTCCTCTGCCGAGACGCCGCCAGAGTAGTCGAGGGACTGCTTCCCCGTCAGAACCATTGCGCCATGAGGCGTCATGATCAGAATGCCGTGGGTGTGCATGAGCATGGTGGCTTCGGCGTTCCAGTACGGCTGCGCTCCAACGTTGATGCCGTTGACGATCACATTGACCTCGCCGCCCGCTTGTGTGAACTCGATCAAGCAGCGCAGTGTCCTCCCCACCCAATCCATGTTCTCGGTACCGCTGTCCATCGATATTCTGGCACCTGATGAAAGGGTGAACCATTCGATCGGCACCTGCAGCCGTGTGGCGAGATGAATTGCCTCATTGACGCGTCGGCATTCAGGCTCAGCAACTGAGCCAAGGTTCCGGCTTGGGTCGCCGAGCAGGATTACACGGGTCATCCCCTCCGGGTATTTGGGAGGGTAGTTGCGGATAACTCCGACAACGATACCCGCCCTATTCTTGCCGTAGGGGCGATCAACGGGCACCAACTGGTTGGTTTCATCCAGGTCATATTCGGTGAAATCGCCGGATGGTATCTGGGTATGGATGCCCTCGGTTGTTGGAGTGAGCATTTCGAGCAGTTCATAGGGATAGACAAGTCCGCGCTGGCGCAGTTGAACGACCTTCTGCCGATACGCGCTCAGCGTGGCAATGGGCGTTTCCATGGGTAAACTCACCCTGAGCACCAGTTCGCGACCGCCAGGATTGGAGAAATGCAGCATGTGGTCGCGCATCTCAGAAGGTTCAGCTTGCGGAATCTTCGCATGAACCACGATCCGCTCCAGACCAAGCCCTTCCGTGGCAGGCCAGAGCTTGCGCATCACTTCCAGGAACTCCTCTGCTGGCATTGCGAGCGGTGACCAGACGTAGAGCAGCAATCGGTTCCAAAGGAGGCGTTTGTGCGTGGGCAAGCGGGATTGGTAGAGCCGCATGCCATCAAGTGCCAGCAGTACCATGTGTTCAAGCTGGGGGATCTGCATGACCTTGTTGGACTCGTCCCGCAGGGGGGTCGTGTCGCGTACCTCGGTGAGCGCGAACAGCCGCTGGTCCTTCGGATTGTCACGGGCGATGCCGTGGAACAGGTAGACATCCTCAGCCGAAGGCAGCCGCTCGATGGTGAAGTGAGCGAACCGCCCCAGATGGAGCCTCTTGCCCATCATCGGGTGAAGTCCCCGGTAGAGCCGCTCCTCCTGATAGCCGTTCCCGTGTGGGCGATAGGTATAATGGATAGTACTTGCCATACCAGGGCCGTGATCCGAGGCGATCACCGCAATGACGATGCGCCGCAGGCGGCGGAATCCTGCTTGCTCGATCGCCGCGCGTACCTCCTGCTCCATCGTCTCAGCCTCACCCAGAGACCCTGATCGCCAGGTGTAAAAGTCCACCACAATATCATGCTCAGCTGGCAATTGTGCGACAACGCGGGCCAAGGTTTCAGCCGCGCTGCCGAGGTTGGGGTATGCTGAGAAGGTTGTGGCGACAGAGATACGTACCCCTTCGTGAGTATAGGCGGCTAGCGCGAATGCTTGCCCATCAACCGTCATGCAGGTGAAGTGCTCCAATTGACGGATGCGATAGTAGCGGCGGGTGAGCACTTCGAGCATGATCTGACGTGTCCCATCCCCCGACAGCGGAAACTGCCCTGTGAGTACTTTCTGCAGAGGGTAGGGGCAGGCTACCAGGATGGCGATCCGTTCATCGCGGTCGGCAGCATCAGGGTGTTGAGCAAGATAGGCGAGGTGTGCCTGCATCTGCTGATAGACGTCGTTGCGCGCTCGCTCGATCAGTGGCCGGTCAAAGGAATAAAAGCGGACTTCGTGTGCAAGGTCACTCACGGCAGGGTATTGTTCCCTCGTCGCCAGTTGCAGCCGATCGAGGAGGGTGCGCAACTCCTCAGGTGCGAAAGCGGCCAGCTTTTCACGCTGTGTGAGACGTCGCTCTAGCAGAGCTATCATTGCCGTTACGTGCTGGTTGACACGCTGGTGCGACCTGTAGATCGCAAGCAAGCTCTCGTCAAGCCTGGGCGATGGGTCTAGGCTGTGAACTCCATAGTGTGCGAGCGCACGCCGTAAGGTGTTGAGGAAGGTGGATGGGAGCTGCTCAACGCGGGTATCACGGAAGCGCAAATATGTATTCATGTCCCACTCCGCGCTATGCACCAACTCACCGTGTGCTTCAGCCTCAGCCGGGTTCATCTCGCGACGGAACAACGAACAGACATCAGCAAAAGTCGCTAGTAGCTCGTTCTCACGGTGGAGCAGTTCCGGGTCATCTGGTGCGATGATCTGGTAGACCGCGCTCTGCTCGGCGAGCAGTCGCCGAGCATCAGACGTATCGAAGTCGAATCCGAGCATCAGGCAGCGTACGTCTGCGAGAACTTGGCGACAGCGATGCTGGGGACTCTCCTCGGTGGGAGCTATGGCACGCCCGCCATCACCGAAGCGGACTCGCTCGGTTCCGAAAGAGGGCTCTTCTCGCGTCAAAGGCTCTAGCTGCACAAGGGGCGCTCCCGCGTCAACCTGGATATTACTGGTAACGAACACGTGCCTCACCCGACCTGAGTATGGTGCGGTGATGGACATCTCCATCTTCATCGTCTCGACAACGGCGAGCCGATCTCCTACTGCGACGAGATCACCAGAAGCAACACTGACTGAGACCACCACCGTCGGGGCAGGGGCCCTAACGATGCCTCCATCCTCGTGTATCATACGATGCATGATGCCCTCGACCTCTACATCGTAGTTCGGCCCATGTACAACTGAGAGGATACGGTAACGCCGTCCAAAGCAGGTGACCTTGCACGCGAATGACCCCAGTCGCTCTCGATGCACGTCGATGCGTTGTCCATCAGTGACCACTCGATATTGGTGGGTACCCAGGCGGGAGACATGAAAGCGATACGCCTGGCCGCGATACTGGAAATCCGTGGATAGCCCAACCTCCTGTCGTACGCGAGGACGCCCACGGGCCGCGCTCGCAAAGAAGTGTGCCTGTTCGATGAGTTGCTCGGCGGTGTACGCCTCAAGTGCTGCCTGCAGCAGTGCCACGTCGGCATACGGCTGAAGTGAGTGCGCCTCTCCTATCGCCAGGCGGTCGAGCCAGAGGGTATCGATCTCATCGGAGTCGAGTTCGCGGCGGTTCAAGAGAGCAAGCAGGGATGACCTGTTGCTCGTTCCTCCGCGGATGAGGACCGCGCTCTCAGAAAGTGCCCGGCTCAGTCGCGCGCGTGCCTCCTG
Organism: Ktedonobacterales bacterium; assembly: GCA_038199755.1. Taxonomy (GTDB): domain Bacteria; phylum Chloroflexota; class Ktedonobacteria; order Ktedonobacterales; family Ktedonobacteraceae; genus JBBPYR01. Next base: position 25,580 of record JBBPYR010000122.1, on the reverse strand, counting down.
GCGGTTCCGTCCCCAGGCAATGACGTTGGCGAGAAGAGGGTCAAATTCGGCAGGGACGACATCGCCCTCATCGAAACCGTTATCAATACGCAGTCCAGGCCCACCTGCGAGCCGGAACAGGTCGAGTACGCCTGGACCAGGTGCGAAAACTCTCTCCGCATCCCTGCCAGACAGGTGAACCTCGACGGCATGTCCTGTGGAGGCAGGAGGATCGCCTTCAAGGGGTGTACCGCGTGTGATCTCCAACTGCAACTTGACCAGGTCCAGACCGGTGGTTATTTCCGTCACTGCGTGCTCGGCACTGAGGCGCGGGTTGAACTCCAGGAACCAGAATGTGCCTTGCTTGAGACTATACAGGAACTCAACAGTGCCCGCGTTGCGGTAGCCCGCGGCCCGGCACAGACGCAGAGCCGCCTCGCAGATCTCGCGTTTCTGCGGCGCAGGCAGCACGAGAGGGCCCGACTCCTGAAGTAGCTTTTGGGAGTGGTATTGCACCGTACAATCGCATACCCCCAGCACCCAGGTTGTCCCGTAGTTGTCGGCGATAACCTGCACCTCAACCTGGCGCACACCCTCAACCATCTGCTCAAGGAAGACGTCCGGGTTCTCGGACGATCTCTCAAAGGCCTGATCATGAGCACGTTCCCATGCGCTTGCAAGTTCAGGCGGCGAGGAGACGCGATGGATACCTTGTCCATAGGTACTCCGTGCTGGCTTGACCATAAGCGGGTATCCGAGCTGCCCGGCATGCTGCTGAGCCGCCGCCGCCGTCTCGATAGCTCCTCCACTCCAAGGTATCACCGGCACTCCTGCCTGTTGAGCGAGGTGTTTGGCACTGATCTTATTCCCCAGCAACCGAAGCATGCGAGTATCAGGCCCGATGAAGACCATACCGAGCCGCGAACAGAGGTCGGCAAACCATGGCTCCTCGGCGAGGAGACCCCAACCGACCCAGGCTGCATCAGCTCGTGCCTTCACCAGGGCCTGCTCGATGCGCCCGGAATCGTGATAGCTGCTCTTCTGCCTCTGGTCTCGCTGATCGATGAAAAGTGCTGGCCCGATACAGATGGCATCGTCGGCCTCACGCACAAACAGCGCTCGGCGGTCGGGCTCAGTAAACAATGTCACTGTTGACAGGCTGATGCGCTGCTCGTGGTTCAGTTCGCGCACGGCACGGATCAGGCGCAGAGCCGCCGCGCCACGGTCGACGATGGCAATTCTTTCAAACGGGCGATGATGGATGTCTGTATGTGCCATGGTTTTCGACCCTTTCAGATGCAGGGGTACTTCTCTCTCCTCACTCCTGTGCAAATTCTATCACAGTCCTCCACCATATCGCCCCTTTTTTGGGTGATGGTGCAAAACTGACGGGCGCGAACATGACCTTGGGATAACACGATGCCCGTCTGGTGAGCGACCAGACTCACAGCATGAACCGGATAGCCCTTTTTCTCTTCAAACTTCCATCTCCCCCGTTGGGCTTTTCCATCAATCGATACCGCTTCCTCTCCTCGTTTCTCTTTTTCGCTGTTCTGGCTCTGCACCATGATCTGACGAAATGCGGCTTCCACCTCTTCTGCCTTCATCTTTCGCGCACAGGCGTTGGATCGTGCTTTGATGCGGCGTCACGCCATTTTCAAATCCTAATGCCTTTTTCTCTCTTCACTGAGCCCTGCTCCCCATTGGGCGATGGCGAGTTGGGAGAGATGATTGGAAAGGATGGCCGACAGTGCTAATAACAAGATCGAGATGATACTGAACCGTTTCCTCAGGGGCAAACCCTTGACAAATGCGCATTTTTCAGGTATTTTTAGTAAAACGTTTTACTAAAGGAAAAGTGCATGCAGCGGAAGACAACGACCATTCGTGATGTGGCTCAACAGGCTGGAGTATCGATAAGTACGGTCTCGAATGTCTTGAATGGGAACGAGGTGCAAGTTGGCCCTGTTGTGCGTCAGCGTGTTTTGGAGATCGCCGAGCAACTGAATTACCGACCAAATGCCATTGCGCGCAGCATGGTGAAGCGCAAGACGGCGACCATCGGGCTCGTGATTACCGAGGTTGAGAACCCGCTCTTTGTGCCCGTCGTTGGTGGGATCAATGAGGTCTTGCAGCCAGCGGGTTATCATATGGTACTTGTCAGCGCACCCGACTTGCACAGTGAGATTGAGGCGATCGAGATGCTACGTGCGCAGCAAGTAGACGGAATTATTTTTATGGCACTCTCCTTCTCTACCCCTATCGACCATCTGGTCCAGCTGAAGGAGGATGGTTTCCCATTCGTGGTTATCAATCGTTACGTCGAAGACGAGGGCATCAACCAGATTCTCCTGGATGATTGGGGCGCGGCCTATTCTGCCACCAATCGTCTCATTGACCTTGATCATATCCATATTGGCATCGTCAGCGGCCCGCTCTCCACGGATCCACCCCGGCGCAGCGCACTCGAGCGTCACGCAGGCTGGCAGCAGGCCCTCACAGAACGCGGGCTGGATGTCAGGCCAGAGTGGATCCTAGAGGGCCATTACACCTATGAAGGAGGATATCAGGCTATGCGACGCTTTCTGGCGCAGCGGGAGAAGGGGTTGGAACGGCCAACAGCACTCTTTGTGGCGAACGAGATAATGGCCCTCGGGGCCCTCAAGTCCTTGCAGCAAGCTGGAATACGTGTGCCCCAGGATATGGCGCTTATCGCCCTTGGCGATTCTCCATTCGCCGCATACACTAATCCTTCTCTTACCACATTTGCTCTTCCGACGCCCGAAGCAGGAGGGTTAGCTGCGCGTATCCTCCTCGATTGGTTCAAAGAGGGAAAGCCTACCCAGGCTCGTCGTATTTCCCTCAAATTCACGTTGAAAGTGCGTGAGTCATGTGGCGCGAACCTCTCTCTTCCTAGCTGATCTCATCGCAGGATGAGGGCTAGCTGTAGGAATCGTCCCCGCATCGCGATATCCCATTCGTGAGGATGCTGTTCTAGCAAACGTGAGGTCGTCGTATTCAGTGTACAGATGAGCGTATGTCCCTATGTCGAGCTAAATGAGCCGTACCACGAGCGGCGATGATCGGGCAACGCGCAATCAGAAAATTCTGCGAGGGGAAGCCGGTGCTGGAGAACCGTTCATAGCAACAAGGATGAAAGCAGTATGCAGCAGAAATTGACAATGACTGACAATAGCGCGCCGTCAAAAAAAGGAGTGATCGACAGTCTCTCATCATCTCAACTCCCTGAGATGGGAGGCAAAGCGGCACCGCTCACACGTGGTCGCCACAAACATGTCTCGCCCACTGCTCTGGTAACAAAGAACCACTCAGAGATCAATGTACCCACCGATCAACTCACCTCTCGAGTCCTCTTGGGACTGCTTGACGGAAAGAAATACACAAGAAGCCTGGAACGTCATCTTGCCGAGTACACGCAGACCTTGCCGAAAGGGAGAGGCTCTGTGCGCATGGTACTCGCACCGCGTGATGAGGAATCTTGGGACCATGTTCTCGCCTCTCTTCACGTACTGGGGGATGAGCTTGTTGACACGTTCCTTGTTCTTCTTGCTATTGCGCTCGATACTCACGGGGCTGAGCACCTGACCATCCCCTTTGCTCTCACTCCGGACGATATCCTGGCGACCCGTCAGAAAAAGAAATCCAATGGGAGCTATTCTGTCCGCCAGAGGCAGAACGTTATCGAGCAGTTACTGACACTTGCACGTGTCTGTGTAAGTGCGGCACTTCTCCTGCCCCGGGCGAAGCAAAGGCATATTGAGAGTCCTCTCCTTGAGATACTGACGAATGGTCAAGCAGAGGAAACGGAGACGCGTATGGAAGACGAATGCAGGCAAGGATGCCACCTGAAAATAGGTGACTGGGCAAGCATGTTTCCTGAACAGTCCTCCCAAACAGCTCTGCTCCCACGGCAGGTGCTGCAGTATCATGGCAGGGAGCAGAGGTTTGAAAAACGACTGGGGTGCTCTTTGACATGGAGCTACCGCATCAACGCCCACAAAAATAAAGGTGAGGTGAGAGTGACAATGGGCGAGCTTTTGGAGCAAGCGGGGATCACACCCGACCTTGACCATCCCGGTCGCATGCAAGAGGCGATTGAAAGCGCGCTGAAACAACTGCAGACCGATGGTGTGATCGGCCCTTTTGTCTCCCTAGTGGAGAACTCGTCTCAGGGCAAAGAGACACAGGAGCGCATCTTGCAGCATGCCTATCACTGGTGGGATGACTATCGGCAACAGCCCTGGCTCTTTGAAGCTCCCGAGTATCTCAGAGCGGTTTCCCAACAGAGATCAAGCAAGACAGGCATTGCGGACTGAATGGCGCAATTTCCAGACTGAATGGCGCATTTCTCCTCTTGGTTCTTGCTCTCATTGGGCTTGGCAGCGCGTGTTAGAGTGCTGATCTCTACGCTATAAAGGATGGAGCATCAGGACAGCAGACCCACTTTTCTCTTATACTAAAGATGAAGGTATGCACCCTGATCTCGTACGTATTTGTGGACAGACTGAACCCGCTTGTGTCTTACCAGACCACCCCTTAGTTGGATTTTATGAACACGGATCAACCTGAGGTTGATGTCCGAGAAGGAGACCAAACAATGAAGGGAAACATCCGAGGTGTTAGCTACTGGCTGTCTTTGATCCTGCTGCTGTCGCTTGGGCTTGCAGCATGCGGCGGTGGCAGTGGAGCCACGAGCAGTCAGGGCCAGACACTCCATGTGCTGCTAGGCTATAACTCCACCTACCCTGCGCAGCAGAAGCAGTGGATGCAGCAGATTGCCAGCGAGTTTCAGAAGGCGACCGGCTCCACCATTGCCTGGGACACCTACAGCAGTAGCAGTGAGGAACAGACCAAGCTCCAGACCTCTATTGTCTCCGGGAGCGGCCCCGATATATTTAGCTTCGGGACCACATTCGTTCCTACCGCTCAGGCCACAAAAGGCTTTACCGTCCTCACCGATCAGAACTGGCAGGCGGTGGGTGGAAAGAGCAGGTACTTCCAGCAGCAGCTCACGATGGCCGGGTCCTCACCCAGTCAGTCGATCGCCGTCCCCTTTGTGATGCGTCCTTTCGCCATGGTCTATAATAAGGACCTGTTCCAGAAGGCCGGTATCACGACTGCCCCGACGACTTGGACCCAGTTCGTACAAGACGCCCAAAAGATGACGAATCCCTCCGCCGGAGTGTATGGGACCGAGATCGACCCCTCGGATTCGTTTGATCCTTGGAAGATCTGGTGGATGTTCGCAGGACAGCTGGGCGGGAGTTTCATCTCGCAGGACCTCAAGACCGCACAGATAAACACCCCACAGGCGGTGCAGGCCGTCCGGTTCTGGTTTGACTGGGCCACGACGCACAAGATCGTCGATCCCAATTCGATGGCGTGGAAAGCCGGTGATGCCGTTAAGTCCTTTGCCAATGGCAAGGTGGGCATGCTGATTATGACGACTGCCACCCTCACGCCGACGCTTCAGAAGTCATCTGTCGCGGACAAGTACGCCTTCGCGCCCATGCCGACCATTCCTTACGGGATGCAGCAGTTGCCAGCCAACGGCGTCCCCGACGAGACCATCGTTTCTGGTGATATGCTCGCTGTCGCCGACTACTCGACGGTGAAGGACTTGGCGTTCAAATTTATCAATCTGGTCACCGATGAGCAGCACCAGACTCAGTGGACCAAGACCTTCGGTGATCTGCCAGTCAATGTGCAGGCCGCGAATTCTCTGGCAAGCCAGGATCCTCAAACGGCTGCTTTTATCAAGGCAGAGGCAGGAGCCAGTCCCACCCCCTTTACGGGGGTATGGGGGCCACTGGAAGTCGCACTGGCCGGTGTGAGCTCCAAGCTGGCCAATGAGGTGGCGACCAACCACTATGATCCGTCTCACATCAAGCCACTGCTCGACCAGGCCAACCAACAGATTCAAAGCCAGTTGCACTGAGGAATGAACTCCTGCATGGAGTGGAGAGACTCGCGCGTGGGCGCGAGTCTCGTGACCCTTGGAGGTGACACCTATGTCCATACAACACCCTCTCCCAGAGGCTACCCCCGCAACCACCGTGGTCGTGAGTGCAGAGCGTGCTAGACAGGATATCTTCGGTGGGCGGCCTATGTGGCTCATCTGGCCAAGCATCGCGTTGCTCGTCGTGATCATCGGCATTCCCTTGCTGATCGCCATCTACATCAGCTTTCTGAGTCTCGATCAGTATACGCTACGGAGCTGGATTGCCGCTCCTTGGATTGGGCTGAGCAACTACATCACCGCCCTCACCGGCGGGAACGTGGTCGGAGCCTCAGCACTTGCATCGCTGGGGGTGAGCCTAGCTTTTTCGTTGCTGACCACCTTGTTCATCACACCCATCGGCATACTGGCCGCCCTCACCGTCAACACCACCTATCGTGGCCGTACCCTCGTTCGCTCGCTCTACCTGATTCCCTACGTGATCCCCACCTTTGTGACCGGGCTGGTCTGGCGCCAGATGTTCTTGAACGGAACTGGACTGGTGGATCATGTTCTTGCGGCGATCCACGTGGCCAATATCAACACGTACTGGTTGCTGGGACCCAACAGCTTCTGGGCCATGGTCATCGCCGATATCTGGGCCTCGTGGGCCTTCATCTACATCATGATGCTGGCAGGACTCCAGTCGATTTCGCACGAGGTCTATGAAGCTGCTGATATTGATGGAGCAAGCGCCTGGCAGAAGTTGACAAGCGTCGTCTTGCCACAGTTACGTCATATCCTGGGGTTGGCCCTCCTGCTCTCAACGCTCTATCACTTCAACAACTTCACCTTGCCGTTCGTGATGTTTGGCACGCCGCCCCCCGTTCAGGCCGATGTGCTACCTCTGAATATCTATGTCTCCTCGTTCCAGTTATTTAACTTTGGAGTAGGGGGGGCCATGTCTGTGATTACACTCATTATCATGCTCATTCCCGGGTTCGTGTATCTCCGGGCGTTGCGATTAGGAGAGGTGACCGCATCATGAGGAAACGAAAGAGAGACCCACAGGAAATTTTGCCGCCGCCCGCACGAATTGCGGCGATCGTCGTTCTGGCAGTTTTTGTCTTGATCCCTATCGCCTACACCCTCTTGCTCTCCGTCACTCCGGATGCTGAGGTCGGCAGCGGAAGCCTGATACCCTCGCAGTGGGCCTTTGGGAATTACGTTCAGATGTGGTCCACGGTCAACCTTGCACAGGGCCTGGGGAACAGTCTGATTATCTCGGGGATAGCAAGCGTCATTGCCGTGATCTTGGCCGTGGGGGCCGCATATATCCTCACGCGGTTCACATTTCGCGGGCGTCTCGCCTACCTCTACTCGCTCGTCGGTCTGCAAGCCATTCCGAACGTGATGCTTCTGCTGCCGCTCTTCGTGCTGTTTGCGTCGGCTCAAGCAGCAATCCATCTCAGGTTGGTGGGAACCTACCCAGCCGTGATCATCACCTACCTGACGTTCGCGCTTCCGTTCGCAACCTGGCTCTTGGTCTCGTATCTGGGAAGCATCCCGGTGGATCTCGAGGAGGCAGCCCTCGTCGATGGGGCCACCAGACTACAGACCCTCTTGCTCATTATCGTGCCGCTTGCCCTCCCAGGACTCGTGGTCGCGCTGGTCTTCGCCTTCCTGACGGGCTGGAACGATGTGCTGTTCGCCAGCGTGCTGACGTCCCCTGAGACCCGAACGCTCGCCGTGCAGTTGCAAGCCTTCAGTTCGGCTCAGGAAGGGGGTGCCTTGCCTCTCTACGGCCAGTTAATGGGTGCAGCCGTGGTGAGCGCGCTGCCCGTGGTGATTTTGTACATGATATTCCAGAAATACCTGGTTGGGGGACTGACCGCCGGAGGGGTCAAGGGATAGACAGCAGGTATGGCGACAGGCGACGTTACTCCCAGGCTGGTCTCAAGCCAGCCTGGGATTGATGAGGTGCTTACCATTCCCATGTGAATAAGCTCTGGGACGTCCATCATCCGTACAGATTCTTCTCTGAGCCGCTTGCAGACACGTACGAAAAGCTCGAAGACCGCGTGAGACATGTTCACCTGAAAGACTCGGTGACGACGAATGGCGACGTGCGTTATTGCCTCATGGGACAGGGGATTGTACCAGTCGTTGAGGTCCTACAGTTACTGGCGAATGGCGGTTATGACGGGTGGATCGCGTTTGAGTGGGAAAAGCGCTGGCATCGCGAGATCGAGGAGCCCGAGATCGCCTTGCCTGACTTTGTCCGTGTCGAACGCGCGGCGGAGGCGGAGCTTGCTCTTCAGTAGGAAAGGACCTGAGTGCTACAGACGATGTGGCCCAGCCTCTCCACCGCTTTTTTCCCTAGTGTAGCGGCCCAGCTTCGGGTCAGGGCAACACCATGAACAGAAAGGAGAGAGGAAGATGACAGAGAAACTACGGTTCGCGATTATTGGCTGTGGCGTGATCGGTCGCACCCACGCAGAAGCGATCACCAGCTTGCCCGATGCGCAACTGGTGGCCGTTGCTGATGTCGTCCCCGAGCTCGCACAGAAGCTAGCGGAGGCATTTCACGTGACGCCCTATCGTGATGTTCAGCAGATGGTGGCGCGTGAGCAGCTCGATGTGGTCAACATCTGCACCCCCAGTGGTCAGCATGGGGAACACGCCTGCCACGTCATGCGCGCAGGCGTGCATGTGATTGTCGAGAAACCGATGGAGATCAGTCTTGCGGCAATTGACGAGATGTTGCGGGTGCAGCAAGAGACGGGTGTGAAACTAGCCGTCATCAGTCAGCACCGCTTCGACCCGGATACCAGTCAGGTGCATGACCTGATGAAGGAGCAAGCCTTTGGCCGTTTGGTGCTTGGCAACGCTCTCGTGCCCTGGTGGCGTTCGCAGGCGTATTACGACAGTGGAGCTTGGCGTGGAACGTGGGAACTTGATGGGGGCGGCGTGCTGATGAACCAGTCCATCCACTCCATTGATCTGTTGCAGTGGCTGATGGGGCCGGTCAAGAGCGTCTTCGCGTACACGGATACCCTCGTGCATCGGATGGAGACCGAAGATGGAGCGGTTGCCGTCCTGCGCTTTGCGTGCGGAGCGTTGGGGACGATCTCCGCGACAACAGGTGCCTATCCCGGCATGGGTACCCGCGTCGATATCTATGGCGACCAAGGATCAGCGGTCATTGAAGATGACCGTCTGAGCTATCTGCACCTGGCTCGCGATGATCATGAGGGGGTAAGCTCCTACGGTGCTCCTCGCGAGCAACGCGCCCCCTCCTCTCCTGCGGCTCTGTCTGCCGCTCAGGATCCTGCTGCGCTTTCCATCAGAAGCCATGCCCTGCAGATCGAAGACATGATGCGGGCGATTCGGGAGAATGGAACTCCGCTTGTTGACGGCCTCTCCACGCAGTTTGCTGGGATGGCCTTGTCGTTCATCTTGCAGTGCCGTCTCACCACATGTACGCCAAGCCTGCCAAAGCCGATAGGCGTTCGATTGACTGATCTGTAACCCAGATTGTGCTGCCGCTGTTTGCCACGAGTGGCCCTCTTGCATCCCAGCCACCAGGTGAGCTTTGACCGCACGGCGTTGCTCGCGGGTCCATGGCTTGCCCTCCGCCTAGAGCCTCTGCTCTGCTTCTGCCTCTTGGTGTACGGAGCGTGTCACCTCAACGGAGAAGATGGGCAGAGGCTCTAGGCGGAGGGCAAGCCATGGAGCACACGTTGTTTCATTCCGTTTTTGAGGTCAAGGCTCGTGCAGAGGTGAGCGTGGCGACCGCGAGGATCGCCACGCCTCTCTCTCGCGAGCGTGATTACCTAAAGTCGGGTTCTGGCATGCTGCTGATGCAGCTGGCATCGGGTTTGACAGTTGGATGGTCCAGGAAGGCGCGTCCGATCTCGCGTGGGCACGGGTTGGTCGTGTGTAAGCCGTGGCTCACCCCCGGAAACAGAAAGAAGAAGCTTCTGCTGAGCGTCTGCGCTGCGAGTATCCCGTTGGCCGGTGGGGTAAGTGGGTCGTACTCTCCTTCCAGAATCAGCGTTGGGATGGAGTTGGTGACGGGCTCTTTCTGCACTGCTGGGACGGGCTTTACATTCCAGAACTGGCATGCACGGTACGTCCCTAGAAGGGAGGCGAGCATCCAAGGTCGAAGTTCAGGTGCTTGCACCTGAACGGATGCCTGAAGGCGCTGCAGTGTGGTATACGCCATGTCTTCGCCACACTCCACCGCATAGAACAATCCTATGCTCGTCGTGTCATCGTCAGTTCCCACGGTGCCATAGATGCGAGAGAGCTGCGTGTAGTCGTGGTTGCGCAGTTGGAAGAGCACCGCTGGCAACAGGGGAATGAGATCCGTGTTGGACAATGCCTGGACGAGCCAGTGCATCAGATCGTCACCACTGAACTGCACCGTGACCTGTTGGGGCGTCTGGAAGGTAATCGGCTGCGTGTTCAGGTCATGAACCAGACGGTAGAAGACCAGTGGGAGATGCGGATTGGCCGCATTGCAGTGCGGATTGGCCATGCATCCCTGTCTACATCCTAACATCTTGGTTATCTGAGAGCTACCTCTAGTAGCTCTTCTTTTGACAAAGAGAAACCGATTGATGCTGCAGTCGTTGAGGGGGACAATGACATCGAGCAAGTTTTACCAGAGAGAGAGATATCAACAAAAACGGGAAATTGAGGTTTTCTTTGCTGGTCAGATCAAAAGGCAGCCCTTAGACCACTTCTTTGTTCCATTGCACCACAAACCCCAGTATGGAACTGGCCTTCGCGGTCTCTAGGAACGTGAAGGGCTTCGATGGGACCCGATGAGGTCGCCAAATCCCGGGTGTAGGTCCCATTGCGGTAGCCTTTCCGCTTCGGGGTACACTCTCCCCAGGCGGCCCCTAGTAACTGCTTCAATTCCTCGCGCATCACTTCTGCGATCACCACACGGACGGCACTTCGCATTAATGCACGCAAATGCTCATGAAACGTTTGTTGCTCTGGCACCGGTGGGGATGCTTGCTCTCCCATTTGGGAGTCGGTGGTGGATGTGGTACTCTTTTTCTTGGGTACAAATGGAAAGTTGCTCATTACAACATTAAACCCTTAGTAGTGGAAGGTTGCTCATTACCATAGTAAATACACACGCGTTGTGGTATACTTTTGGCAGCGTCAGTACCTTGAGTGTTACGAGGAGGCTCTCCGTGGAGCAACAAAAGCCGCATGCTCGATACGACGAATTTTCAGAACAATTCACTTCCGTCATGCATGAACATTGGTCCGATATCCTCCAGGTTATTAACCGTCAATCCCCCCGTGTCGCCGCCCTTCTTCGTGTTGCCATTCCAGCAGGTTTGAAGCGCACAAATGGCGTGTGGCGCGTACAAGTCATGACCAAGCGCGTCGTGCAACACGATAAGTTGCAGCAACCCCGTGATAATGAAATTGTAGCGCAGGCAATACGACTATTTTTCCATCATAAGGCTCAACTGAAGCTTCCTCGCATCACAGTTGAATTTGACTCATAGCCAGTTACTCCTCTACAGCTTTGTATGCTCCGTATACCTACTGCTGTATGAAGTGTCCAGGCTATACCCTACAAATAGAGTAGCCGTTGAACGGGTAAGCTAGCATAAACTTCTCCGTGGACGGCTCTTTCTTTTTTGTCTGCCGCCAAGTGAACATCAGTTTGTGATAGAATACAAAGCACTTTTGCCGTGTATGTTATGACATATCAAATAATCAGAGAATTCGCTATAGAAAGGTTGTCTATAATGTCTACTGCTCAGTCTAAGACGAGGCGACGCTTCCCTGGTCTCGATCCCGCTGCCCTGCAACACCCCTATGATAGAGCTGCGCTTGGGGCATTGCAAAAAGTGCCAGGTCTGGATATTATCATACGCAAGTTCATCGAACTTTTTCCTGAACGTGTCGCCTACATACAGAATGTGGCGCAGACCGTGCGTGTGTCACCCGCACAATGCTCACAATTGTACACCCAATTGCAGGAGGCGTGCGCGATTCTTGACGTGCGCGAACCTGAATTGTATGTCGCGCAATATCCTGCTCCGAATGCTTATACGAGTGGGCATAATCATCCCTATATTGTGGTCACGAGCGGCTTGCTCGATTTAATGAGCGAAGATGAGGTGTTAGCGGTGATTGCTCATGAGCTAGGGCATATTAAATCAGGGCATATCCTCTATAAGACGATGGCCCGTGTGATCAGTCTCTTGCTCACTCTAATTGGCGATATGACGCTCGGCATTGGTCGCTTGGTGGGACGAACGCTAGAGGCAGCTCTGCTGGAGTGGGACCGCAAGTCTGAGTTTTCGGCTGACCGCGCAGCCTTGCTTGTAGTACAGGACCCACAGGTGATGTTGACGCTGATGATGAAGCTCGCAGGTGGCACGCTCTTTCAGCGTAACCAGATGAGTGCAAGCGAGTTTCTCAAACAGGCCGACCTATATGAAGAGGTAGATGCCAATCTGCTAGACCGTGTATATAAGACGCTTTTGGTGACGCCACTCAATCATCCCCTGACGATTGTACGTGCTAAGGAAATTGTGAACTGGGCTGAGACACGCGAATATAAGGATATCCTGGATGGGCGCTATGTTCATATGCCAACAGGCGCGAGTAGTGGCAGTGGACCCGGCAACAATCCCTCGCCTTCGTCATCTTCAGCTAGCACTCCGGTGCTTTACCGTTGCCCACATTGTGGGCGCGAACAAAGCAATCGTCGCTTTTGTAGCTTGTGTGGCGAGGCGATCTAATGAGTAGCGCACGGCACGACAGAACCTACCGTTTGCTTGGTTATGCGATGGTCATTAGTGCTTCAATTCTCTTTGGTTTTAATGGTAGCCTGTCACGCTTACTCTTTGACGATGGCATTTCTCCGATCACACTTGTCGAGTTACGAATGATTATTGGCGGTTTTTGTCTCTTCGCTATCCTGCTACTAGGATGGCGCAAAGGCTTAAAACTGCCACGTCGTCATTGGGGCTGGATCATTGCTTTTGGTCTCTCATTGGCCTTGGTGACGTACACCTACTTCGTAGCGATTAGTCGCTTACCTATTGCGGTCGCGCTCGTCATCCAATTTAGCGCGACCGCTTGGATGACGCTGGGCGAAGCACTGTGGCGCAGGCGCTTGCCTTCACCCTCAGTAATACTCGCCCTCGTGCTGACCCTCGGTGGCGTCCTGTTGTTGACAGGCATATGGCACCAAAGCCTCGGTCGGCTGGATGGACTGGGCTTGTTGTACGCAAATCTGGCCTTAGTCACGTATATCGCGTATTTGCTCTTGGGAAGACGCGTTGGGCGCGACCTTCCAACGTTCACCGCCACCACCTATGGTGCCCTTGTCGCTAGCATTTTTTGGTTGTGTGTGCAACCACCGTGGGCGATCCCCGCATCAACCTGGACACCGCATCATCTTTTACTTATAGCTGGTGTTGGCGTGCTAGGCATGGCAATTCCTTTTACGCTAGTGTTGGGCGCGTTACGACGCATCGACGCGACGCGGGTGGGTATCGCGGCCATGATGGAATTGGTGGCGGCTGGCATCATCGCTTATTTCTGGCTGGGGCAATACCTAGATGCTTGGCAAATAGGTGGCTGTGTGGCTGTTTTGATCGGCGTTACCACGCTCCAGTACGAAAAGCCACACTTTGATTAATTTATTTCATATAGCCATAAACTACAATAAACCAAAAGAATTGGAGGAAACTCACCCATGCCACTCGATCCACAGACAAAAACACTATTAGAACAAATGGCTCTAGCTCCTGCTTGGTACGAATTACCACTGGACGAGGTGCGGAAACAGCGCGTTATCCTAGCACCGACGATGAACGGAGAACCTGAAGTAGTTAGGAAGGTAGAGGATCACAGCATAGCTGGACCAGCAGGTGAGATACCGATACGCATCTATACGCCAGAGGGAGAGGCTCCATATCCTGTCCTCGTGTATTTTCATGGTGGAGGATGGGTATTGAGCAATCTAGATACGCACGATATGTTGTGCCGCAAGTTCACCAACCGCATTGGCTGCATCGTTGTCTCAGTTGATTATCGACTCGCGCCCGAACACAAATTCCCTGCTGCCGTAGAGGATAGCTATGCAGCGGTGCAGTGGGTAGCTGAAAACGCACACACCTTCGACGGTGACGCAACACGAATTGCCGTTAGCGGAGATAGTGCTGGCGGCAACCTTTCAGCTGTTGTAACATTGCTAGCACGCGACCTTCAAGGACCATCACTAGCCTACCAATTCCTCATTTACCCTGCGACAGACTATCTTGGCGACGCTGTAAAAAGAGCATCCTATCGTGAGAATGGCGATGGTTATTTTCTCACGCTCAAGGGCATAGAACGCTTTTTAGATCACTATCTAGTCAAGGATGAAGATGGGAAGGATATCCGTTTCGCCCCACTCCGTGCTGAAAGCTTGAAAGGCTTGCCACCAGCACTCATTATTACCGCCGAATATGATCCCCTACGAGATGAAGGCGAACTGTACGCTGAACGATTACGTGAGGCAGGCGTCCCTGTTACCTTCAAACGCTATGATGGTATGATCCATGGTTTCTTCACGATGGCGGGCCCGCTCGACAAGGCGAAACTGGCAATAGACGAAACGGCAGCCATCGTACGTGAGGCACTAAAATAGTTTGCCATCGGTCTCCACCTTTTGTCTGGACCCCTATGCACAAAAATTGCGTATAGCCATTGTATACAGAAAAAAGTAATCTGTAGAAAGAGTTTTATTATAGACAACACACATCTAGAGCAGATTCGGCTAGCAGCACTGCGAAAAACTGAGGCTGTTGCAGAATTAACATCTCGTATCTGCCAAGTCCCGGCACCCACTGGTAGTGAACACGAACGCGCTACATTCGTGGCGTCGCTCTTACGTGAGCGTAGCTATACAGTGGAGATGGACGCAATCAACAATGTGTATACACGCCGTGGCAGGGGAAAGCGACATATGGATGGTGCCATTATGCTGATTGCCCATACCGATACCGTCTTTCCAGAGGGAACCCCGATCAACGTACAACGGGACGGCGATATTTTGCGCGGTCCCGGTATCTGGGATAATAGTGTCAGTATTGCTACCATGCTTACTACCCTAGATATACTCGACGAACTGAAGATAGAGACGGACAGGGATATCATTGCCGCCGCAGTGGTAGGCGAGGAGGGATTGGGAAACCTACGGGGAACACAAGCGGCCATAGAACGCTATCGTGACCAATTAACAGCAGTAATAGCCCTAGATGGACGACTAGGCCATATCGTGAATGAGGCAGTTGGCTCAAAGCGCTGGCGTATAGAGGTGCGTGGAGCAGGTGGTCACTCTTTTGGCTCATTTGGTCAAGCAAGTGCTATTCATGGATTAGGAAGAATTATCGCCGCCATCGCGAATATTACCGTACCGCGGCAACCGAAAACGACCTATAATGTCGGTATGATCTCCGGTGGAACCTCCATTAACACCATTGCCCCATACGCTGAGGCCTTACTAGATATGCGGTCAGTAGATGTGGCCGCGTTGGATCAGCTTGCAGGTCAAGCCCGCAAGATCATCGAGCAGACAGCTGGAGCAGAGCTACAGACAAAAATTATAGAGGTAGGCGAACGACCAGCAGGCAAACGAGAGCAAACCGACCCACTCATCACGCTGGCAGCGGAAACCATACGCTGGCTGGGGTATGAGCCTATCTACCAAGCATCAAGCACCGACGCCAACATTCCGATTAGCCTGAACATTCCGAGCGTGTGCATTGGTGTAACCGTGGGAGATGGCGCACACACCCTTGAGGAGTTTCTACATGTGGCACCCATAGGATTGGGATTAGCACAGGTAGTTCGCCTCACTTTAGAAGCGTGTAAGCTCGCTTAAACAGCCAAGTTTGTATCCATCCACCCATATCTGATATGATACTTCGTATATACGAAATTGCCCTAGTCGTATTGAAGAAATAAAAAGGGGTAAGGTGTAAGGATATGAATAAGAATGAGGTAGAGGCCGTATTTAAAGCAGCAGGGCTCACACGCTTGCTAAAAGACCTTGATGCGCTAGCAAAACCTTCGATACGCCTCTCGACGAATTCAGCCGTTGAAGAGGCTTTCGCTATTGGAACGTCGAAGGTAGGAGGATTGCCTGATCTACCCACAGGCATAACATGGCCTGACTGGAAGGGCACACCACAGTCATTTATCGCACAGGTGCGTATGGAAGACGCGCAAGAGTATGATATCACCAAGGTCCTCCCCACAAATGGAATGCTCTGGTTTTTCTATGATGCGAAACAAGAGACCTATGGTGAGAACCTTGAAGACAAGGGAGGATGGCAAGTCTTCTTCCACGAAGACCTTACGCATTTACAGCGTGCAAATGCACCTGCATCACTTCCTCAAAGTAGCCACTTTCAATCATGTGGCATCAGCTTCACAAGCGAAATTACGCTTTCTCAATATCCCAAGCTGGAGATTGTCAGCTTTGACTGGACAGAAGAAGAGCAGAAGAAGTACGAAGACCTGTTAGCAACCTTCCCTAGTAAGGAAGACCATGGACAAGTACACCATCGTTTGCTGGGCAATCCCGATACCATTCAGGATGATATGCGCGTACAATGCCAACTCGTCTCGCATGGTATAAAAGATGAGACGAGTCCGCAGGCCACCGAGCTAGCAAAAAACGCAAACGAGTGGCAGTTGCTCTTGCAAATCGACACAGACGAAGAGGCAAGCATGGTGTGGGCAAACAATGGTATGCTGTACTACTGGATCACTGCAACAGACCTGCACAAGAAGCATTTTGAGAACACTTGGATGGTCTTACAATCTGAGTAAGTGTGCATTCACCTCTTCGGGAAAGGATTCTATACAATGGTTAGCTATGCACGCTTTTTCGTGCTCATTGCAATTCTTCTGTTGGCGTTCAGTGCCTGCAACGTACAAATTTCAACGAGTGGCTTGGCAACACCCACAGTTGGAAGCAGCTCAGGCTCGACTACATCGCCCTCTGGAAGCAATTCGAATGCAGCACACTTCGGAACACAAACAAAGACATCAGGGTGTGTTGCACACGGTGGTTTACAAGATTCCGCTTGCACACCGGGCGCAATTATCAGCAGCGCAACGAAAGCGCAAATTTGCCAGTCGGGTTATTCGAAATCGGTCCGTAATGTTCCTACCAGCGAGAAAGATCAAGTGTATGCTGAGTATGGCATCACCCATCATGCCACCGGTGAATATGAGGTCGATCATCTTGTGAGCCTCGAATTGGGTGGCTCCAATGATATTGCAAACCTCTGGCCGGAGGCCGCTAGCCCAAAACCCGGCTTCCATGAAAAAGACAAAGTTGAGAATTACCTCCACGCACAAGTGTGCTCGGGGGCGATAACGCTTAAAGCAGCCCAAAACCAGATTGCGACTAACTGGCTACCGATATATAACCAAATGCCAACAAAGTAAAAAGGTTAGAAAGTAAACTGGCTGTTCGTATAGAGAAAAGACCCACAGAGGTCAGAGTGAGTATTGTTTTATCATGAATCGAGAATATCATCGCTGGTACAGTCCTTCCTTAGAGCGGGACATGGAATTACTCGTCTTTGGACATGCGGGTGCGCGTGTCGTAGCATTTCCCACCTCGCAAGGACGCTTTTTTCAATTTGAAGATACAGGTATGGTGGGGGCAATAGGAGAGCAGATCGAAAAGGGATGGCTACAACTCTATTGCGTCGATAGCGTTGATAGTGAAAGCTGGTACGCCAAACACATTTCACCCTCTGCCCGTGGCTGGCGGCAAACGCAATACAACCATTATCTCGTCAATGAAGTATTGCCGTTCTCAATGCAAAAGAACTCAAACTCTTTTTTAATAAGTGTGGGAGCCAGCTTTGGTGCCTATCATGCAGTCAACTTTGCTTTTGTGTATCCGCACCTAGTAAAGCGCGTGATCGGCATGAGCGGTCTGTATGATATACAGCGTTTCGCGGATGGCTATTCGGATGATAACGTGTATTTCAATAATCCGCGAGCCTTCATTAGCAACGAGCACGACCCTGCCCGCTTGCAAGCACTACGGGAGCAGGATATCATCCTAGCGGTTGGGCGCGATGACTCGTTGTGTGCAGCGAGCGAAACGTTATCCAACGTATTGTGGCAAAAGGGCATCGGAAATGCGCTACGTATTTGGGATGGCTGGGCACATGATTGGCCATGGTGGCAACAGATGCTTCAGTTATACATCGGCGGACACGATTAAGAGGAGAAACGACTTATGACACTCAAGGTTGGTTTATTTGTGGGGCGAGAATGGTCTTTCCCACCTGCTTTCATTGATGAAGTCAATCGACGCGACGAAGGCGTGGTAGCGGAACTCGTAAAAGTCGGGGGCACCCGCATGGACGAGCCGTGCCCCTATGCCGTGATTGTAGATCGTATATCACACGAGGTGCCGTACTATCGTACCTACCTTAAATATGCTGTCTTGCAGGGTGCCACCGTTGTCAACAATCCTTTTATGTGGACGGCGGACGACAAGTTTTTTGAGGCAGGTCTCGCCACCAAGCTCGGTGTTGCCAGCCCCAAGACGATTGTTTTGCCCAATAAATCATACGTTACTGGTATTGTGCATAACGAGAGTTTGCGTAACCTAGTGTACCCACTGGACTGGCAAGCTATTCTTGACTACATTGGCCTCCCCTGCGTGCTGAAAGATGCTCTCGGCGGTGGTGGCAAGGATGTCTTCATTTGTCGCACCAAGGAAGAGGTATTGCACTACTATGACCAGTTCGGCCTGCGAACGGTAATCATCCAGGAATTCATGGAGTGGGAACAGTATGTGCGCTGCGTCTGCCTGGGGCAGGAAGAGGTGTTACCCGTTAAGTATAATCCAGGTGAAAAGAAATACTATGTTGAACATGAGCATCTTAACCCTGAACTCGGTCTGCGTGTGGTACAAGACTCGCTCAAGCTGGTACGTGCGTTAGGCTACGACATGAATTCCGTCGAGTGGGCAATTCATAATGGCATCCCCTACGCCATCGATTTCATGAATCCCGCGCCGGACATGGATGTGAATTCGCTGACACCCTTTTATTTCGAGTGGGTGGTTCAGCACATGGCTGATATGGTAATTCGCCTGGCAAAACAACCTCGCCCGCAGCAGCGTGATTTGCGCTGGGATACCTTCTTCACTGTAAACCGAGATCGACCATAAAGTAATTAAGATGGGAGGTTCGCTATGGCGGCACTACGAGAAGCGATTGATCGTTATCATGATCTGCTCACCGACGATATAGCCACAGCATCTCAGGCACAACTTGACGACCAACAGAAACGACGCAATCTCTACTTCGGTCAGCGTCCACTTTGCACTATTCTACGGCCACGCTTTCTGACACCAGAGCAGTATCGTTTTCTGCAAGCTCGCGTGCAGATACTCATGGGTGCTTTTGATAAAGCGTATCGCGTGGCCTTAGAGGATGCTCCGTTCCGCGCTCAATTTGGCTTGCTCGATTGGGAAGAGCACCTTATTCGGCACGACCCAGGTTTTCGTAACCCCAGTCCGACCTCGCGCGTTGATACCTTCTTCGTGACAGAAAGAGGAGGATTACGCCTGACGGAGTATAATGCGGAGACCCCTGCCAGTCCAGCTTACAATGATACACTGGCCTCAATATTTTACGGTTTGCCTGTGATGCGCGAATTCTTGCGCAAGTATGAGGTACGCACGCTTCCCTCTCGTCATAGCGTCATGCACGTTCTGATAGACGCCTATCAGCAGTGGTGCGGTCGGCACGAGAAGCCGCGCATCGCCATTCTCGACTGGCGGGAAGTGCCGAGCTATAGTGAATTTGTCTTGTTCGCAGACTATTTCAGGGCACAAGGGATCGATTGTATCATTACCGATCCACGCGAGGTTGAGTACAAAAATGGTCGCCTCGTCGCAGGCGACTTTACGATTGACCTTATCTATAAGCGCGTGCTGATTAGCGAACTGATCGAGCGCGGCGGTATGGATCAACCAGTCGTGAAGGCTGTGCTCGACAACGCCGTATGCATGGTGAACCCCTTCCGCTGCAAGATTATGCATAAGAAAGCCAGCCTTGCGGTTCTGAGCGATGAGCGCAATGCAGGTATATTTTCAGCGAAAGAGCGCGAGGCTATCGAGGCGCACATTCCGTGGACTTGCCGCGTGGAGGAGAGGAAAGCCAGCTATCATGGGCAAATGATCGACCTGATACCCTACATTTTAGAGCATCGCGAAGAATTGGTGCTCAAGCCAAATGATGAGTATGGCGGTAAGGGAGTTGCCTTAGGGTGGCTAATGAGCGCGACGGATTGGGAGAGCATCGTCCAGTTAGCGTTGAACGAGCCATACATCGTGCAGGAGCGTGTGGCTATTCCTAGCGAACCATACCCTCTCATGCATGATGGCAAGATCGAATTCGCAGAACAAATGCTTGATACCAATCCCCTTGTCTTCTACGGAGATTACGTCGATGGATGCCTCTCACGTCTTTCGGGCGAGGCTCTGCTCAATGTTACTGCTGGCACAGGCTCTACTGTGGCGACGTTTGTTGTAGAAAAACGCTAAATCAGGCAAGAGAGGAAAAGGCTATGAAAGCACCTTCACTGACCCTCGGCATTGAGGAAGAATATCAGATTATTGATCCTCAGACCGGAGAACTACGCTCCTTCATCACCCAATTCCTGGAGGAAGGGAAACTCATTCTGCGCGAACAGGTCAAACCAGAACTGCATCAATCAATTATTGAGGTTGGATCATCCGTTTGCCAGACACCCGCTGAGCTGCGCACAGAGCTGATACGCTTACGTGGTGCGTTAATAGGATTAGCCAACAAGAACGGCTTGAAGATTGCCGCCGCAGGCACCCATCCCTTTTCACACTGGGAAAAGCAGGAAATCACCCCGCTAGAACGCTATATTGGTGTCAGAGAGGATATGCAGGAATTGGCACAACGCCTGCTGATCTTCGGCACGCATGTGCATGTTGGCATTGAGGACCGCGAATTTCTGATTGATGCCATGAATGTGATGCGCTACTTCCTGCCACACTTACTTTGCCTCTCCACCAGTTCACCATTCTGGGTAGGGCGAAACACCGGACTAAAATCGTATCGCAGCATCATCTTCCACAATTTCCCGCGCAGTGGCATTCCACGCATCTTCAACTCTTGGCCTGATTATACCCATCTTGTGGACACGCTGGCACAAACAAATACCATTCCTGATGGCAGTAAAATCTGGTGGGATATCCGTCCCAACTGGTCCTTCCCGACACTCGAAATGCGCGTCTGTGATGTTTGCACGCGTATTGACGAGGCCGTGTGTATCGCTGCCATCTTCCAAGCCATCGTTGCCAAGCTGTGGAAGCTACGCAAGGACAATATGACCTTCCGTGTCTATCCTACCGATCTGATCGAGGAGAACAAATGGCGTGCCGTGCGTTATGGCCTGGACGGAAACCTGATTGACTTTGGCAAGCAGCAGGAGCTACCAGCACGCGAACTCATTCGCGAACTGATAGAGTGGTTCATTGGAGACGTGGTAGACGAGCTTGGCAGCCGCCGCGAGGTAGAGTATGCCTACCGCATTCTGCAAGAGGGCTCAAGTGCAGACCGACAACGGGCAACGTTTGAACGCACCGGCGATATGAAAGCGGTAGTTGATCAGCTCATTCGGGAGACCGAAGAAGGGGTAGTGGTGTAAGCCACTACCCACACAAGCTACATTGGTTGCCCCGGTGCGAGTGGGGTGGGCTGTTTACAAGTGCTCGTCAATTCAATATGCTTCCCCTCTACCGATGATTCGTGGAGGGCTTGCATGATGTCAAGCACGTGATACGCCAATTCGCCATTAGCGCGATGCTCATACCCCTCAAACATCGCATGAGCCATGTCCGCAACCCCTATACCACGCGAATTTTTCGTGTAGCCATGGGTAAGCGGCACCTCATGCCAATCATGCTCCTGCGCGAGTCGTACTGAGACTGGCCCACCAAAGGTGTTGGGGTCGGGCACGCTGAGCGTCCCTTCTGTACCATAGACTTCCAGGCGAGGAAGTTGGTGATGCCAGATATCAAAGCTGGTGATAATCGTGCCGATAGCCCCACTCGCAAAGTTCAGCAGACCTGCAACGTGGGTAGGGGTGTTGACGGTAATCTTGGTGCCATACTTGGGCTTGCTGGTAATTGTGCGCTCTGGAAAGGCAATGCTTGTTACGCCTGTCACGCGCTTTAGCGGTCCCATCATGGCGATCAGTGCAGTAAGGTAATACGGGCCCATATCAAACATAGGGCCACCACCAGGCTGATAATAGAAATCTGGGTCGAGGTGCCAGTGTTCGGGGCCGTGACCCACCAAAAAGGCGGTCGCGGCAATAGGAGTGCCAATCACACCATCATTAATCAGCTTGACGCAGGTCTGAATGCCGCCCCCGAGGAAAGTGTCGGGCGCGCTACCCACAAACAGTTTCTTTGCGGCAGCAGCATCTAGGAGTTCTCGCCCCTGTATACGGTTAAGTGCCAGTGGCTTCTCCCCATACACCGATTTCCCTGCGTTGATTACTGACATACCAACTTCGGCATGTACTTTGGGAATAGTTAAATTAATCACAATATCAATGGTTGGGTCCGCCAAAAGCTCGTCTACCGTGCAGGCTTTGGGAATGCCGAAGCGACTGGCTTGCGCTCTAGCACGCTCCATATCCAGATCTGCACAGGCCACGATATTTAGGATATCAAATGTGTTTGGTGCTTCAAAGTAGATAGAGCTAATTTGACCACAACCAATGATGCCAATATTTGACTTTCTTTCCGTCACATATTCCTCGCTTACTATGACTAACTACTATCAGTTGTTTTCATAGTAGCACATGAGCATGAGTTTCTGCACAGGTCACAACGAGATAATGTACAATACAGTAATAGAACAAGAGTAACAGATTACCATTCAAAAGGAGTTTTTTGACTAACATGAGTTCAGAACATGCTTCTGCGCCTATTCGCGTTGGCATTATTGGCTTGGGATTTGGCGGGGAAACTCATCTCAAGTGCTATCGTCAATTGCCACAGGTACAGGTTGTCGCGTTGGCCGGGCTGGAAGAAGACAAACTACAGCAGCTTGGCGAGACGTATCACGTGCCACATCTACACCGCTATTATGAGGAACTGCTCGCACGTGATGATCTTGATGCAATCAGTATTTGTGTACCCAACTATTTGCACTTACCAATTGCGCTTGCTGCCTTTGAGCGTGGTTTCCACGTGCTGAGCGAGAAACCGTTAGCACGCACAGGAGCAGAGGCAGAGCAAATCGCTCAGGCCGCGCTTCAGGCCAACCGTGTCTTAGAGGTTGTGTTTAATCACCGTATGCGCACCGACATTCGTGTGCTAAAACAGGTGATTGACGAAGATGGTTTAGGCCACATTTATTATGCAAAAGTGTATTGGATGCGACGACATGGCATTCCTGGTAGTGGGTCATGGTTTGTCAACAAGGAGATGTCAGGTGGTGGGCCGCTTATCGATCTTGGTGTCCATGTACTTGATATGGGCTTGCATCTGCTGGGAGAACCAGAGGCAATCACTGTTACGGCTTCAACATACAATGAAATCGGTAAAAGTGGGCGTGGTGTGGATAAAAAATCGCGCAAGTCCGGTGCGGGCAATGCATTTGAAGTCGAAGACCTAGCGACCGCATTTATCCGTTTATCCAACGGCGCAACCTTGACGCTTGAGACAAGTTGGGCAACGCATAGTGACGTTGGTGACGATTTCGGAGTGAATATCTATGGCACCAAAGGTGGAGCGGAAATACGCGTCAAAAATTATAGTTGGGAGGATACATTACGTATCTTCACTGATGTCGCAGATGCGCCAGCTGACACACGTCCACATCTGATGAGGGGAGAAGGCCACCTAGCAGTTGTTCGTGGCTTTATCGAGGCGATCAGAGGCGGCAACTGGTCAGCGCATACAGGCAGCGAGGGGGTGCGTCGCGCTAAGATTATCGACGCTTGTTATGAGTCCGCACTCAAAGGCCGTGAAGTGCTTTTAGGAGGCGAATAAGCGGCGAAATGGCCGAAAAATAGAAAAGCGGGAGAGGAGAGCCATCATACTTTCCTCAACCGCTTTTCGATCTCTATTACGCTCCCAAATCTGCCAGCAGCGTTGCTGCGTTTACCTGCACAACCACGCCTCCACGTAAGAGCGTCATGGGAATGTGGGTACGCTCCTCACTTTGCGACAACACCTGTAGCAAGGCAGCATTGTTAGGGGTTGGCTTTCCATCGACTGCTAGAACGGTATCACCGACGAGCAGGTCCTGGAATTGCTCTTGCCGTTCGGGACGGATGCCAGCGATGAGCACACCGGTCGTGCGTTGCGGTTGGAGTGTCTGCCCAATATTTTGCGGAATGTCCACCGTTTGTATCTCCACGCCCAGCACGATGCGCCGTTTCGGTAAGCTGGCAAGCCAATTGGTGACGACATTGCTAGGAATGGCGACCGAGAGATCACCGCCGAAGATCATGGCGTTGATGCCTACCACTTTCCCGTCGGCATCGAGCAGAGGGCCACCAGAGTTGCCGGGAGCCAGCCGTACATCCGATTGAATGTATTGCAGGGTCTGCCCATCCCTTGTTTTGGCGGTACTCATCTTACTGAAGATGCCCGCCGTAAGAACCCAGCGTTGCCCCCACGGATGACCAATGGCGAAAACCCACTCTCCCACCCGCAATTTCGCGGAATCATTTGCCTCCAGCGGGGTGAGATCATCGGCGTCTACCTTGAGCAGTGCCAGATCTAGGCGGGGGTTACGCGCCAAGACACGCGCATCTAACGTACGATCATCTGCCAGTAACACTTGAATATGCGCTCTATCGTCAGCGACCACGTGATTATTGGTGATGATGCGTCCATCTTTATACCACACAATGCCAGTGCCCGCGCCACGTCCCTGTGTACGCACCTGCACAATGCTTGGCTGTGCGGTGTGGAACATCTGTGTGAGTGCAGACGAAAACACATCAGGTAACGGGAGCGATGAATGGGTTGTGTGGGCGGTTAATTGTGTCATTGCACACCTACTTTATGAAGAGATGCGCTCGTGCGTGGGTACGTTTGCCACACCCACGCACGAGGCATCGGATCTGTTTATTTGCGTTCAGCAACAGTAATCTGTAACGTCTGAATCGCGTTTCCGCGAATGACGTTAGCGGGAAGCGTTTTGCCAACGCGCTCACCGGAAAGGAGCAGTTGCAGGTCTTCAGAGTCGCGGATATCATGTCCGTCGAGCGTAATCAGAATGTCGCCGACGAGGATGCCGCCTTTTTGCGCAGGTGTGTTGTCGTCCACCTTCACAATCAGCAACCCATAATCTCGTAACAGGCCAGCACGCTGCGTGGGCGGGATCTGTACAAACTGGCTGCTGATACCGAGGTAGCCGCGTTTAATATGGCCCTCTTTGACCAGATTGACGTTTAGACTAACTTGACCAAAATGGCAACCTCACTTGCGAGAGATTGCCGAAGAGAGTAATGTTCGTGTTATCACAACAAGGAGCATTACTCACATGAACCTTAACACATT